>NZ_JBVISA010000003.1:89082-133084 GCF_055575755.1 Kitasatospora sp. NPDC034035 | reverse complement strand
CCCGCCTCTTCCCACACCCTTCCCCCCCCCCCCCGCGACGGGCCTTGCTCCCCCCCCCCCCCGGTCCGGTACGGCGGGCGGGCCGCGGAACCCTTGCGCGGCGTGCGGCCCGGCGGCGCCGTACCGGGGTTACGGGGTTGCCAGCTGGCCGAGGGTGACGTCGGCGGTCTGGGTGTTGCCGTCCCGGGTGTAGGTGACGGTGACCTTGCTGCCGGGGGTGAGCGAGGCGAGCGTGGTGGTGAGCGCGTTCAGGGAGTCGACCGGGGTGTCGCCGATCTTGGTGATGACGTCCCCGGCCTGCAGCCCCGCCGAGGCGGCCGCGCTGCCCGGGCTGACCGCCACGATCACCGCGCCGGCCGGCTGGAACTGCTGGTTGAAGCTGGTCCGGGCGGTGATGCCGAGCGCGGCCCGGCCGGAGTTGGTGACCTTGCCCTGCTTGATCAGCTGGTCGGTGATGTTGGTGATGGTGGACGCCGGGATGGCGAAGCCGATGCCGGGGGCGGCCGCGCCGTTGGCCTCGGGTTCGGTCGCGGCGAGCGTGTTGATGCCGATCACCTGGCCGTCCAGGTTGACCAGCGCGCCGCCGCTGTTGCCCGGGTTGATCGCGGCCGAGGTCTGCACCATGTTGCCGATGGTGGCGCCCGGCGAGCTGCCGCCCTGGGGCTCGGAGACGGTCCGTCCGGTGGCCGAGACGATGCCCTGGGTGACGCTGCTGGAGAGCCCGAGCGGGCTGCCCATGGCGAGGGTGATCTGGCCGAGCTCGACCTTGCCGGAGTCGCCGAAGGTCGCGGGCTTGAGGCCGCTCGGCGGGCTGGCCAGCCGGATCACCGCGAGGTCGGAGTCGGGGTAGCTGGCGACCAGGCTCGCGTCCAGCGACTTGCTGGTGTTGGCGAGGGTCACGGTGAAGGTGGTCGCGGTACCGACCACGTGGGCGTTGGTGACGATGTCGCCCTTGTTGTCGTAGACGATCCCGGAGCCGAGGCTGTCGCCGGTGGTGATCTGCACCACCGAGGGCAGCACGTCGGCGATCACCTTCTGGTACGCGTCCTGCAGCTGGTTCCCGCTCGACGTGGGGGGCGAGGAGGCCTGCTTGGTGCCGGATCCGGACGCGCCGGACGCGGGCGAGGACGACGAGGAGGAGGCGGAGGAGGACGAGCCGCTGCTACACCCGGCCAGGGCCAGCGCGGCGGTCACCGCGACCGGTGCCAGCAGCCGCGCCTGCGCCGTCCTGGGCCCGGTGGGCCGGGGCCCGGTCGGCCGGGGGCGGGTGTGTTCCTGCTTACGGCTCACCTGGCTGCCTCCGATTCGTCACCACGCCGAGGGCGCGGGCATGAGAGCACGGAAATCTTTGTCAGCATTTCACCGGTTTGTCCGGTTCGCTGGCCGGACTCGCCCGGAAAGCCGACCTAAACCGAACACCTAGGATTCGCCGCATGACTTGGTTGATCACCGGCGGTGCCGGATACATCGGCGGGCACGTCGTCCGCCAGCTGCTCGACGCCGGTGAGCGCGTCGTGGTCCTGGACGACCTGAGCACCGGCGACGCGTCCCGCCTCCCGGCCGGGGTCCCCCTGGTCGAGGGCTCCACCCTGGACCGCGCCGTCCTGGACGCCGCGATCCGCGAGCACGGCGTCCACGGCGTCCTGCACTTCGCCGCCAAGAAGCAGGTCGGCGAGTCGGTCGAGCAGCCGTTCCTGTACTACCGCGAGAACGTGATCGGCCTGCAGACCGTCCTGGAGGCCGCCGCCGAGGGCGGGGTCAAGCGCTTCCTGTTCTCCTCCTCCGCCGCGGTCTACGGCATGCCGGACGTCGACCTGGTCACCGAGTCCACCCCCTGCGCCCCGATGAGCCCGTACGGCGAGACCAAGCTCGCCGGCGAGTGGCTGGTCGCCGCGGCCGGGAAGGCCCACGGCATGTCCACCGTGGCCCTGCGCTACTTCAACGTGGCCGGCGCCGCCTCCCCCGAGCTCTCCGACGCCGGGGTGTTCAACCTGATCCCGATGGTCTTCGAGCGGCTCACCGCCGGCGAGGCCCCGCGGATCTTCGGCGCCGACTACCCGACGCCGGACGGCACCTGCGTGCGCGACTTCATCCACGTCTCCGACATCGCCTCGGCCCACGTGGCGGCCGCCAAGCGGCTGGCCGCGGACCCGGCCGGGACCACCACGCTGGTGCTCAACATCGGCCGCGGCGAGGGCGTCAGCGTCCAGGAGATGCTGGCGGTGATCGGCGAGGTCACCGGCTACGACACCACCGCCGAGGTGACGCCGCGCCGCCCCGGCGACCCCGCCCGGGTGGTGGCCTCCGCCGACCTGATCCACCGCGAGCTGGGCTGGAGCGCGCGCCACGGCGTGGCGGAGATGGTCGCCTCCGCGTGGGACGGCTGGTGCGGCCGCCACCCCGAGGCCCGCAAGGCCTGACGGCCCCGGGTCCGACGGCCCGGTGGGGCGGCGGGGCCGGTGCCCCGCCGCCGACCCGCCCCAGCCGGCCCACCCCAGCCGGCCCGCCCCAGCGGGCGGGCACGGCTCAGCGGGCAGGCACCGCCGTGCCGTAGAAGGCGTCCAGCGCGTACACGCAGCGGTCCTTGGAGCCGACGAAGACCCGGCCGCCGACCGCCACCGGTGAGCCGGTGAGCTCGCCCTTGGTGCCGAGTTCCCAGCGCAGCTGACCGCTCGCCAGGTCCAGGGTGTGCAGCGAGTGGTCCCGGCTGCCCAGGTGCACCAGCCCGTCGGCCACCGCCGGGGAGCCGACGATCTCGCCGCGCGCGGTGTAGCGCCAGCGCTCCCGGCCGGTCGCCGCCTCGAAGGCGTACAGCACCTCGCCGCTGCCGACGAGCACCATGCCGTCCCCGACGACCACCGGCTCGGCGCCCTGGCGGCTGCCGGTGACCCCGCGCCAGCGGTCCAGGCCGGTGGCCGCGTCCAGCGCGTAGACGGTGCCCAGGTAGTCGGCCACGTAGACGGCGTCGGCGTCCAGGGCGGGCGGGGTGAACAGCACCACCGGGGCCTCGAAGCGCCAGCGCTCGACCCCGCTGGCCGCGTCCAGCGCGTACACCCGGGTGCCGGCCGTGACGTACAGCACGCCGCCGCGCTCGACCGGGTGCGAGGGCACGTCCTCGCCGACCTGGAAGGACCAGCGCAGGCCCGCGCCGCGCGGGTCGACGCAGCGCAGCCGTCCGGCGCCGTAGTAGTAGGCCGCGCCGCCCAGCAGGACCGGGCCGGACTGCGGGTTCTCGTAGTCCTGCTGGGCGTCGTCGGCGCGCCACAGTTCGGCGCCGTTGGCCGCCGAGCGCAGCTGGACGCCGCCGCCCCTGATGCCGCAGCAGAGCACGCCGTCGGCGGCGGAGAGCGAGTAGACCCAGCCGTCCAGCGAGGTGCGCCAGCGCTCGGTGCCGTCCGCGGCGTCCACGGTGTACAGGTGCGGGCCGTCCGCGGCGTGCGCCCGGCCGGCGTCCACCGCGAGCGCCCAGGCGACGTCGCGGGTCTTGTAGCGGCGCTCGCCGGAGCCAATGTCCAGCGCGTGCACCTCGAAGCTGGAGACGAAGAGCATGCCGTCGGCGACCACCGGGGTACCCCAGACGTCGTTGGACATCCGGAACCGCCAGGGGCGCCAGCGGGCGGCCGGGGCCGGCGGGGTGGGGGCCTGGACCGGCTGCGGCGGCGCGGTGGGGGCCGCCCGGCGGACCCAGTCGGTCGCGGCCGGGGCGGTGTTCGGACCGGGCTGCTCGTGCTCGGCCCGCGGCCCCGGGCCTATCCGTACCGAGGCGCCGGACAGCTGCACCTCGACGGCGCCGCCGCCCGTCGGCGCGCGGTGCTTGTTCGGGGAGGCGATCTTCGCGGTCGGGATCTCGGCGTCGGAGGCCTGGCCCGGCCGCGGCGCGGTGTGCACCGGCCCGGCCGGCGGCTGCCCGTGCCGGACGCCCGGGTCGGTGCGCGGGTCGGCGGCCCCGTGGGACTGCGGCGGGACCAGCGGCGGCGGGGGCGTGTACGACGGCGCAGGCGCCTGCGGCGGCTGCGGCGGCTCGGCCTGGACCGGCCGCGGCGGGGCCGGCTGGCGACGGCCGCGCTTGCGCTCGATCAGCTCCAGCGCGTTGGCCGGCAGCCAGTCCCCGGCCTCGCCGGAGGCGTCGTCCCGGGAGAAGAGGTGCGGGGCCAGTTCGGCCTGGATCTGCGCCGGCGTGGGCCGGTGCTCGGCCGCCTGCTGCATGCAGGCCCGGACCAGGTCCATCAGCTCGGGCGGCATGCCGGTCAGGTCCGGCTCCTCGCGCAGCAGCTGGAACACCGTCTCGACCGGGTTGGAGCCGCGGAAGGGCGGGTGCCCGGTGGCGCAGAAGACCATCAGCGAGCCGAGCGAGAAGACGTCGCTGGCGCCCCGGACGGTCCGGCTGTCCCGGGCCTGCTCGGGGGACATGTAGGCGGGGGTGCCCACCGCGACGTTGGTCATGGTGAGCCGGGTGCTGGAGACCCCGGCCGCGATGCCGAAGTCGATCACCTTCGGGCCGTCCTCGACCACCAGGACGTTGGAGGGCTTGAGGTCGCGGTGGATCAGCCCGGCCGCGTGGATGGACTGCAGGGCCTCCGCGATGCCGGCGACCAGCCAGCGGGTGGCGTCCACCGGCAGCGGGCCGCAGTCCTCGACCAGGTCCTCGAGCGAGGGTGCCGGGATGTACGCCGTGGCGAGCCAGGGCACCCGGGCGTCCGCGTCGGCGTCCACCACGGCCGCCGTGTAGAAACCGCCGACCGTCTTGGCGGCCGCGATCTCCCGCGCGAAGCGAACCCGGAACAGCTCGTCCTCGGCCAGCTCCCCCCGGACGGTCTTGATGGCCACTCGTCGCCCGGACGCGGACCGCGCCAGGTAGACCAGCCCCATCCCACCCGCGCCGAGCCGCCCCAGCACCTCGAAGGGCCCGATCCTCCTCGGATCGTGCGCCGTCAGCTGGTCCACTCCGCTGCCACCTCCCCGTTGTCCGCACCCGCCGCGTGGTGCCGGACCCGATTCTCCAACGCCGCCCGGCGCATCTCCAACCTCCCCCGCCCGGAGAGCACCGCCGGGCGCCCCCGCCGCCGGGAACGGAACGGCTGGATTCTGACGCCCGCTCCGGCTGCGGCTTGCACCCGGAGCTCCGGACCGTCCACTTCGGGACGGCTCCGGACCCCTCACCAATCGTCACGTTCTGTCACCCGACCACCCCTCAGTGGACTCGCCGTCACGCTGTGAGGTCAAAAGCACACGGGGGGGCTTCAACAGGGGCTTCGAGGCCCGGTGAATATCCGTCCGAAGTGGTTGATGCCGCTATACCAACCCCCGTGCGGAGTAATAGTCGCATCACCGAATCGCGCCAAGATCGTGCCACGGTAAGCTGACGGCATGACAGGACAAGTTCGCACCGTCGACGGTCGCGTCGCCGGGCGACGCGGACAGGAGACGCGGCAGAAGCTGCTCGACTGCCTCCGCGAGATGCTCAGCACGTCGCCCTATCGGGACGTCAAGGTCATCGACGTCGCCCGTATGGCGGGTACCTCCCCCGCGACCTTCTACCAGTACTTCCCGGATGTCGAGGGCGCAGTCCTCGAAATCGCCGAGGAAATGGCCAAGGACGCCGACACCCTCAAAGAGCTGGTGGCCGGAAAGTCCTGGGCAGGGAAGTCCGGACCGACCACTTCGGAAGAACTGGTCGACGGATTCCTCGCCTTCTGGCGCAAGAACGACGCCATTCTCCGAGTGGTCACGCTCGGTGCCGCCGAAGGGGACAAGCGGTTCTTCAAGATCCGCATGACCGTCCTCAACGCGGTCGCCAAGCCGCTCGCAGAGGCCGTCAAGGAACTCCAGGCGAAGGGTCAGGCCGACAAGTCGCTCGACCCGAACGCCGTCGCCGGGGCCCTGGTCTCGCTGCTCGCTTCGGCGGCCGAGCACCAGAAGGCCTTCACCTCCTGGGGCGTCAAGGTCAAGGACCTCAAGCCCAACCTCGCTCCCCTGGTGTACCTGGGCGTCACCGGCAAGAAGCCGCCCAAGTAGACCGACCAACCGACCCACCATCCGCTCCGCGCGCAGCCCCGGCCTCCTGTCCGGGGAACGACGGACGGCGGCCGTGTCCTCGGGGGAGGTCCGCCGACGTACCGCACGCGCGCCAGACATGCCGGTGGGCGGGCACCCCCTAGTACGGGGTGCCCGCCCACCGGCATTCGTCTGTCAGGGCTCCTTACGGCCCGCCTCCCTGCCCGCCCCGAGCGGCGTCACGGGCGAGCGGGCGAACTCCCGCCCCGAGCCGCGTCACCAGCGAGCGGGCGAACTCCCGCCCCGAGCCGAAGGGGCGCGCCGGTGCCGAAAGGGAGAAGCGACAAGCGAGGCACGAGCGCCGGAGCGCCGACCGTCGGCACCGGGTCAGAGCGCCCCGGAGGCGAGCGGGCGATTCAGGGGCAGCGCACGACCTGACCGGCGTACGCCAGGCCGCCGCCGAAGCCGAAGAGCAGGACCGGGTCGCCGGGCGAGAGCTCGCCGCGCTCGACCAGCTTGGAGAAGGCCAGCGGGATGGAGGCGGCCGAGGTGTTCCCGGAGTCGACCACGTCCCGGGCCACCACCGCGTCGCCGAGGCCCAGCTTGCGGGCGATGGCGTCGATGATCCGCAGGTTGGCCTGGTGCGGGACGAAGCCCTTCAGTTCGGCCGGGTCGATCCCGGCCCGCTCGCAGGCCTGCCGGGCGAGCGGGGCGAGCTGGGTGGTGGCCCAGCGGAAGACCGACTGGCCCTGCTGGCTGATCACCGGGTCCCAGCCGGTGATCACCACGGCGTCGCCCTTCTCCGGCTCGGAGCCCCAGACCACCGGCCCGATACCGGGCTCGGCGCCCTCCTCCTGGGCCTCGACCACCGCGGCACCCGCGCCGTCGCCGAAGATCACGCAGGTGGAGCGGTCGGTCCAGTCGAGCGTGTCGGACATCCGCTCGGCGCCGATCACCAGCGCGCGGCGGGACGCGCCGGCCCGGATCGCGTGGTCGGCGGTGGCCAGGGCGTACGAGAAGCCGGAGCAGACCGTGTTGATGTCGTACGCGGCGGGCGAGCGCACGCCCAGCCGGGCGGCCACCGCGGCGGCGGTGTTGGGACTGCGCTCGATCGCGGTGCAGGTGGCGACGACGACGAGGTCGATCTCCTCAGCCGTCCGGCCGCTGTTGGCGAGCGCCTTCTGGGCGGCCTCGGCGGCGAGGTCGACCAGGGTCTCGCCTTCGGCGATGTGCCGGGTGCGGATGCCCACCCGGCTGCGGATCCACTCGTCGTCGGTGGCGACGAGCGCCGCCAGGTCGTCGTTGGTGAGGACCTTGGGGGGCTGGTAGTGCCCGAGTGCCACAATGCGAGAACCGCTCATGCTGCCATGGAACCGGGTTACCCGCTGGTCAGCGGGGCACGACCGGCGACAGGATCCGCACCGGCGATCTGTAGGGGATCAACAACGGCCGTTGGGGCGCTTGGGGTCGCGCGTGTGCCAGGTAGCGCGTGTGCCGAGGTCGCGCGTGCCGAGGTCAGGCGGCCAGCGTCGCCGTGTCCCCCATCACGATGACCGGGTGGGCGGCCGGGTCCAGGGTTCGTATCAGCTCGGCCATCTTGTCCTCGGGGATCGACACGCAGCCGTGGGTGGGGCCGTCGTGGTCCACGTGGAGCCAGATGCCGCCGCCCTTCTTGGAGCCCATCGGGCGGCGCATGTCGAGCGGAGTGCTGCCGGCGACGCGGTTGTAGTTGATCGCGACCACGTAGTCGAAGGAGCCGGCCAGCTGGTCGCCGAAGAAGCCGGTGCCGGAGACCACGAAGCTCGGGTCCTTGTCGTACGGGATCTTGCTGCCCGGGTCGTCCTTGCGGCCGCCCGCGTCGGTGAGGCTGAAGACGCCGATCGGGCTGCGCAGGTCGCCCTCGTTGTGGTCGGCGGTCCAGCCGTTCTTGCCGTTGTGGCCCTGCCAGGTCTCGCCGGCCAGCCAGCGGCCCTCGGGGGTGCGGGTCCAGAGGACGACGGTGTTCTTGTCGGTGTTCTTGTCCGTGCCGGAGGCGACCAGGACCTGGGCGGTCTCAGCGGGGATCTTCGCGGTGAACGTGGCACCGAGGCCGGGTATCGCGGCCACCGAGGCGTCCGGGCGGGCCTGGCTGCGGCCGGCGGCCTGGGGGGCGGCCTGCCGGTCGGAGGCGGCCTGGACGGCCGCGGGGGCCGGGGCGGGCTGGTCGGGCTTGCTGACGCCGTCGGGGCCGGGGCCGTCGGCGGCGGTGAGGCCGGGCTTGGCCTCGTCCTGGCCGACGGTGTACCAGCCGGCGGCGGCCGCGACCAGCAGGGCGGTGCCGGCCATCACGGCCTTGCCGTGACGTTTCTGCTTCGCCTTGCGCCGCCGGCCCCGGTTGGCCGCCCGGCCGCCCGCAACGGGCGTGGCCGCGACGGGGGTGGCGGCGGGCACGACGGGGGCGAGGGGCTCGGGGGTCGGCTCGTAGGCGGCGGGCTCCGACGCGGGGACGGCCGGTTCGGGCGCGTGGACGGCCGGTTCCGGCGCGGGCTCGTACGACGGGAACGGCTGGTCGTACGCCTCGAAGTACCCGTCAGGGGCCTGCTCGTACGACTGCTCGTACGACTGCTGGTGCGGCTGGTCGTAGGGCTGCTGGTCGTAGGGCTGCTGATAAGGCTGCTCGTACGGCTGGTACACGCCGTAGCCGTACTCCTGCCCGGCGGGCTCCTGGTACGGCTGCTGCGCGGGCTCCTGGTAGGGCTGCTGAACCGGCTGCGCGTACGGCTGGTACGTGCCGTACGGCGCCTCGTGCGACTGCTGCGGCACCCCGTACACCGGCTCTTGCATCGGCTCGTACGGCGGGTACTCGGTGGCGCGATGGGAACCGGACATGCGGTCGATCCTGCCAAACGCCCTACCCGTTGGTAAACCCGGGTCGCGTGCGGAGGCCGTGAAGGCACCGCCGCCCGGGCCGGAGTGCGGCCCGGGCGGCGGGAGAGTGCGCTGGTCGGAGGGCAGGTCAGAGGCGCATCGCCTGCGGGGTCTCACGGCGCGTCAGGTCCGGGCCCTCGTACTCGCGGATGATCTCGTAGCGGGTGTTGCGCTCGACCGGGCGGAAGCCGGCGTCGCGGATCAGGCCGAGCAGGTCGTCGCGGCCGAGCTTGTTCGGGGTGCCGAAGTTGTCCGCGTCGTGGGTGATCTTGTACTCGACGACCGAGCCGTCCATGTCGTCCGCGCCGTGGCTGAGCGCCAGCTGGGCGGTGGTGACGCCGTGCATCACCCAGAAGACCTTGACGTGCGGGACGTTGTCGAAGAGCAGCCGGGAGACCGCGAAGGTCTTCAGCGCCTCGGCGCCGGTGGCCATCTCGGTGCGGGCCATCAGCTTGTTGCGCACGACGCCGTCCTTGGAGTCGTGGAAGTCGTGCTGGTAGCGCAGCGGGATGAAGACCTGGAAGCCGCCGGTCTCGTCCTGCAGCTCGCGCAGCCGCAGCACGTGGTCCACCCGGTGACGGGGCTCCTCGATGTGGCCGTACAGCATGGTGGCCGGCGTCTTGAGGCCCTTGCTGTGCGCGAGGCGGTGGATCCGCGACCAGTCCTCCCAGTGGGTGTCGTGGTCGACGATGTGCTGGCGGACCTCCCAGTCGAAGATCTCCGCGCCGCCGCCGGTCAGCGACTCCAGGCCGGCGTCGATCAGCTCGTCCAGGATCTCGTCGGCGGACAGGCCGCTGATCTTCTCGAACCAGTGGATCTCGGTGGCGGTGAAGGCCTTCAGCGAGACGGTCGGCAGGGCCGCCTTCAGCTCCCGCAGCGAGCGCGGGTAGTAGCGCCACGGCAGGGTCGGGTGCAGACCGTTGACGATGTGCAGCTCGGTGAGGGAGTCGACCTCCATCGCCTTGGCGAGGCGGACGGCCTCCTCGATGCGCATCGTGTAGGCGTCCTTCTCGCCCGGCTTGCGCTGGAACGAGCAGTACGCGCAGGACGCGTTGCACACGTTGGTCATGTTGAGGTGGCGGTTGACGTTGAAGTGGACGACGTCGCCGTTCTTCCGCGTCCGCACGTGGTGGGCCAGACCACCCAGCCAGGCCAGGTCGTCGCTCTCGTAGAGCGCGATCCCGTCCTCGCGGGTCAGCCGCTCACCCGCGTAGACCTTCGCCTCCAGCTCGCGCTTGAGCCCTGCGTCCATGCGGTGACCCGCCTCCTCCGACTTCGATTCCTTGCCGGAACGAGCGTACGCCTATGCGGAGAGCAGCTCGGCGAGCAGTGCGGGTTCGATGTTCCCGCCGCTGACCACGGCCGCCACCGACTGGCCCCCGGTCTCGGCGGCGCGGTGGAAGTACGCGGCCGGGGCGACCGCCCCGGAGGGCTCGGCGACCAGCCGGCCGCGGCGGGCCAGCAGGGCGACGGTGGCCCGGATCTCGTCCTCGGTGACGGTGACGATGTCGTCCACGTAGGCGGTGATGTGCTCGTACGGCAGCACGCCGACGGACGGGGTGCGCAGGCCGTCCGCGATGGTGCGGTAGGTGTCGGCGACCGGCCAGGAGAGCCGGCGCCCGGCCCGCAGGCTGGCCTGGGCGTCGGCCGCCAGCTCGGGCTCCACGCCGATCACCCGGATGCCCGGGCGGGTGAGCTTGAGCGCGGCCGCCGTCCCGCCGATCAGCCCGCCGCCGCTGACCGGCACCAGCACGGTGTCCAGCTCCGCCGCGGCGTCCTCGGCGATCTCCAGACCCACCGTGCCCTGGCCCGCGATGATGAACGGGTCGTCGTACGGCGGCACCCAGACGTAGCCGTGCTTCTCGGCGAGCTCGCCGGGCAGGGTGTCCCGGTCCGCCGGGGACACCAGCACCACCTCGGCGCCGAACCCCCGGGTGGCCTCCACCTTCACCGCCGGCGACGTGTCCGGCATCACGATCACGGCCTTGATGCCGAGCAGCTGCGCCGCGTACGCCACCGCCTGCGCGTGGTTGCCGCTGGACTGGGCGACCACGCCGCGGGCCCGCTCGTCCGCCGTCAGCGCGGCCAGCCGGTTGTAGGCGCCGCGGGTCTTGAAGGCCCCGGTCGGCTGGAGGTTCTCCGGCTTCAGCCAGAGCCGCCGCTCCCCCTCGGCCGCCCAAGGGGCGGGAACCAGCGGGGTGCGCACGGCGACCCCCGCGATCCGCTGCCGAGCTGCGCGCAGCTCCTCCAGACCGACCAGTGCCATGCGTCACTCTCCTACAGGAGGAAGTTCACTCACCCGGTTTTCCCACTTCGTGGAGAGTACGACGGTGGTGCGGGTCCGGGCCACGCCCTTGGTGCCCGAGATCCGCTTCACCACCGACTCCAGGCCGGCCACGTCGGCCACCCGGACCTTGAGCATGTAGGAGTCGTCGCCGGCGATGAACCAGCAGTCCTCGACCTCGTTGAGGTCCTTCAGCCGGAACGCCACGTCCTCGTGGTCCGCCGCGTCCGTGAGCTGAAGGCCGATCAGGGCCGTGACGCCGAAACCGAGCGAGGCCGGGTTGACCGTCGCGCGGTACCCCGTGATGACCCCGGCCTGCTCCAGGCGGTTGATCCGGTCCGTGACGCTCGGGCCGGAGAGTCCGACCAACCGGCCCAGCTCGGCGTAGGACGCACGGCCGTTCTCCCGGAGCGCCTGGATGAGCTGTCTGTCCACCGTGTCCATATACCGTCCGCGTCCTTCCGAACCTCTCCAGACCCACAGATCATTATCCGGATTCAAAGGCGCCGTGCGCCGACCGACCCGGATATCGCAGAGAAGATACTCTCCCGCCCTCGGTCTCCTTACTCCCCCTCAGCCGAAGCGCCCTCATTCCCGTCCGCTCGGCGGGCGGCCGCGCCCAACTCGCCCTCCCAGCGCAGGTACAGGGAATGCGGCACGCCGACGGCGTCCAACACCCGTCCGGCCACGAAATCCACGAGTTCGCGCACGGTGGAGCCGCCGGCGTAAAAACCGGGCGAAGCGGGCAGGACGACCGCGCCCTGCGCGTCGAGCTCCACCAGGTGCTTCAACGTCACCCCGTTGAGTGGCGTCTCGCGCACGCACACGACGAGCGGGCGGCGCTCCTTGAGGGTGACACTGGCGACCCGCTGCAGCAGGTCCTTGCTCAGGCCCAGCGCGATCCCGGCCACCGCGCCGGTGGTCGCGGGCACCACCAGCATGCCCTTGGCCGGGTACGAGCCGCTGGACGGGCCGGCCGCGAAGTCCCCGGCGGGCCAGTAGCGGACGTCGTCCAGGCCGTCCTCGGGGCCCTCCACGCCCAGCCAGGCGGCCAGGTCGGCGCGCCAGTGGGCGTCCCGGAAGGAGATGCCGGTCTCGTCCAGGATCGTCAGCCGGGCGGCCCGGCTGACGATCAGGTCCACCGCCTCACCGGCCGCCAGCAACCCCCGGATCACCGAGGCCGCGTACGGCGTCCCCGACGCGCCCGAGACCCCGACCACCCACGGCTGACGCTTCGCATGTCCCATGGGGCATTTCTATCCGGCTTCACCCGGCGGAGCCGCATCCGCGGTCGCCCCTGGAAGGATGGGGGCATGGCAGCGACCCTCGTCGACCTCACCCATCAGGTGACCACCGCGATGCCGGTCTACCCCGGCGATCCGGCCGTCCTGCTGGAGCCCGCACTCACCACCGCCACCGCCGGGGTGAACGTGCTGGCCCTGCACCTCGGCTCGCAGTCCGGGACCCACGTGGACGCGCCGTACCACGTGGACGTCACCTGGCCGACCCTGGACGGCCTGCCGCTGGAGCGGTTCACCGGGCCCGCCGTACTCGCCGACCTGCGCGGGCTGGAGCCCCGGACGGCCGTCACCCCCGACCTGCTGGCGCCCGCGCTGGAACGGGCCGCGGACTCCGGCGAGGGCATCGTCCTGCTGCTGGCCACCGGCTGGGCCCGGCACTGGGGCACCGACGCCTACCTCGCCCACCCCAGCCTGACCCCGGCCGCCGCCGAGGCGATCGTGGCCGCCGGGGTGCGGACGGTCGGGGTGGACGCGCTCAGCGTCGACCCGACGCCCGACCCGGGCCCCGGGGACCCCGCGGTGGCCGCCCTGCTGGCCGACCTCACCGACGAGCACGACCAGGACACCGCCGCCGAACCGTCGCTCGCCGCGCACCGGGTGCTGCTGGGGGCGCCCGGCGGCGGGGTGATCGCCGAGAACCTGACCGACTTGCGGGCGCTGCTGGAGGCGCAGGAGGCCGGCCGGCCGGTGGCGGTCTCGCTGTTCCCGCTGCGGCTGGTCGCGGCGGACGGCGCCCCGGTACGGGCGGTGGCCCGGCTGGGCTGAGCCGCAGCCGGTCGCCGCCGCGCGCACCTCACTTGGTCTAGACCATCCCCCGGTGGCGCCAGTACGCTGTCCGCCCATGGCTGAGATCATCGGAGTGATCGAGCGACTCTGGCGCTACCCCGTGAAATCCACCGGCGGCGAGCGGCTCGACTCCGTCGAGGTGGACGAGCGGGGCCTGGCCGGCGACCGCCTCTACGCCGTCCGCGACGCGACCGGGAAGCTCGGCTCCGGCAAGAACACCCGCCGCTTCCGCCGGATGGACGGCCTGCTCCGCCTCTCCGCCCGCCTCGGCCATCGGATCGACGGGCCCGAACTGTTCGACCCGCTCGGCCGCCCGGTCGACCGGCCGACCGCCTTCCTACGCGCCTACCTCCAACGCGAGGACGTCGAACTCGCCCGCGAGGACGCCGTCTCGCACTTCGACCGGCTGCCGGTCAGCGTGCTCAGCACCGCCACCCTGGACTGGGTGCGCGAGACCGTCCCCTTCGCCGCCGTCGACGAACGCCGCTTCCGGCCCAACATCGTGCTGCGCACCCCGCCCGGCACCCCGCCCTTCGTCGAAGACGCCTGGCTCGGCCGCCAGGCCCACGGCGGGGCCCCGGACAGCGCCCGGCTCGCCTTCGTCACCTCCAGCGAACGCTGCCCGATGACCGGCGCCCCGCAGCCGGGACTGCCGCACGCACCCGAGATCCTCAAGGCCGTCGTGCACGCCCACGACGGCCGCCTCGACGCCCTCGCCGAGGTCGCCGCCCGGGGCCGACTCCGCGTGGGCGATCGGCTGACACTGGACTGACGAACCGTCAACTCGTGCTGCGCGGCGGGCCGATCAGGCAGAAGGGGTGCCCGGCGGGGTCGGCGTAGATGCGCCAGCGGCCGGCGTCGTGGAGGTGGGTGGCATCGAGGGCGAGGACGTCGCGGTGGGCGGCGGCCAGGTCCTCGACGTCGATGTCGAGGTGGGCCTGGGCGGGGTGCTCCGGGTCGGGCCAGCGCGGCGGGCGGTGGTCGGCGACGCCCTGGAAGCAGAGCACCGCGCCGCCGTCGAGGTGCAGGGTGGACCAGTCCGTGTCCAGCGACCAGCGCGGGTCCGGGCGGTCCACCTCGCCGCCGAGCAGGGCGGCGTAGAAGCGGGCGAGGATCGCCGGATCCGGGCAGTCGAGCACGAGGCACTGCAGTTTGCCGATCACGGTTCTCCTCGGGCCTGGTTGCGGCCCTCGGATTCTGCCCCGGGGAGGGCGACCGCCCGCAGGTAGGAGTCGACGAAGAGGTCGATGGACTCCGCCAGCGAGGGCAGACCGGCGCCGAGGGCGGGTTCGAGCACCGGCCGCAGCAGGATGTGGGTGATCAGCGGGCCGAACAGCAGCTGGACCAGCACCGGGAGCGGCAGTGGCCGCAGCCGTCCGGCCTCGATGTGCGGCCGCAGCAGCCGGTCGAGGCCGTCGAACATCCGCGGCAGGTTGGCCGCCATCATCTTCGCGGCGGGACCGTCCGGGCGGCTGAACAGGTCGGCGAGGACGGCCGGGACGATCCGGGGCTCCTGGGCGAAGGCCGCGGCAAAGGTGTCGTAGAACGCCCGGACGGTGTCCGCGAGGCGCTCCGGCGGGTCGGCCGCCAGGGCCTCCAGGTCCGGCAGTGGGCCGTAGTGCTCGAAGACGGCGGCGAGCAGACCGTCCCGTCCCTCGAAGACGGTGTGCAGGCTGGGCAGCGAGCACCCGGCCCGGTCGGCGACGGCGTCCAGGGTGATTCCGGCGAGGCCGCGCTCGGCCACCAGCAGGGCCGCCGCCTCGATCGCGCGCTCGCGCACCGGCGGCCGCCCGCCCGGGTCGACCCCGGCCTGCCGGACCGCTTCGTCCAGCGCCGCGCGGGAGCCGCCGAGCCGACGCAGCAGTGTGCTGCGGGAGATGCCGGCCGCCGCGGCGATCGCCGTCAGCGGGACGTCGGCGACGTCCTGGCCCCGCTCCTTCGCCGCCGCGACAGCGGCCGCCACCAGATCCTTCATGTGGAGCATCGTACTACTTGACACCTGAGACGGTTCCAGAGAGTCTATTAATGCAAGTTCCACACGGACAGTGATCTGTCGAACACTGAAGGGAGACGGCCATGAGCGTCGTGATCTCCGGGGGCGGTCCGGCCGGAATGATGATGGGCCTGATGCTGGCCCGCGCAGGAATCGAGGTGACGGTGCTGGAGAAGCACGGGGACTTCCTGCGCGACTTCCGCGGCGACACCGTCCACGCCTCCACCGTGCGACTGATGGACGAACTCGGCCTGGGCCGGGAGTTCGCCGCACTGCCGCAGAGCCGGCTCGGCAACATGGTGGTGCCCGTGCCCGGAGTCGGCCCGGTCGCCCTGAGCGCCTTCGAGCGGCTGCGCGCGCCGTACGACTACATCGCGATGATCCCGCAGTGGGACCTGCTCGACTTCCTCGTCGCGGCGGCGCAGCGGGAACCCACCTTCACGGTGCGGATGAACACCGAGGCGACCGGCCTGCTCCGGGAGGGCGGCCGGGTGGTCGGCGTGCGGTACCGCACCCGGGACGGCGAGGAGGGCGAACTGCGCGCCGCGCTCACCGTCGCCGCCGACGGACGGCACTCCACCCTGCGCCAGGAAGCCGGACTGCAGCCCGAGGAGTACCCGGTGCCCTTCGACACCTGGTGGTTCCGCCTCCCCCGGCACGCCGACGAGCAGGCCGCGCCGCCCAACCTCGCCCCCGGCTTCGGGCACGGCGACATGGCGCTGAGCCTCACCCGCGACGACTACTTCCAGATCGCCTACTTCAGGGCCAAGGGCACCGACCCCCAGCTGCGCGCCGAGGGCATCGAGCGCTTCCGCGAGCGGATCGCCCGGTTGCTCCCCCAATACGCCGACCGGGTCGACCAGTTGACGAGCCTGGACGACGTCCACCTGCTCGACGTCAAACTCAACCGGCTGGACCGCTGGTACGCCGACGGACTGCTGCTGATCGGCGACGCCGCCCACGCGATGTCCCCGGCCGGCGGGGTCGGCATCAACCTGGCCATCCAGGACGCCGTCGCGGCCGCCACCCTGCTCGCCGAACCGCTGCGGCGCGGCCGCCCCACCGTCGCGGCCCTGGCCCGGGTGCAGCGCCGCCGGTGGCGGCCGACCGTGATCATGCAGCGCCTGCAGCGGGTCCTGCACCGCGTGATGTTCGAGCCCGTCCTCACCGGCCGCCGGGTCGGCCCGCCCACCCAGCTGGTGCTGCTCGCCCGCTACGTCCCCGGCTTCCCGCTGCTGCTGTCCCGCATGGTCGCCTTCGGCCCGCTGCCCGAGCACGCCCCGGCCTTCGCCCGACGACCGGCGGCGTGAGCCGGCGGGCCGCCGGGAATGACCGATGGCATGACGATCCCTCACCGCTCGACCGGCACCGGCGACCACCACGTCCTGGTCCTGCACGACTGGTTCGGCACCAGCGTGGGCTGGGGCCCGTTCCTCGACTACCTCGACGGCGGCGCCTTCAGCTACGCCTTCCTCGACTACCGGGGCTACGGCGAACGCAAGGACGTCCCCGGCGACTACACGCTCGCCGAGATCGCCGCCGACGCGCTCGCCCTCGCCGACCAGCTCGGCTGGGACCGCTTCTCGGTGGTCGGCCACTCGATGGGCGGCAAGGCCGCCCAGCAGGTGCTCGCCGAAGCCCCGCTGCGGGTCCGCAAACTGGTCGGCCTGGCTCCGGTGCCCGCGGGGGCCTACCCGCTGGACGAGGCCGGCGAGGCGCTGTTCTACGGCGCCGCCGAGGACCGGGAGAAGCGGCTCACGATCCTCGACCTCGTCACCGGGCGACGAGCCGGCCGGGTCTGGCTCGACCGCATGGTCGACCAGTCCCTGCACCTGTCCACGCCCGAGGCCTTCGGCGGCTACGCCCGCGACTGGACCACCGCCGACCTCGAGCACCGGATCAGCGGCCACCCCGTCCCGGTCAAGGTGATCGTCGGCGAACACGACCTCGCCCTCACCGCCGACGTCATGCGCGGCACCTGGCTCAGCCACTACCCCAACGCCGAGTTGGAGGAGCTCGGCGGCACCGGCCACTACCCGATGTACGAGGCACCGGTGGCCCTGGCCGCCTCCCTGGAGGGCTTCCTGCACAACTGAGGCCCCGGCTGCGCAGCGCAGGAAGTCGGCGGGGCCGACTTCCTGCGCCTGGAGTGGCGCAACGGATCGGGATCAGCAGGCGGGGCGCAGGGTGAGTCTGCGGGCGGCGAGGAGGGCGGTGCGGGCGATGGCGGCACCGGTGCGGGCGGTGGCCGGGTCGGGGACGGGTCGCCGGGGGACGAGGCCGGCGCAGGGGCGGCAGATGCCCGGGCTGGGCACGGGGGCGCGGCACTCGCGGCATTCGGTGCGCGGGGGCGGGGCGACAGCCGGACGGCCCGGTGGGGGCAGTTTGCGCTTCAGGCGATTGCGGAGGATGCCGACCGGGGAGTGCACGGGCTGCGGGAGGCCGGGGACGAGGGCCTGGGTGAGGTCGGCCTCGGTGGCGCCGCGCGCCAGCCACTCGGCGACGAGGGGTGCGAGGGCGAGGGCCTCGCGCTCGCCGAGGCGCAGGCGGGGCTCTCGGCGGATGACCCGGTAGAGCGCGGCGACCGCCTCCTGGACCTGCAGGTCGGGCGGTGGCGTCAACTCCTCTGCGGGGAGGGTGGGTACTTCTTCCGGGTGACGATCTCGTTCGGAAGAACGGTGAAGCTGCGCGTCCGGACGCTACGATGAATGTGCATGGGGAGTGTTGGCTCCTGGTGCCGGGCCCCGGGGTGTTCCAGCACCGCCGGGGTCAACTCTTTCCGCGTACGCCACGGAACGTAACACGTCGATCGCGCCCCGTGTTAACCGGATTGACGAATAGTCAGCGCTCGAAGCGCCAGGGGGCGCACGGGATTTGGGCGCGCGCCGGGTAGACGATGGCGCATGGACTCTGGACCCGTACGCATGGGGTGTCTCATGTTCCTCGCTTACGTTCGATACATGACAGATAAGCGAGTTGACGACACGTCGCCCGTGCTGGTGGTCGGCGCCTCCGGGACGGTCGGACGGCACGTCGGGCTGCAGCTCGTGGCCGCCGGGGTGCGGGCGCGGACCCTGACACAGCGGGCCCTGCTCGGCCCGATGTCCCTGGAGGCGGCAGCGCAGGGCGTCGGCGCGGTCCTGCTGGGGTGGCCGTTCCCGACCCCGGAGGGGGCGGCGGAGGCCGTCGGGGTGCTCGCCCGGGAGGTCGGGCGAGTGGTGTTCCTGTCATCGGCCGTCCCCGGCCGACCGGACGGCACGATCGAGACGCTGCTCGCCGGGAGCGGGGTACGGCACACCGTGCTGCGGGCGCACGGCTTCGCCACCGCGCTGCAGTGGTCGGAGGAGATCAGGGCCGACGGCGCGGTGCGGGGCTACGGCGGTACGGCCGGGCTGAACCCCGTGGACGAGCGGGACATCGCGGCCGTCGCCGTCCGGGCCCTGGTCGAGGACGGCCACGACGGCGCCCGGTACGTCCTCACCGGCCCCGACTCGCCCACGCAGGCGGAACAGGTGAGCATCATCGGCAAGGCCGCAGGCCGCCCGGCGCGCTGGCAGGAGATCCCCCGCGAAGCCGCCCGCCACCGCATGCTCTGCACCGGCCGGCCCCCGGCCATCGCCGACGGCGCACTGGACTTCATCCACGCCCGCATCACCGCCCCCGAGCCGGTGACGACAACCGTCCAGGACCTCACCGGCCACCCGGCCCGCAGCTTCCACACCTGGGCAACGGACCACGCCGCCCTGTTCCGCTGAACGCGGCGGGACGTCACGCAGGCCGCAGCCTTCGCCGGCGTCACGGTGAAGACCATCCGGGCTGGGGGGAGCCGCACTCATCCTCGACCGGTACGTCGAGTTCGGCGGTGACGGCGGTGCGGAGCGCGTCGTGTGTGGGGCCGAGGGCGTGCTGCGGGTCCTGCCAGTGCGTGGGCGGGTAGAGCCACACCGGGCGCTGGACGAGGTGGGCGGGCTCCCAGTCGTAGCGGGGCCAGATGTGGGCGTGCAGGAACGGGTCCTTGTTGCCCAGGATTTCGAGGTTGACCCGGCGGAAGGCCGGATCGGCGGCGCGGCACGCCCGTTCGACGGCCTCGCCGAGGCGGTCGAGGTCGGCGAGGTACGCGAGGCGGCGCGGGCGGGGCAGGTCGCTGAGACGTTCCGCGCCCGGCGTATCGGTCAGCAGGACCGAGTAGCCGGGCAGGAACTGGACGTCTCCGATGACGGCGAAGCCGGCGTCCAAGCGCCGCAGCACGGTGGGGTTCTCGCCCTGGAGCGCACTGCCGATACGGTCGGCGCGCCAGTCGGACGCCCGTAGCTCGACGCCTTGCGCACTATCTCGAAGCAAGGATCAGATTCCGAGGCCGCGAATGATCAGGTCCAGCAGGGCGAAGACGAACAGCGAGATGCCCACGAACCCGTTGGTCTGGAAGAACGCCCGGTTGAGCTTCGACAGGTCGTTCGGCTTGACGATGGTGTGCTCGTACAGGAAGGCGCCCGCGACGACCACGAGGCCGACCCAGAACGCCACTCCGGCGTCCGTCAACAGCGCGAACCAGCCCAACAGGAGCGTTGTCAGGACGTGGCACACGCGCGCGCCCCGGATCGCCGCCGGGATGCCGAAGCGGGCCGGTACGGACCGCACGTCTCCCTGCCGGTCGGATTCGACGTCCTGGCAGGCGTAGATGAGGTCGAAGCCGCCGATCCAGATGCCGACGGCCACGCCGAGGACGACGGCCTCCCAGGACCACGTGCCCGTCACCGCGAGCCAGGCGCCGACCGGCCCCATGGCCTGGGCGAGGCCGAGGATCGCCTGGGGGAAGTCGGTGAACCGCTTGCCGTACGGGTAGACGACCATCGGCACGACGGCGACCGGGGCGAGGGCCAGGCAGAGCGGGTTGAGCATGGCGGCCGCGCCGAGGAAGACCACCAGCGCGACGGCGGACCCGGCGTACGCGGTCTTCAACGACACCGCGCCGGTGACGAGTTCGCGCGAGGCGGTGCGCGGGTTGCGGGCGTCGATCTCGCGGTCGATGATCCGGTTGGCGGCCATGGCGAAGGTCCGCAGCCCGACCATGCACACGGTGACGACGAACAGCTGCCCCCAGTGCACCCGCTTGTCGGCGAGGAACATGGCCGTCAGTGCGGCGATGTACGCGAAGGGCAGGGCGAAGACCGAGTGCTCGATCATCACCAACCGCAGGAACGCCTTCGTACGCCCCGGGGTTTCGACAGCGGCCGTGCTCACAGCCCGTACTCCTTCCAGCGACGCGAGACCAGCGCGGCGGTGGCCGGGTCCGAGGAGACCATCTCCGGCCAGCCGCCGTCGCGGGTGTAGCCCTCTTCGGGCAGTTTGCGGGTCGCGTCGATGCCGGCCTTGCCGCCCCAGAACTGCTGGTAGGAGGCGTGGTCGAGGTGGTCGACCGGGCCTTCGACGACGGTGAGGTCCCGGCTGTAGTCGACGTTGCCGAAGGCCCGCCAGGCGACTTCCTGGTAGTCGTGCACGTCGCAGTCGGCGTCCACCACGATGATCAGCTTGGTCAGCGACATCATGTGGGCGCCCCAGATCGCGTGCATCGTCTTCTGGGCGTGCTTGGGGTACTTCTTGTCGATCGAGACGATCACGCAGTTGTGGAAGCCGCCGGCCTCGGGCAGGTCGTAGTCGACGATGTCCGGGATGATGATCTTCAGCAGCGGCAGGAAGAACCGTTCGGTGAACTTGCCCAGCGGGCCGTCCTCCGTCGGGGGGCGGCCGACCACGATGGACTGCAGGATCGGGCGGCGGCGCATCGTCACGCAGTCGATCGTGAGCGCCGGGAACGGCTCCTGCGGGGTGTAGAAGCCGGTGTGGTCGCCGAACGGGCCCTCGGGCAGCATCTCGCCGGGCTCCAGCCAGCCTTCCAGCACGACCTCGGCGTCGGCGGGCACCTGCAACGGGACGGTCTTGCAGTCGACCATCCGGACCCGCTCGCCCGCGATGAAGCCGGCGAAGAGGTACTCGTCGATGTCGCCCGGCAGTGGCGCGGTGGCGGCGTAGGTGACGGCCGGCGGGCAGCCGAAGGCGATCGCGACCGGGAGGCGCTCCCCACGACGGGCGGCCACCGCGTAGTGGTTGCGGCTGTCCTTGTGGATCTGCCAGTGCATGCCGATGGTGCGGCGGTCGTGCCGCTGGAGCCGGTAGAGGCCCAGGTTGCGGATGCCGCTGTCCGGGTCCTTGGTGTGGGTGAGGCCCAGGTTGAAGAAGGAGCCGCCGTCCAGCGGCCAGGTGAAGAGGGCGGGCAGCTCGTCCAGGTTGACGTCGTCGCCGGTGAGGACGACTTCCTGCACCGGGGCGTCGCCGGACTTCACGTTCCGGGGCGGGACGTGCGCCATGGAGGCGAGCTTGCCGAAGGCGTCACGGAAGCCGGTGAAGCCTTGCGGCAGTTCGGGCTTGAGCAGGCCGGCGATCTTCTCGGAGATGTCGTCGGGGCCCTTGAGGCCGAGCGCCTTGGCCAGGCGCTGCTCGGTGCCGAAGACGTTCATCGCGAGCGGCATCGACGAGCCCTTGACGTTCTCGAAGAGCAGCGCGGGGCCCTTGGCCTTCTGCACGCGGTCGACGATCTCGCCGATCTCCAGGTGGGGATCCACCTCCGCCTTGATGCGCTTGAGGTCGCCTTCGCGGTCGAGGGCCCGGAGAAACGAGCGGAGATCGTCGTATGCCATGCCTGTCAGTATCCGCCACCAGATAGCCTGGCTTGCGTCAAGGGCCCCGGGAAGGCGCCCGCCAATGCCGCCCGCTGGGGGGAGCTCGCAGCCATGTTGCGGATTCTGCTGACCATCGTCCTTCCGCTCGCGCTCTGGGTGTGGGCGTTCGTCGACTGTCTGACGACGCCCGAGGACGAGGTGAGGCATCTGCCGAAGGTGGTCTGGGTGCTGATCGTGCTGCTCTTCCCGCCGCTCGGCCCGATCGCCTGGCTGATCGCCGGCAAGCAGCGCTTCCTGCGGGCCGCGACCGCCGACGGCTACCCGGGGTACCCGGCCGCCGACGGCCCGGGGCGGCCCGCCGCGCGTGGCGGGCGTCCGCTCGCGCCGGACGACGACCCGGAGTTCCTCGCCTCGTTGAAGAAGAGCGACAAGGACCACGAGTCCATGCTCAAGGAATGGGAGGCCGATCTGCGCCGCCGGGAGCGGGAGCTGCGCGACCGGGACGAGCCGGAGGACGGCCGAAAGAGCTGATCACGGGGGTTCTCACGATCCCTCCAACGGCCCACCCGGGCGACCTCGGGTGGGCCGTGGCCTTTTTGGCGCTTCCCTACGACTGAACGCCGTCTCACGCGGATGGCCTCGATCCGGGCGCCCGGCTTGAGTGGACCTTGAGCGGCACCCCAGATGACCGACCTACATTACTGAGGGACGGCCCTGACCTGCGCTTTTGTTCATGCTCAGATCATCGGACCATCATCTGCCCGACAACCCCCGGTATTCGAACGAACACCCAGCGCTCCGGCTCCGACCCGCCCGCTTCTGTGCAAGCCTGACAGCTAAACGAACCCGACCTTGTACGGAATCGACGCCGAAACCAGCGCACGGCCCCTCGTACAGTCATAAGTGAAGAAAGTGATTCGCGGCCGGGGGCACAGCAGACGTTGGCTGTCGGACAGTTCCCTCACCCTTGGAGTGGTTCGAGATGACGGTTGTGCATGAGGCGCCGGTCGACGGCGAGGTTCCCGAGGTCTCGGCCGACGCCCGCGGTCGGGTCGCCGAGCTGCACGAGCTGCGCGAGAAGGTCCGCCGCGGCCCCAGCGACAAGGCCACCGAGGCCCAGCACGCCAAGGGCAAGCTGACCGCCCGCGAGCGCATCGAGCTGCTGCTGGACGAGGGCTCCTTCTGCGAGGTCGAGCCGCTGCGCCGGCACCGCGCCCAGGGCTTCGGCCTGGAGGCCAAGAAGCCGCACACCGACGGCGTCGTCGTCGGCTGGGGCACCGTCCACGGCCGCACCGTCTTCACCTACGCGCACGACTTCCGGATCTTCGGCGGCGCGCTGGGCGAGGCCCACGCGCAGAAGATCCACAAGATCATGGACATGGCCATCGCGGCCGGCGCGCCGCTGGTCTCGCTGAACGACGGCGCCGGCGCCCGCATCCAGGAGGGCGTCACCGCGCTGGCCGGCTACGGCGGCATCTTCCAGCGCAACACCAAGGCCTCCGGCGTCATCCCGCAGATCTCGGTGATGCTCGGCCCGTGCGCCGGCGGCGCCGCGTACTCCCCCGCGCTGACCGACTTCGTCTTCATGGTCCGCGAGACCTCGCAGATGTTCATCACCGGCCCGGACGTGGTCCAGGCGGTCACCGGCGAGAAGATCAGCCAGAACGGCCTCGGCGGCGCGGACGTGCACGCCGGCGTCTCCGGGGTGGCCCACTTCATCTACGACGACGAGCAGTCCTGCATCGAGGAGGTCCGCTTCCTCCTGTCGATGCTGCCGCAGAACAACCGCGAGATGCCGCCGTCCGTGGTGAGCGAGGACCCGGTCGAGCGGCGCAACGACGGCCTGCTGGACCTGGTGCCCGCCGACGGCAACCGCCCGTACGACATGCGCAAGGTGATCGAGGAGATCGTCGACCACGGCGAGTACCTGGAGGTCCACGAGCGCTGGGCCACCAACGTGCTGTGCGTGCTGGCCCGGGTCGACGGCCACGTCACCGGCATCATCGCCAACCAGCCGCAGTCGCTGGCCGGCGTGCTGGACATCCACGCCAGCGAGAAGGCCGCCCGCTTCGTGCAGATGTGCGACGCCTTCAACATCCCGCTGGTCACCCTGCTCGACGTCCCCGGCTTCCTGCCCGGCGTCGACCAGGAGCACGGCGGCATCATCCGCCACGGCGCCAAGCTGCTGTACGCGTACTGCAACGCCACCGTGCCGCGCATCTCGCTGATCCTGCGCAAGGCCTACGGCGGCGCCTACATCGTGATGGACTCCCGCTCCATCGGCGCCGACCTGTCCTACGCCTGGCCGACCAACGAGATCGCCGTCATGGGCGCCGAGGGCGCGGCCAACGTCATCTTCCGGCGCGAGATCAACGCCGCCGAGGACCCGGACGCCATGCGCGCCCAGAAGATCAAGGAATACAAGAGCGAGCTGATGCACCCGTACTACGCGGCCGAGCGCGGCCTCGTGGACGACGTCATCGACCCGGCCGAAACCCGCCAGGTGATCGCCTCCGCCCTGGCCATGCTCCGCACGAAGCACGCCGACCTGCCCAGCCGCAAGCACGGCAACCCGCCGATGTAGCAGCGCGGTTCACCGCAGCAAGCCCTACCGAGCACGGCACCGAGCACCGCAGCGGGCACCACCTCAGACCACAGCAACCGGGGGAGAAACCAGAACATGACCGCTTCCGCCGAACCCCTCGTCCGCATCGTCCGCGGCAGCCTCACCGACGAGGAACTCGCCGCCCTGACCGCCGTCCTGATCTCGCGCGCCGCCGCCGCGCAGCAGGCCGCCGCCTCCGCGCCGATCGAGCCGATCGCCAACTGGCAGCGCCTGGAGCGCCGTCCGGCCTACTACTCGCCGGTCAGCTGGCAGCAGGCCGCCTGACGGCCCGCGGCTTCCGCCGACGGCCGGTCACCCCCATCGGGTGACCGGCCGTCGGCCGTTCCCGGGGAGCGGGCGCACCCTTCGCGTCCGTCCGGTCCGCCCCGGTGCGCCTCGGGCCGGGAACAGCCGACCGGCGGCTCGGTAGGATGCCTACTGGACGGTATGCCTCCGCCGCCCCGTCGGCCCCATAGGATCGGCCGCTGCCGAGGTACCAGAACTTTCCAGGGAGGCTGCGATGGCCAGGCAGGCCCGCGCGCTGGCGACCCGCCAGGCGGTACTCCTCGCGGCGGCCGAGGTGTTCGACGAGCGCGGCTACGCCGCCGCCACGATGTCCGAGATCCTGGACCGCGCCGGCGTCACCAAGGGCGCGCTGTACTTCCACTTCCGCTCCAAGGAGGAGTTGGCGCTCGCCGTCATCGAGGGACAGGGCGCCTGGATCGCCGGCTGGGAGCCGTCCTCGGACAGCTCGGTGCAGAACCTGATCGACCTCGGGTACGCCTTCGCCCGCGCGCTCCAGGACGACCCGCTGGTGCGCGGCAGCATCCGGCTGACCATCGAGCACGGCAGCTTCACCCAGCCGCAGATCGCCGCCTACCAGGGCTGGATGGACCTGGTCCGGGAGCTGCTGGAGCACGCCAGGGACGCCGGCGACCTCCACCCGGGGATCGACCTGGTCGCGGCCTCCGGGGTGATCACCGGGGCCGTCACCGGGATCCAGCTGAGCTCCCAGGTGCTGGCCGACCGGCAGGACCTGATCCAGCGGATGGCCGACCTGTGGACGCTACTGCTGCCCGGCCTGGTCCAGCCGCACGCGCTCGCCCGGCTGAGCGTGGCCGAGCGCTCCTGACCGCGCGCCCGGATCGGACCCGGGCCGGGCCGGTCAGAGCCGGTAGCCGGCCCGGTTCTCCGCCGCCACCAGGGCCGGCAGCGCGGCCGTCCACACCCGGCGCACGGCCTCCGGCCGGGGCCGGTCGGTCTCCTCGCCCGCCAGCAGCACCTGGCCGGCCGCCACCGCGGTGAGCAGCTCGGCGGTGGCCGCCAGGTCCACCCCTGGGCGCAGCTCGCCGGCCTGGGCGGCGCGGTCCAGCAGGCGGTGGACGACCGCGGTGAGACTGCGCCAGGTGGCGTCGGGGCCGGGCGGGCCGCCCGGGACGGCGTTCCGGCGCGGGCCCTGGCGGCCGAGCCGCACGCCGGCCCGCACCACCAGGTCCTCACGCAGCATCCGGGCCAGCTCGTGCGAGAAGTCAATCAGTCCCTGGAGGGCCGGGCCGTCGGCGCGCAGGGCACGCAGCGCGGCCGAGCCGATCTCCCGCCCGGCGGCGCCGCGCACCCCGTCGGCGAGGGCCTGCTTGGACACGAAGTGGAAGTAGAGGGCGCCCTTGCTGACCCCGGCGCGGCGGCTGATGTCGACCAGGCTCGCGGCCTCGAAGCCCACCCGCGCGAAGGTCTCCGCGGCGGCGAGCAGCACGGCCTGCCGGGTCCGCCCAGCCCGTTCCTGCTTGACCACTGGCCCCCTCCGGACTCGACCGGGCGTGATCCCCTCCCCGCCCGGCTGCTGTCGGCGCGCCCCCTGCCGGGAGCGACGCTCGCATGCGGACGGCCGCGACCGAAACCGCATGGTTGGTATCTAATCTAGCGCGTGCGTCGCCCCCGCCGTCCAGCGGGGACGGCCCCCCGCCCAAGGTCTGCGGTCATCCGTAGGGCATTGCCCCAGCCCACGGGGCGGGTAGCGTGAGCGGGCCGGGCTGCGCGGCCGGGGCACCCCAGTCGCTGAACACAAACCGGGTGGTCTGTATGTTTTGCTCGGGCGTCCATGGCGGCCGCTCGACCGACACCCTGGGAGCGGGGGCCAGTCATGCCATCGATCGTAGAGCCGGACCCCCACGGCGCGTACGCCCACCCCGGACCCGGCCTCGGCCCCGGTTCCGGCTACGACTTCCACGACCGGACCGTCTCCCGGCACCTGGTGCACCGCGCCTCGGTGTCCGAGGTCCTCCTCACCGGCTGGCAGGCCACCGGCCCGTACGACTTCCTGCTCGGCGCCCAGTGGCCCCGGCTGCACGGCTTCTACCGGCTGCCCGGGGACCGCTACCACGACCCGGTGCTGATGGCCGAGACCGTCCGGCAGGCCGGGCTGCTGATCGGCCACGCCGGGTTCGGGGTGCCGCGCGGCCACCACTTCGTCATGGACGACCTCTCCTACGCCCTCGCCGAGCCCGGCCTGCCCGGCCTGGCCGTCACCTCCGCCCCGGCCTCGCTGATGCTCGCCGTCGGCTGCGAGGACGTCCGGATGCGGCACGGCCGACTGGTCTCCCTGCGGGTGCACGCCGAGGTCACCCGGGACGGCCGGCCGATCGGCCGGGGCTCGGGCCAGCTGCGCGTGCTCTCCCCCGCCTCGTACGCCCGGCTGCGCGGCCCCGGACGGCACGCCGTCGCCCCGCCGCGGCCGCCGGCCCCCACCGCGCCCGAACTCGTCGGCCGCGCACAGCCCGCCGACGTGGTGCTCAGCCCGACCCTGCGACCGGACACCTGGCTGCTGCGCGCCGACGCCACCCACCCGGTGCTCTTCGACCACGAGCTGGACCACGTGCCCGGGATGCTGGTGCTGGAGGCCGCCCGGCAGGCCGCCCAGCGGCTGCGCCACCCCGAGCCGGTGGTGCCGGTCGAGCTGGTGACCTCCTTCGACCACTACATCGAGCTGGACCGGCCCTGCTTCGTCCGGGCCGTCCCCGAGCCGGCGGCGGACGGCCGCCGACTGCCCGTACGGGTCCAGCTGATCCAGGACGGGCGGACGGCGGCCGAGTGCCGGCTGCTCACCGAGCCCCTGGACGGGCCGCTGGACGGGCCCGCCGAGGGCCCGACGGTGCCGGCCCGGCGGGACGCCCTCGACGGCCGCACCGCCGCGCCGGGCCGCGGCAGCACTCGGCTGCCGCTGGCCAGTTGACCCCCGCTACGCGGCCACCAGCGCCGATGACGGCCGCCGCCCGGCGTGCATCACGCTGAGGTTGGTCGCCAGCCTGACCGGGTCCTGGGCCAGCCAGAGCCGCAGCGCCGCCCCCAGGGCGGCACTGGCCGACTCGATCCGGACGTCGGTGATCTGCGCGATCCGGGCCGCGCCGGGCACCAGCAGGTCCGCCAGCGCGGACGGCAGCCAGACCGTCAGGGCACACGGTGCGGGCATCGCGAGCGCCCCCAGCAGCCGGTAGGCGTCCCCCGGCGCGCTCAGCGTGGGAATGATGTCCAGCAGAGCGTCGGCCACCACCTCGGACACGTCGCTCCGGTGTCCCTGGGCGAGCCGGCGGAGCAGCATGCGCTCGGCGGCGGTGATTCGGACGGTCAGCATGACCTCTTCGCACTCCATTGCGCGATTTCCTCCTCAGTTCCCTCTCGCGCCGACCGGCGGCCGGCACGAACTACCCCTGTCACACCTCGGCCCGGCTACCTTCTGCGGAGAGCCGGGCCGGTGGGTGGTTGCGCCCCGGTCAGATCCCCGCGTACGAGTGCTTGCCGGTGACGAAGATGTTCACGCCGTAGAAGTTGAAGAGCCAGAAGGCGAAGGCCGCCAGCGCCAGGTAGGCCGCCTTGCGTCCCTTCCAGCCGGCCGTCGCCCGGGCGTGCAGGTAGCAGGCGTAGGCGACCCAGGTGATGAACGACCAGGTCTCCTTCGGGTCCCACTCCCAGTACTTGCCCCAGGCCGCCTCGGCCCAGATCGCGCCCGCGATGATGGTGAAGGTCCAGAGCGGGAAGACCAGGGCGTTGATCCGGTAGGACAGCTTGTCGAGGGTGGAAGCGGCGGGCAGCCGGCGCCAGACCGACGCCGGGGTGCCCAGCGGGCCGGTGGTCAGACCGGCCGCGATCCGCTTGTCGAAGGAGTCCTTGCCGAGGTAGAGCAGCGTGGCGATGAACGCCGCGTAGAAGGCGCCGCCGCAGAAGATCGCGGTGGAGACGTGGATCGCCAGCCACGGCGAGTGCAGCGCCGGGACGAGCTGGTCGGAGTCGGTGTACAGCATCGACGTGGCGATGCCGAGCGTCAGCAGGACCGCGATGGTGACCGGCAGCCCGAGCCAGCGGACGTTCTTCCGCGCGGCCAGCAGCACGATGTACGCCGCCGCCATGGCCAGCGCGAAGGCGCAGGAGAACTCGTACATGTTGCCCCACGGCCAGCGGGACACCGAGAGGCCGCGGGTGATCACGCCGCCCGCGTGCAGCAGGGACCCCAGGACGGTGAGCGAGACCGCGATCCGGCCGGCCAGGTCGGCCTTCTCGCTGGTGCCGGCCGCGCCCGGGCCGTCCACCTCCTCCTCGCCGCGTCCGCTGGTGACCACCGTCGCGCCCTCGCCCGCCAGGGCGGTGCGGGTCAACGTGGTGGTGCCACCGTTGGCGCCCGCGACGGTCACCGTGACCTTCTTGCCGCCCTTGGTGCCGGCGGCGGCGACGGTCTCGGCCAGGTTCCCCGACTGCTCCTTCGAGCGGACCGCGACGGCGCCCTTGCTGCCGAAGGTCCACTCGAAGATCTGGGCGAACATGGCGATCGTGTAGACCACCATCGCCGAATAGATCAGCTTGTTGGAGAGGTCGGCCAGGTGTGGGTCGACCCCCGAGGCGAGATGCACCGTCTACTCCTTGGAGTTCTGGTCGGCGGGGACTGCGGGGTCTGCGGGGTCTGAGGCCTCGGCCTCGGTGTCAGCGGATCCGGCGGCGGCTTCCTCGCCGTCCGGAGCCGGGGTGTCGTCCTCGTGCTCGTGCTTGTGCTCGTCCTCGCCCTCGGAGGCGGGGGCGGGGGCGGGGGCGGGGGCGTCGTCCTCCTCGGAGGCGGGGGCGTCGTCCTGGAGGTCCACCGCGAGCTCGGCCAGCTCCTCGGCGATCTTCGCCGACTCGCTGCGGCCCAGCCCGGCCAGCTCCACCTGGGTGCCGCCGCCCGGCAGGGCGACCGCCCGCACCCAGATCCGGCGGCGCTGCACGAACAGCGAGCCGATCAGGCCGAGGATCGCCAGCACCGCACCGGACAGGGCGATCGCGTTGCCCGGGCGGTGCGAGACGTCGAAGCTGGCCCAGCGCTTGTAGCCCTCGAAGGTGACGGTGCCGTAGCCGTCCGGCAGGTCCCACGCCTGGCCGGGCCTGAGCCGGATCTTGGCGGGCTGGCCGTCCTGGGTCAGCTGGGTCATCTTCCGCATGTTGAGCTGGTAGATGTTCTGCGGGAGGCCGGAGTCGGTGCCCAGGTCGCCCGCGTAGGCGTTCAGGACCAGCTCCGGCGCCGCGTCGTCCGGGAACAGCGAGATCGGACCGGTGCCCTCGAAGCTCACCGGCGCGGTCGGCAGGAAGAAGCCGCTGAAGCCGAGCTGGGTCCGCTGGCCGTCCTTCTCGCCGTAGTCGGAGACCTTCACGACGCCGGTGGAGGTCTGGTTGGCGTCCTGCGGGAGGAACGGCGTGGCGCCGCTGTAGACGACCTCGCCCTTGGCGTTGCGGACGGTGACGACCGGGGCGAAGCCGTGGCCGATCAGGTAGACCTTGCTGCCGCCGATCTCCAGCGGGTGGTTGACCTCGATCGTGGACTTCTTCAGCTTCGACGCGTCACTGCCGGTCGCGTACTCGACGTTCGCGGTGAACTGCCGGGCGGCGCCGATCTGGGAGCCGCTGGCCTGGAACTTCGCGGTGAAGGTGTCCAGCTTCAGGTAGAAGGGGTCGAGGTCGTCGCTGCCGTAGAACCGGGTGCCGTTGAAGTCGTCGAGCTGGGTGATGGTGTTGGAGTAGCCCTCGCCCTCGACCATCAGCTTGCCGCCGGTGCCCGAGGCCAGGCTGGCCCAGGCGAAGCCGCCGAGCAGCGCGAACAGCGACAGGTGGAAGAGCAGGTTGCCGACCTCGCGCAGGTAGCCCTTCTCGGCGGCCACCGCGCCGCCGGACAGGTCGGCGCGGAAGCCGCGCTTGCGCAGCAGCCGGTGTGCGGCGGCGTTCACCGTGTCGGTGTCCGCCTCGGTGCGCCAGGCCGCGTGCACCGGCATCCGGGTCAGGTTGCGCGGCGCGGCCGGCGGCTGGGCGCGCAGCACGCCGACGAACTGCCAGGTCCGCGGGACGATGCAGCCTGCCAGCGAGACGAACAGCAGGATGTAGATCGCGGAGAACCAGACCGAGCTGTAGACGTCGAACAGCTGGAGCTTCTCGTAGATCGGCGCGACGGTGCCGTGCTGCGCCTTCCACGCCTCGACCTTCAGCTGCCCCTGGCCGTTCTGGTACTGCGGGATCAGCGAGCCGGGGATGGCGGCCAGCGAGAGCAGGAAGAGCAGGATCAGGGCGACCCGCATCGAGGTCAGCTGACGCCACATCCAGCGCGCCCAGCCGAACGCCCCTATGCCGGTCGGTCCGTCGGACTCGACCGGCGCGGAGCTGAGCCGCTCGGCGGCGAGGTCGTCCGGCGCCGGGGGCTGCTCGGTCTCGGTCGTGGTGTTGCTCACGGTCAGATTCCGATCGAGGAGTCGGCGGTCCAGGACTGCAGTTCGCTCATCCAGGAATCCCAGATCCCGGTGACGAGCAGCAGACCGACCACGACGAGCATGCCGCCGCCGATCCGCATGACGAGCGGGTAGTGCCGCTTGACCCACCCGAAGGCGCCCAGTGCCCGGCGGAAGGCCACCGCGGCCAGGATGAACGGTACGCCGAGGCCCAGGCAGTAGAAGGTCATCAGCATGGCGCCGCGCGCGGCGTCGGCCTGGTTCAGGGCCAGGTTCTGGACGGTCGCGATGGTCGGGCCGAGGCAGGGCGTCCAGCCGACGCCGAAGACCACGCCCAGCAGCGGGGCGCCCAGCAGACCGACCGCCGGACGGCGGTGGGAGCGCACCTCGCGCATGCTCAGGCCGGGGACGAGGCCCATGAAGGCGAGGCCCATCACGACGGTCACCACGCCGAGGACCATCGAGATGACGCGCTTGTGCTCCTGCAGGGTGTCGCCGAACTGGCCGAACAGCGCACCGCCGGAGACGAAGACCGCGGTGAAACCGAGGATGAAGAGCGTCGCCCCGAGCGCCATCCGGCCGCGCCGCACGCCGCGCGCGTCCGCGAGGTCGGCCGCGGAGAAGCCGGTCACGTACGACAGGTAGCCCGGGACGAGCGGCAGCACGCAGGGCGAGAAGAACGACACCAGGCCGGCCGCCAGCGCGATCGGCGCGGCCACCAGCAGCGCTCCGCTCTGGAGGGTGCCGGTGTTGTCGGCGAGCTGCTGCGGCAGGCTCACTGCTTCTGCTCCGCGACCACCGGCTGCAGGATCGACTCCAGCGCGTCCTCGGTCGTGCCGCCGACGGCGCGGGCGGCCAGCTTGCCGTCGCGGTCGACGATCAGCGTGGTCGGGATGGACTGCGGGTTGAGGCTGCCCTTGGGGAACTTGAGCAGCTGGGTGCCGGCCGGGTCGAAGATGCTCGGGTAGGTGACGCCCTGCTCCTGCTCGAAGCGGACGGCGTTGGTCTTCTCGGTGTCCCGGGTGTTGACGCCGAGGAACTGGACGCCCTGGTCCTTGTACTTGTCCGCGACGGCCTGCAGGCTCTTCGCCTCGGCCCGGCAGGGCCCGCACCAGGAGCCCCAGACGTTCAGCACGACGACCTTGCCCCGGTAGTCGGAGAGCTTGGTCTGGCTGCTCTCCAGGGTCTCCCCGGAGATGTCCGGCGCGTCCCCGCGCTTGCCGGCGTCCGCCTTCGACAGGTTGGTGCCCTTGACCGTGACGAAGCCGACCTGGCCCGCGCCGCCGCCGGACGAGCCCGAGGAGGAACAGCCGGTGAGGGCGAGCGCAGCGGCCGCGGCGGTGGCGGCGGCGGCTGCGGCGACACGGGGACGGGGGCGCGCCATGGCAGACATGTGAAAAGTTTCGCATGGAGTTCCGGGCAGGTTCGGGGGGGTCCTGCCTTGCGCGTCGCACCCCCTCTGACCTGCGACGAAATCGGGTCACCCGGCGCTCGCCGGGTGACCCGAAGTCATACTTACGCACCGCTTACGGAGGCGCTCGCGAGTGTCAGGCGCCGAAGCTCTTGCCCACCGGCTTGTCGCCCTTGCGGCCCTTGCCCACCAGGTGCGCGGGCAGCAGGTCGCGGGCCGGCTCGCGGTAGCCGACCGAGACGATCTTGTCGCCCTCGAAGGTGAAGCTGGTCAGCGAGGCCAGCGAGCACTGCCGGTTGCGCGGGTCGTGCCAGAGCCGGCGGCGCTCGACGAAGGACCGGACGATCCAGATCGGCAGCTGGTGGCTGACGCAGACCGCCTCGTGCCCGCGCGCGGCGTCCCGGGCGGCGCCGAGCGCGCCCATCATCCGCACCACCTGGTCGAGGTACGGCTCGCCCCAGGAGGGCTTGAACGGGTTGGTGAGGTACTTCCAGTAACCCGGGTTGCGCAGCGAGCCGTCGCCGACGCCGAAGGTCTTGCCCTCGAAGATGTTCTCGGCCTCGATCAGCCGCGCGTCCGCCGCGACGTCCAGGCCGTGCGCCTTGGCGATTGGCTCGGCGGTCTCCTGGGCCCGCTCCAGCGGCGAGGCCACCACGTGGGTGATGTCCCGGCCGGCCAGGTCCTCGGCCACCCGGTCGGCCATCCGCCGGCCCAGCTCGGACAGGTGGTAGTCCGGCAGCCGCCCGTACAGGACGCCCTCCGGGTTGTGCACCTCACCGTGCCGCATCAGGTGGACGACGGTGATCTCTTTGGCGCTCACTTCTCAACTGCTCCTGGGGCTCGGGGTGGACTGGGCCGTGGCGGCCGGTCTCGCGACCGGGCCGTGGCGACTAGGCCGTGGCGGCGGCAGCGGCGCGCGCGGCGACCGGCAGGGCGGCGGCGATCCGCTCGATCGCCCGCTCGTCGTGGGACGCCGAGACGAACCAGGACTCGAACGCGGACGGCGGCAGGTAGACGCCCTCGGCCAGCATCGCGTGGAAGAAGGCGGTGAAACGGTACGCCTCCTGGGTCTTCGCCTGGTCGTAGTCGGTCACGGCGGCGTCGGTGAAGAACACCGAGAACATGTTCCCGGCGGTCTGCAGCCGGTGCGCCACGCCCTCCTTGGCGAGCGCCTCGGCGACCAGGCCGGACACCTCGGCGGCGACGGCGTCCACCTTCGCGTACACCTCGTCGGTGCAGCCGCGCAGCTGGGCCAGGCCGGCCGCGGTGGCGATCGGGTTCCCGGACAGGGTGCCCGCCTGGTAGACCGGGCCGGCCGGGGCCAGGTGCGCCATCACGTCGGCGCGGCCGCCGAAGGCCGCGGCCGGGAAGCCGCCGCCCATGACCTTGCCGAAGGTCAGCAGGTCCGGCGCCCAGCCCTCGTTCGCGGCCTCCAGGCCGTACCAGCCGGCCTTGGAGACGCGGAAGCCGGTCATCACCTCGTCGGAGATGAACAGCGCGCCGTTGTCCCGGCAGAGCCGGGCCAGGCCCCCGTTGAAGCCGGGCAGCGGCGGGACGACGCCCATGTTGCCGGGCGAGGCCTCGGTGATCACACAGGCGATCTCGCCCGGGTGCGCCGCGAAGGCCTGCTCGACGGCGGCCAGGTCGTTGTACGGCAGCACGATGGTGTCGCCGGCCTGGGCGCCGGTGACACCCGGGGTGTCCGGCAGGCCGAAGGTCGCCACACCGGAACCGGCGGCGGCCAGCAGGGCGTCCACGTGACCGTGGTAGCAGCCGGCGAACTTCACCACCTTCGCCCGGCCGGTGAAACCGCGGGCCAGCCGGATCGCGGACATGGTGGCCTCGGTGCCGGAGGAGACCAGGCGGACCTGCTCGACCGGGGCGACCCGGGCGACGATCTCCTCGGCCAGCTCGACCTCGCCCTCGCCGGGCGTGCCGAAGGAGGTGCCGCGGGTGACGGCCCGCTGGACGGCGTCGATCACCGCGGGGTGCGCGTGGCCGAGGATCATCGGACCCCACGAGCACACCAGGTCGACGTACTCGCGGCCGTCGGCGTCGGTCAGGTAGGGGCCGGTGCCGGACACCATGAAGCGCGGCGTGCCGCCGACCGCGCGGAAGGCGCGCACCGGGGAGTTGACGCCGCCGGGCGTCACCACGGAGGCGCGATCGAACAGCGACTGGGACTGGGGGGCTTCGTACGGGTAGCTCACGGGAGACATGGTCTCAAATCGTGTCCTTGCCCTCTGCATGTCGGACCCGATCATCTGGAACGATGATCCGGGCACCGTTGTCTGTACGGTTGTCCGTACAGTCCGTACGGACGGGGCCGCTGAGCGCTCCGGAGGACGGACCAGTCAGACTGTGTACACAGAGTGCGCGAGCGCTCCGGTTTGTGTACAGGGGTGTGGAGAGGACTGCCGCGTACCGCGAGTGGGTACGGCGGCGCATGACGGGTAAGGAGCACGTCCGGAGGGACGCCGGACGTGCGGGGGTCTGTCGATTCCGGCGAATTCCGGTGAGGATGGTCCGAGTGTCCGAGGCGCAGGACGGTTACGACGAGGCCGCGGGGGGCTCCCGCAGGCCCGCCGAGACCGCACGCGGGGGTACGGGAGCGGGTACGGGACGTGGTCGCCGCGGCGGCGAGAGGCGGGGTGAGGGACGCGTGGGGGTGACGTACAAATACTTCGGCGCCCCCGACCGCGCCACCGCCGCCAGAGTCCCCACCGCCCTCGGCCCGGGCGGACTCGGCCTGGACGCCGGCGAACTCGGCTCGCTGGGGCGGCTCGGCGACCTGATGGAGACCAGCGGCTCCCCCACCGGCCACCTCTCCACCAAGATCAAGCCGGAGACCATGAGCGCCATGGTCCTCACCGGGATCCAGGGCGTCCCGCTGCACCAGGTGCCCCCGCTGGAACTCGTCGTGCTGCACCCGGACTACGCCGTCGTCCAACTCCCCCACAACGTCGTCGAACCGCTCCGCAAGGCGGACGAGACCGAGCTCGGCGCCGCCGCCTTCATCTGGTCCACCGTGCCGGACCGGCGCGGGCCGCGGGACGCCTTCGTGATCTACAGCATGCTGCACGAGTGGCAGGACTTCGCCAACCGGCTGCACGACGCCGGGCACCAGCTGTACTGCCTGGTCTGGCCGTAAGGCCACCCGAGACGCCGCTCGCAACACCGGCCGTGACGCCGACCGCGGCAATGGCCGCAGCGCCGCGCCCCGAACCGCTGGACACGGGCCGGGGTGAGGCGAGTCGACTTGACATCAATTCTCTTCGGTGGCGGTCGACTTGAGCACGGTGGCGGCGACCAGCAGCGCCGCGGTGAGCAGGCCGGCGGCGATCCCGAAGGCGAGCCGGAAGCCGCCGGCGAGGGCGTCGGCGCCGGCCTGCCCGGCCGCGGCCAGGGTGGCGGTGCGGCCGTCGGCGAGGGTGGTGAGGACGGCGACCCCGAGCGCGCCGCCGATCTGCTGAGTGGTGTTGAAGAGGCCGGAGGCGGCGCCCGCGTCGTCCGGACCGGCGCCCGACATGCCGAGGACGGCGAGGGTGGAGAGCACCAGGCCGCCACCGCCGACGAGCAGCATGGTCGGCAGCAGGTGAACGGCGTAGTCGGCGTCGGCGGGCAGCCGGGCCAGCAGGCCGAGCGCGGCGACCAGCAGGGCGAGACCGGCCGGCAGGACGCGGCGCTCGCCGAAGCGCGCACTCAGCCGGGCCGACAGCAGCAGGGACACCGCGCCGATGGCGACCGCGGCCGGCAGCATCGCGAGGCCGGTGGCGGCGGCCCCGTAGCCGAGGACGTTCTGCAGGTAGAGGGCGACCAGGATCTGGAAGCCGAACATCCCGGAGATGGTCAGGACCTGGACGAGATTGGCGCCGGAGACGTTGCGGGAGCGGAACATCCGCAGCGGCAGCAGCGGCTGGGCGGCCCGGCCCTCGTGCCACAGGAACGCGGCCAGCAGGGCGACGGCGAGCGCGCCCAGGCCGAGGGTGCGGGCGGAGGCCCAGCCGTGCTCGCCGGTGCCGACGATCGTGTAGACGCCGAGCATCAGGGCGGCGGTGATCAGCGCGGCGCCGAGGGCGTCGGCGCCGGCCCGCAGGCCGGGGCCGCGCTCGGACTCCAGCACCCGGACGGCGAGCAGGGCGGCGGCGATGCCGAGCGGCAGGTTGATCAGGAAGATCCAGTGCCAGTTGAGGGCCTGGGTGAGGACCCCGCCGAGCACCTGGCCGATCGAGGCGCCGGCCGCACCGACGAAGCTGAACGCGCCGATCGCGCGGCCGCGTTCGCGCGGTTCGGGGAAGAGCGTGACGATCATGCCGAGGCTGACCGAGGAGGCGAGCGCGCCGCCGACGCCCTGGAGGAAGCGGGCGCCGATCAGCAGCCCGGGGCTGGTGGCGACGGCGCAGAGCAGCGAGGCGGCGGTGAAGACGGCGAGCCCGGCGACGAAGACCCGCTTGCGGCCGATCAGGTCGCCGAGCCGGCCGGCCAGCAGGAGCAGGCCGCCGAAGGCGATCAGGTAGGCGTTGACGGTCCAGGTCAGCCCGGACGGCGAGAAGCCGAGGTCCTCCTGGATGGCCGGCAGGGCCACGGTGACGATCAAGCCGTCCAGGATGATCATCAGCATTCCCGCGCAGAGCACCGCGAGGGCGAGGGTGCGGGAGCGGGCGGGGGTGGCGAGGGCCGCGAGGGGTGCGGCCGGGGCGTGCGTGGTCATGGCGGTTCTCCCGGTTCGTCGAGTACCGAGTAGAACGCTATCAGATTGTTTTGTTCGGGACTATCTATCTCGGGATCAGGTGTGCGAGGTGCTCGGCGAAGTGGGCCTACCCGCGGGAACGACGGGCCCGGCGTACGGTGCGGTCGCTCTCCACCGGCTCCGCGAGAGGGCCGTCCACCAGGTGCGACAGCGCCGAGACGAACACCTCGCGCTCGGGCTGCGGCAGCGACTCCAGCACCTCACGGTGCACCCGGTCCGCGATCGCGGTGCCCTGCACCACGGCGCGGGCGCCCGCCTCGGTGACGGAGATGACCCGGGCCCGGCGGTCGGTCGCGGACGGCCGGCGCTCAGCCAGGCCCGCCTTCTCCAGCTCGTCCACCGTGACCACCATCGTGGTCTTGTCCAGGTCGCTCAGCTCGGCCAGCTGGATCTGGGTGCGTTCGGCCTCCTGCGCGTGGAACAGCACGCAGTACGCGCGGGGGGTGATCCCGAGCTCGGTGAAAGCGGCCGACATGCGCGTGGCCAGCACGTGGCTCGCGTGGTCCAGCAGGCCGGAGATGTCGCGGATCTGCCGTACGGGCGGGGTCGTCGTCATACGTCCGAGGTTAGCAACGGCCCGTCTGCTGCCGGATGATCCCGTTGCCAACCAAAGCCGGGTCTACGGAATGCCCAACTCGAACAGCGCATAGCCGGCGTACCACCCGGCCGCGATCACGGGCATCGCGAACAGCCCGACCAGCGAGGACACCCGCACCCGGCGCAACGCGAACGCCAGGCCGATGCAGAGCGGGAAGGCCGGCAACAGGTACCGCGAGATGTTGCCGAAGATCTGGTTGCTGCTCAGCGCGGTGGCGATGGTGAGCGCGGTGTAGACCCACAGGACCAGCGGCGGCCGGGCCCGCCAGAGCAGCACCAGCAGTCCGGGCAGGGCCATCAGCAGGGCGATGGCGATCAGGTCCGGGACGGGGTTGGACTGCCAGAAGTCCCAGTGGCCGGTGATCACGTCCATGATCGTGCGGAGCGTGGAGGCACCGCCGTCGAAGTAGCGGTTCCACGCGCCCCGCTGGAGCTTGAAGTAGCCGCCCCAGTCGCCCATCTTCCAGCCGACCCAGGCGACGAAGCCGATCAGGCCCCACGGGGTGATCAGCATCGCGGTCAGCGGACGGGCCACCCCGTCGGTCCGGCGCACCAGCGCGACCAGCGCGGCGATCGACACGGCGGCGATCAGCGCGGCGGCGGTCGGCCGGTTGAGGCCCGCCACCAGCGCCAGCAGACCGGCCGTCAGCCAGCGGTGGGTCATCACGCAGTAGCAGGCCCAGGCGGACAGCGCCACGAACAGCGAGTCCGAGTAGACCGCCCACTCCACGCCGGAACCCGGGAACAGGCCCCAGATCACCGCGGCCGTCACACCCGCCCGGAAACCGCCGAGCCGCTCGGCGATCGCGAAGATCCCGGCCGCCGCGACCAGCGAGGCGAGCACCGAGACCACGATCCCGGAACCGTACGAGCCGAGCCCGGTGACCGCGCCGACCAGCCGCATCAGCCACGGGTAGAGCGGGAAGAAGGCGGCCGAGTTCTCGTAGTAGGTGGCCAGCGGGAAGCCGTGCAGCGGAATCAGCTGCGGGTCGTACCCGTTGTCGGCGATCCGCTGGTACCAGACGCCGTCCCACGTGCTCAGCACGTCCCAGGGGTTGGCGCCGCCGCCGCGCCCCGGCTGCTTCTTCAGGTAGTCGCCGGTGTGCGAGAGCAGCAGCATGAAGACGGTCAGGCCGATGGCCTTGACCACCGCGTACGCGCCCAGCGCGGGCGCGAACCGGTCCACCAGCGCCCCGAACCGCCCGGGCCGCTGGGCCGTCCGCTCCTCGGACGGCGCCGGCGTCGCCGCGGCGGACGCCCCGGGCTCGGTGCTGGACGACTCGGTGCTCGATGCCGTGCTCATCTGCTCTGGGTACTCCCCGCCCCGCTCGTGGTCCGCGCGGCTCCGGCGCAACGATTTTCCCGTGAGCCTACGGCACACCCCCGGCGGGAAAACCGCTGGCGCCCCGGCGGCGGCGCCCGCGACGATTCCGGGTATGCCGAGCACCCCGCCGACCCGCCGGATCCGGGCCGCCCACACCGCCGACACGATCACCGTCTACCAGGCGTTTCCACCGGAGATCGCCGAGCCCGCGGCGGCCGACGGGCGGTTCCCGGAGGCGTTCAAGCGCGACCGGATGACCTGGATCAAGCCGTCGTTCCTCTGGATGATGCACCGCAGCGACTGGGGAAGGAGCCCCGGGCAGGAGCGGGTGCTGGCGCTGGAGATCAGCCGGGAGGGCTTCGACTGGGCGCTGGAGCAGGCGGTGCTGAGCGCCTACACCGGCCGGGTGCACGACTCGCAGGCCGCGTGGAAGCGGGAGCTGCGGCACAGCCCGGTCCGGGTGCAGTGGGACCCGGAGCGCGACCTCCACCTGCGGCCGCTGGACCACCGGGCGGTCCAGGTCGGACTGCGCGGCGAGGCGGTGCGGCGGTACGCGGACGAGTGGATCCGGCGGATCTCGGACGTCACCGAGCTGGCCGGGCGGGTGCGGCTGGAGCGGGACCCGGCGCTGCTGCCGGTCGAGACGCCGTACCCGGTGGGTGCGGCCGTCGCCGCCCGGTTGGGGGCGGCGACGGCCTGAGCGGTGCCCGGGGGGTCAGCCCTGGACGTAGACGATGCCGAGCTTGGTGAGCTGCCAGAGCTGGTTGGCGGCGCCGGTGTCGGTGGCCAGCTCGACGTAGGGGTTGCCCTTGGCGTCGAGGGTGCTTCCGGCTGCCAGGACCCTGCTCTGGTCCTGGGAGTCGGCGATCTTGTAGCGGCCGTCGCCGGCCGGCTTGAAGACCCAGTGCTGGTTGCCGCCGCCGTTGCAGCGCCACTGCTGGATCCGGGTGCCGGGGGCGGTGGCGGCCGCGTTGGCGTCCAGGCACATGTCGCGGTTGCCGCTGAAGTCGAGTTCGTAGCTGCCGCCGGCCTTGGCCTCCAGCACGAAGGACTGGTTCAGCCCGCCGCCGGCCGGGTAGCTGATGGCGGCCCGGCCGTTGGTGGAGTCGCCGTAGGTGCCGCCGCCGGTGAGGTCCAGGGCGTTGCCGGTGCCCGCGTTGGTCAGCTGGTACCAGGCGCCGTCCTCGGGGCCGTCGCCGAAGGGTTTCCCGGGGGTGAGCGGCTGGATCGACGTGGTGTTCTGCTGGTTGAGCGTGCAGTAGGCCTGCGTCAGTTCGGGCCGGGCGTAGAACTGGCCGAGGCAGACGCCCTCGCCGCGGTAGCCGGCCACCCGCAGGTGGTACGACTGGCGGACCATGTTCATGCACAGGCCGGGGATGCCGATCTGCGAGTCGCAGCCGTTGCGCACCCACTCGGAGAGGTTGATGACGTCCCCGTTGGAGTACTCGTACGGGGAACTGGTCCACTCCGCGCAGACCTCGTGCCCGAAGGCGACCCGCCGCTGGTCCAGGTACCGGACGCCGGGCACCTGTTCGGCCGCGCCGCGCAGCGCGTCGCTCAGGGTCGGGACCACCCAGTTGTGGCCCCAGGCGAGGTCCTCGGGGAAGGCCGGGCAGCCGTCGGCGACCTTGCCGAGGTAGTCGTTGCGCCGGATGTCCGGGGTGATCGGGTTGAAGTACGACTGGTAGACCAGCTGGTACGAGGAGTCGGCGTAGCCGGCCTTGCGCATGGTCTGCCGGATGTTCTGCAGCGCCGCGACGACCTTGGGCTGGACGCCCTTGGCCCGCCGGAGGATCTCGTCGCTGCCGATGGTGTCGCGGCAGCCCTGGTCCTTGGGGACCGGGAAGTACTGCGCCAGGCAGTGCATCATGATGCCGCTGAAGTCGAAGTCGTCGTTGGCGCCGATCGTCACCACGACCAGCTTGACGTCGTACTTGGACGCCGCGTCGGCGAGCTTGACGTCCTGTTTGGGCTCGCCGAAGTCGCCGCTGCCCGCGCCGGTGATCTTCGCCAGCTCGGGGTCGCTGACCAGGTCGCCGGTCTGGGCGCCGGAGCAGGCGAGGTCGATCGGGGTGACCCCGGGGATGTCGGTGACGAAGATCTCCGACTTGGGGTGCCGGTGGCAGTAGTCGGTGGGGCTGTCGGTGTCCGGGAAGTAACCGTCGCCGGTGTCGGTGCCGGCGCCCTCCCCGGAGATGGCGCTGTCGCCGAGGGCGACGACCGCTGCCGGTTTGACGGCGCCGGGTGCCGGGGCGGGGGCGGAGTCGGCGAGGGCGGCGGGGGCGCCGGCCAGGCCGAGGGTGGCTATGAGGGCGCCGGTGGCGAGCGCCGCCGACAGGCGGGACCTGATCACACGCGACTCCTTGCGGGGTGGGGAACCGCCCGGCCGGGTGGGCGCCGAGCGGCGCGGGCCAAGGGGAGAGCAGGAAGGTGAGCAGGACTCGGATTCTAGGTACTGACAAGTAGTCCAACAAGACTTCTGACACGCAGTCCGCGTGACCGCGCGACCACCGGAACGTGCGGGCACAGAAAGAAGAGCCGCCGTTCCGCGCCCCAGGAGGGAAACGCGCAACGGCGGCTCTCACCGGCCGAACCGGGTGTGGACTCAGCCCACGTTGGCGCAGTGGTTGCCGAACGCGGGGTTCAGCAGGCCGGCGGCGTCGACGGTGTTGCCGCACAGGTTGAGCGGGATGTGGATCGGCACCTGGATCTGGTTGCCGGAGATGACACCGGGGGAACCGGCGGCGACACCCTCGGCGCCGGAGCTGGCCATCGCGGTGCCGGCGCCGGCGGCCACGATGCCCACCACGGCCGCGCCGACGGCGGCGGTCTTCTTGATGCTCATGTGAGCCTCCTGACTGTTCAACAGAGATGCACGGGGAGTGCGACATCAAGAACGACACCCGTCCGGACCGGTTGCGACGGTGCGCGCACTGTCACCCGTCCGGAGCAGCGGAGCCTCTGACCGGCATTCGGGTGATCGACGGGCCGGACCGTTTCCCCCCGCGCGCCGCCTCGTTCTCCCTGGCGAAGACGATCCAACCGGCCCTACTCAATGAAATCGAGTACCGCCCATGCGCAGCTCGCCCACGGCCCGTCGGCACCGAGGCCACCGGCAAGTCGGTCGACGTGGCGGGCCCCCCAAGAACCCGGCGTTCGACGACACCGCCTGAACGCCTGACCGGGAATTCCCGGTCGCGCCTTTGTCCGAATCGTTCCCGGCCGCGCGGAAATCGTTCGCGAGGCACCGGAAACAACGCGGCGGCTGCGTCGACGCCCGAGCCATGGGCGGAACACGCCGGTGTGCGCCGTCGGAGTGACAATCACGGCGATCCCTGAAGCCATCAGGCGAGTATTCGTGCTCGCCCGGCTCCCGACATTTCCCTTCCGTCGGGCAGAAACTCGGAGGAAATTCATGCGTAACCTCAAGAAGGCCGCCGCCCTGTCGCTGGCCGCCACCGGCCTGGTGCTCGGTGCCGCCGGCGGCGCGTTCGCCAGCGCGGGCGCCGAGGGTGTGGCCGCCGGCTCCCCCGGCGTGCTCTCCGGCAACCAGATCCAGGTGCCGATCCACGTCCCGATCAACCTGTGCGGCAACAGCATCGGCGCGGGCGGCCTGCTGAACCCGGCGTTCGGCAACACCTGCGTCAACGCCGGCTGAACCGGCGGTCGCCGCACCGGCGACAGCTGATTCACCGAGCACGTGCCGCGCTCCGCAGCGCCGGGGGGCGGCACGCTCCAACCATGTGTGATCGAGGAGATCAACCCCCATGCAGAACGTGAAGAAGGTCGCCATCCTCTCCGCCGCCGCCGCCGGCCTGGTGCTGGGCGCGGCGGGCTCCGCCGCCGCCAGCGCGGGCGCCGAGGGTGTGGCCGCCGGCTCCCCCGGCGTGCTCTCCGGCAACCAGATCCAGGTGCCGATCCACATCCCGCTCAACCTGTGCGGCAACACCATCAGCGCGGGCGGCCTGCTGAACCCGGCGTTCGGCAACAGCTGCGCCAACGTGGAGATGCACCCGAAGCCCGCGGACGACTGCTGATCCCCGATCGGCACGTGTTCCGGCCGAACTGCCCCCCGACCAGCCGGCCGGGGGGCAGTTCGGCATCCCCGGGCGACTTCCGACCGTCCGGGACACCGATCCACCGAAGGGTGATCCGCATGGTTTCGATGAAGAGCGGGGCGGGCCTGGCCGCCGCCGTCGGCGCGGCAGTACTGCTCGGCGCCGGTTCCGCGCAGGCCGCCACCGCCTCGGGCCAGCCGCCCGCGGCGGGCCCGGCCTCGCTGGCCAAGACCGACGTCGGGCAGGCACTGAACGGGACGACGGCCGGGCTCGGCTACGGCGTCGCGCCGCTCAAGAGCCTGCGCCTGGACCCGTGGGCCAACTCCTCGGCCGACGTGCTCAACAACGGCGCGACCGTCCAGCCGGACCAGGGCCTGGCCCCGGTCGGCACCGGCACGCTGACCGGTCCGCTGAGCGCGGGCGGCGGCGTCAAGGACCTGCCGCTGGTCGGCGGGCTGACCGGCGCCCTGCCGGGCTGAGCCGTCGGGGGGAACCAGAGCCCGAGGACCCCCCCCCGCGGCGGGGGGTCTGGGTTCTTGTTCGCCCGAAGGCTGGGTAGAAGTGGGGTCGGGGTGGTCGACCCG
>NZ_JBVISA010000003.1:0-89072 GCF_055575755.1 Kitasatospora sp. NPDC034035 | reverse complement strand
GGCACCTGCCGCGGTCGGGCGGGCTAACAGGACCCCCGCGGGGCTAATCCTGTGGCCGCCCCGGAACCCCGGCCCCCCTCTCACGCGGCGGTGTCCCGGCCTCTTGTTCCCCCCGACGGCTGGTCAGAGCTGGGTCAGGCCGGTCAGCCCGGCCTACTGCAGCACCCCGGTGGCGGTCGCGGTGGCGGCTGCGGGGTCGGACAGTCCGGTCTGCTGCACCACACCGGCGGTGGTGGCGGCGGTGGTCGCCGTCAGGTCGTTCACCTCGTCGGTGACGGAGAGCCGCTGGTCGTCGCTGCCGAGGCTCGCGCTGGCCCCGGGGACGGCCTGCACGGCGCCGGTGAGCAGCCTCGGGTCGACCTCGCCGACCTTGAGCCGGCCGTCGGCGAGCTGGCCGGCGCCGTCCTGGGCGAGCGAGAGCGGCTTGCCGAGGCTGAGGCCGGGGGTGTCGGCGTGCAGCGGCGCGGTCGGGGCGTCCAGCAGCACCTGGCCGAGGTCGGCGCCCTGGTCGACCAGCGGGAGCGGCAGCTCGGCCTTGGCGCTCGGGCCGACCTTGCCGGTGCTCAGCTGGGGGACGATCCGCTCCGGGACCAGCTCGGTGCTGGTGCTGGTGGTCCGGCCGGGCACCGGCGGCATGAGCAGCGAGGTCGGGATGCCGGCCGAGACATGGCTGCCCAGCGGGGTGAGCGGCACGTCCGCGGGGACCTGCTGGGTGGCCAGCGCGTCCTCCAGGGCTCCGACGTGGTCGAGGCCGACCGGGGCGGCGCAGGCCGGTCCCTGGGAGGCGAGCATGCCCGCACCGACCGCCAGCAACATCGCGCCGGCCCGCTTGGAGAACTTCATGCTTTTCACCGTTCTGCTGTCCGTACTGGGGTTCACTGAGGAACGGCTGCGCGGGCGCAGCCGGAAAACAATCTGTCTCAACGAGTGACCGGGAGCGCGGATTGCGCCGGTTAACTGGTTCGGCCTAATAATCCGACCAGAAACCCCCTGTCGCCGCGCCTCCCGGACTCTTTTCAAAAATCCCCGTAACCTTCCGTGCCGTCATTCTTTGATCTGGACGTCAGTGACTGCAGACCGGGTCTGAGCGTTCGTTCTACGCGTTGTACGCACGGAAACCAAGAGCATTTCAGAGAGGGATCTCCCCATGATCCAGAAGTCCTTCGCCGCCGCCGGCCTGGCCGTCGCCGCGCTGGCCGCCGCAGCCGCGCCCGCCTCGGCCATCGGTGACGCGGACGGCGCCGCCGCCTCCATCGAGGGCAACGGTGGCACCAACTTCACCGGCACGGTCGGCAACAACAGCCCGAACTTCCACTTCCTGGACAACGCGAACATCTGCCTGCCCGAGATCCACAACATCGCCGTGAGCGGGGTCGGTCTGGCCATCCCGGTCGAGGTCCCGATCGCCAACAGCGGTGGCAGGCAGTACTGCACCCAGGGCCAGGGCACCCAGAGCCACGGCGACGCGGGCGTCTCCCACCTGGTCGGCTGACGCCCCCCAGAACTGCACTCCCCTGCAGGGCCCCTGAACCACCCTTCGAATCGTCCCCCGATTCACCCTTTGAGAGGAAAAACCGGAAATGATCAAGAAGTCCCTCGCCGCCGCCGGCCTGGCCGCCGCCGCCATCGCGATGTCCGCGGGCTCGGCCTCCGCCATCGTCGACTCGGACGGCGCCGCCACCACGGTCCAGGGCAACGGCGGCACCAACCAGACCGGCACCCACGGCAACGGCAGCCCGAACTTCCACACCCTGGACAACCCGAACATCTGCCTGCCCGAGATCCACAACATCGCCGTCGCCGCTGCCGGTGCCGCGGTTCCGATCGAGGTGCCGATCCTGAACAGCACCCCGAAGCAGATCTGCAACGTCGGCCAGAACACCCAGTCCTCGGGCGACGCGGGTATCTCGCACCTGATCGGCTGATCAAGGGGCACCGCACGGACGGAGGGCCCGGGGAGGAAGGTCTCCCCGGGCCCTCCGGGCTTGGCGGACGAAGTGTCCGGTCGGCCGCAGCAGCGGACCGGCCGGGTGACCGGCCGTCCGGCCCGGCGGGGCGTCGGGCCGAGCGGCCGGATGTGAACACGTGTCAGAGCGCCCGTGCGGGCGCTCCCAGAGAGAGGGCAGATCCATGAAGAGCATGCTGGCCAAGGCCGCGCTGACCGCCACCGCCGCGCTGGCACTCGCCGGTGCCGCCACCCCCGCCTTCGCCCACGTGGGCCTGGTCGGCGGCGGCGCGGTCGTCGCCACCGCCGACGAGCCGTTCGTGGCCGGCGAGGGCTTCGGCCTCGCCCACACCAGCAACACCACCGCGGGCGGCTTCGGCTGCGGCGCCGCCACCTCCACCGACCTGACGGGCCGCGGCGAGGGCTTCGCCCACGTCAACGGCTGGGAGTAGAACCCGGAAGGCCGGGCCGCCCCCGACGGGGAGCGGCCCGGCCTTCTGCGTTCGGCCTGCGAGTTACCTCTGCTTCAGCATCGCGGCGGCCTCGACGGCCCAGTAGGTGAGGATCTGCTCGGCGCCGGCCCGGCGGATCGAGGTGAGCGTCTCCATGATCATCCGCTCCCGGTCGATCCAGCCGTTCGCGGCGGCCGCCTCGACCATCGCGTACTCGCCGGACACCTGGTACGCGGCGACCGGCACCGGGGAGGCGTCGGCGACCTGGCGCAGGATGTCCAGGTAGGCCATGGCCGGCTTGACCATCACCAGGTCGGCGCCCTCGGCGAGGTCCTGCTCCAGCTCGCGCAGCGCCTCGCGGGCGTTGGCCGGGTCCTGCTGGTAACTCTTGCGGTCGCCCTTGAGCGAGGATCCGACGGCCTCGCGGAACGGGCCGAAGAAGGCCGAGGCATACTTGGCGGTGTAGGCGAGGATGCCCACGTCCTGGTGGCCGGCCTCGTCCAACGCCCGCCGGACGACGGCGATCTGACCGTCCATCATGCCGGAGGGGCCGACCAGGTGGACGCCGGCGTCGGCCTGCACCCGGGCCATCTCGGCGTAGCGCTCCAGGGTGGCGTCGTTGTCCACGCTGCCGTCGGCGGCCAGCACGCCGCAGTGGCCGTGGTCGGTGTACTCGTCCAGGCAGAGGTCCGACATGACCACCAGCGAGTCGCCGACCTCGGAGACCACGTCCCGGATCGCCTGCTGCAGGATGCCGTCCGGGTTGGTGCCCTCGCTGCCGATCGCGTCCTGCACCTGCGGGACACCGAACAGCATGACGCCGCCCAGGCCCGCCTCGGCCGCCTCCACGACGGCCTTGCGCAGGGTGTCCCGGGAGTGCTGGACCACGCCCGGCATCGAGCTGACCGGGACGGGCTCGCTGACGCCCTCGCGGACGAACAGCGGCAGGATCAGCTCCGCCGGGTGCAGCCGGGTCTCGGCGACCAGGCGGCGCATCGCCGGGCTCTGCCGCAGTCGGCGCGGGCGTACGTACGGGAATTCAGCGGACACGGCTTCTCTCTCCGAACGGTTGTGCAGTGCCGGGGGCGACGGCTCGCCGCCCCCGGCCGGGGTTGGGGCGGGCCCTCAGCGGGCCTTGCGGCGCGAACCGGGACGGCGCTCGCTGGGCCGGTAGACCGGTTCACCGGCGGCCGTCGCGGTGTCGCGGCGCTTGGCCCCGAAGTCTGCCAGGGCCTGGGCCAGCGCGGCGGCCGACGGAGCCGGGGCCATCACATCGACCCGCAGGCCGTGCTCCTCGGCGGTCTTGGCGGTGGCCGGGCCGATGCAGGCGATGACCGTGACGTTGTGCGGCTTACCCGCGATGCCGACCAGGTTCCGGACGGTCGAGGACGAGGTGAACAGCACCGCGTCGAAGCCGCCGCCCTTGATCGCCTCACGAGTCTCGGCCGGCGGCGGCGAGGCGCGCACCGTCCGGTACGCCGTCACGTCGTCGACCTCCCAGCCGAGCTCGACCAGGCCGGCCACCAGGGTCTCGGTGGCGATGTCGGCGCGCGGCAGCAGCACCCGGTCGATCGGGTCGAAGACCGGGTCGTACGGCGGCCAGTCCTCCAGCAGACCGGCGGCGGACTGCTCGCCGGAGGGCACCAGGTCCGGCTTCACGCCGAAGTCCACCAGGGCCTGCGCGGTGGTCTCGCCGACCGCCGCGACCTTGATCCCGGCGAACGCGCGGGCGTCCAGGCCGTACTCCTCGAACTTCTCCCGGACGGCGCGCACCGCGTTCACCGAGGTGAAGGCGATCCACTCGTAGCGGCCGGTGACCAGGCCCTTGATGGCCCGCTCCATCTGCTGCGGGGTGCGCGGCGGCTCGACCGCGATGGTCGGCACCTCCTGCGGCACCGCGCCGTACGAGCGCAGCTGCTCGGACAGGCCGGTGGCCTGCTCCTTGGTGCGCGGCACGAGGACGTTCCAGCCGAACAGCGGCTTGGTCTCGAACCACGAGTGCGAGGCCCGGTGGGCGACCTGCTCGCCCACCACGGCTATCACCGAGGTGGCCGGGTCGACCGGGGCGGAGACCGGCGAGGGCAGCACCCGGGCGGCCTTCAGGTCGGCCGCGATGCCGGCCAGCGTGGAGGTGAAGGTCCGCTGGCGGGTGGTGGTGCCGGAGAGCGTCGCGCTGAGCGCCGAGTCCGGCTTGCGCCCGTTGGAGACCAGCGCGTTGGCGGTGGCCGGCAGCTGGCCCAGGGTGGTGCGGACCACCAGGGTGGTCTCCGGCGCGCCCAGGTCCACCGGGCCGCCGGACAGCAGCTGGGCGCCGTCCACGAAGCGCACGTCGGTGCCGGCCCCGACGCGCAGCGGGACGCCCGCGTAGGCCGGGACGCCGACCGACTGGGCGACGCCCGGGATCACCTCGAAGGGGATCCCGTCGCCCGCACAGCTGAGCATCTCCTCGGCGGCGCAGCCGTCCAGGCCCGGGTCGCCGTCGACGGTGCGGACCACGTGCTTGCCCGAGCGGACGGCCTCGGCGACCACCTTGGCCAGGTCGAAGTCGATGCCCTCGACGGCCGGGGTGTGCACCTGCACGGCGGCCGGACAGTGGCTGCGCACGGCGGCGGCGGTCAGCGGGTCGGCGACCAGGACGTCGGCCGTGGACAGCACCTCGACCGCGCGCAGGGTCAGCAGGCCCGGGTCGCCGGGGCCCGCGCCCAGGAAGGTGCACCGTCCGGTGGCGGGCTGCCCTGCGGGGAACAGGGCGTCGGTGGCGGCGGTGGGGCTCATCGGGCTCGCTCCCCCATCAGGGTGGCCGCGCCCGCGCCGAGCAGCCGGTCAGCCAGCGCGCGGCCGAGGGCCGCCGCCTGCTGCTCGGCGGTCTCGTCGAGGACGATCGGACCGTTGGCGGACATCTTCAGCAGGGCGGAGCCGTCGGGGTCGCCGACCACGCCGTCCAGCCGCAGTTCGTTCTGCCGGCCCCAGGTGGCCAGCGCGGCCACCGGCGCCGAGCAGCCGGCCTCCAGGGTGGCCAGCAGGGCGCGCTCGGCGGCCACGGCGACCCGGGTGGGGGCGTGGTCCAGGGCCGCGAGCGCGGCGGTCAGGTCCGTGTTCCCGGCGGTGCACTCGATCGCGAGCGCGCCCTGGCCGGGGGCCGGGATCATCAGCTCGGGGTCGAGGTGCTGGGAGATCTCGGCACTGCGGCCGAGCCGGTTCAGGCCGGCCGTCGCCAGCACCACCGCGTCCAGCTCGCCGTCGGTCACGTAGCCGATCCGGGTGTCCACGTTGCCGCGGATCGCGACGGTCTCCAGCTGGGCGCCGCGGGCGGTGGCCCAGGCGTTCAGCTGCGCCATCCGGCGGGGCGAACCGGTGCCGATCCGGGCCGGGCGGCCGGCGCCGGCCAGCTTCTCGACCAGCTCGTCCAGGTTCAGGCCCTCGGCCGCGACCAGGGCGTCCCGGACGTCCTCGCGCTCGGGGACGGCGGCCAGCACCAGGCCCGCGGGGGCGGCGGTGGGCAGGTCCTTGAGCGAGTGCACGGCGAAGTCGATCCGGCCCTCCAGCAGCGCGTCCCGCAGTGCGGAGACGAACACGCCGGTGCCGCCGATCTGCGCCAGCGCCTCCCGGGAGGTGTCGCCGTAGGTGGTGATCTCGACCAGCTCGACAGGGCGCCCGGTGACCCTGGTCACCTCGCGGGCCACCATGCCCGACTGGGCCATGGCGAGGGCGCTGCGCCGTGTGCCGAGCCGCAGGGGTGCGGCGGCGGAGGGCTGCTCCGTGATCGGTTGACCATTCATGAGGTGATCGTCCCGGTGGTACTCGTGGGATGGCTGACGGTTCATCTGGTGCCCCCGGCGGAGGGCTGGGGCGCGCCGCCGACGGGCGTTCCGGACACGGCGTGCACGGCCGCCGGGTCGAGGTCGAAGAGCTCGCGCAGTGCCTCCGCGTAGGAGGCGCCGCCGGGCTCGGCGGCCAGCTGCTTCACCCGGACGGTCGGGGCGTGCAGCAGCTTGTCGACGACGCGGCGGACGGTCTGGCCGATCTCGGCGCGGGAGCGCTCGTCCAGGTCGGGCAGCCGGGACTCCAGCCGGCCCAGCTCGGCGGCGACCACGTCGGAGGCCATCGAGCGCAGCGCGACCACGGTCGGCGCGATCCGGGCGGCCCGCTGGGCGGCGCCGAAGGCGCTCACCTCGTCGGCGACGATCCGGGTGACCTGGTCGACGTCGCCGGCGCCGGGGGTGGCGGCGTGCGCGTGGGAGAGGCTCTCCAGGTCGACCAGCAGGGCGCCGTCCAGCTCGTGCACGGCGTGGTCGACGTCGCGCGGCATGGCCAGGTCGAGCAGGGCGAGCGGCTCGGCGGCCGAGCGGAGGGCGACGGCGGCGGCCACGTCCTCGGCCTTGACCACCACGCCGGCCGCGCCGGTGCAGGAGATCACCAGGTCCACGTCGGCCAGCGCCTCCGGCACCTTGGCGAGGTCCAGGGTGCGGGCCACGTCCGGGCCGAGGATCTCGACCAGCCGCTCGGCGCGGGCCGGCGTCCGGTTGGCGATCAGCAGGTCGGTCACGCCGGAGCGGATCAGGGTGGCGGCGGCCAGCGAGCTCATCGAGCCGGCGCCGACCACCAGCGCGCGCTTGCCGGCGATCTCGCCCGCGCCCGCCGCGACCTGCTCCAGGCCGAAGGTGACCAGCGACTGGCCGGCCTTGTCGATGCCGGTCTCGCTGTGCGCCCGCTTGCCGACCCGCAGCGCCTGCTGGAACAGCTCGTTCAGGCCGCGCCCGGCGGTGTGCTCCTCCTGGGCCTTGGCCAGGGCGTCGCGCAGCTGGCCGAGGATCTGGCCCTCGCCGACCACCATCGAGTCCAGGCCGCAGGCCACCGAGAAGAGGTGGTGGACGGCGCGGTCCTCGTAGTGGACGTACAGGTGGGAGGTCAGCTCCTCCAGGTCCACCCCGCTGTGGTGGGCCAGCAGCAGCGACAGCTCGGCGACGCCGGCGTGGAACTTGTCCACGTCCGCGTACAGCTCGATCCGGTTGCAGGTGTTCAGCAGCGCGGCTTCGGCGACGGTCGCGGTGGCGGCCGCGTCGTGCAGCAGCCGGGTCGGCACGTCACCGGTCAGCGCGGCGCGCTCCAGCACCCCGACCGGGGCCGTGCGATGGCTCAGCCCTACGACGAGAAGGCTCATGCCCGCCCCCCACAGCTCTCGGTGTTCATGCGGGCATCACCGCGGAGAGATCCCCGTCGCCGCCCTTGGCGGACTTTCCCTTGGCCGGCTCGACCGGGTCCTTGGCCGCCGACTCGGCGGTGCCGCGGCCCTTGCCGTTGCCGCCGGCCGCACGGCGCAGCTTGGCGGCGGCCGCGCGGACCGGGCCGGGGGCGCGGTCGAGGACCGACTCGGCGCGGTCGTCCGGCTCCTCGCCGGCCTTGCGCTGCTCGTGGAAGGCCAGGATTTGCAGCTCGATGGAGAGGTCCACCTTGCGCACGTCCACGCCGTCCGGGACGGTCAGCACGGTCGGGGCGAAGTTCAGGATGCTGGTGACGCCCGCCTCGACCAGTCGGTCGCACACCTGCTGGGCGGCGCCGGGCGGGGTGGTGATCACGCCGATGGAGACGTGCTGGCTCTCGACGATCGACTCCAGCTCGTCCATGTGGCGCACCGGCAGGCCGGCCGCGCTGGTGCCGACCACGTTCGGGTCGGCGTCGAGCAGGGCGGCCACCCGGAAGCCTCGGGAGGCGAAGCCGCCGTAGTTGGCGAGGGCGTGGCCGAGGTTCCCGATGCCGACGATGACGACCGGCCAGTCCTGGGTCAGGCCCAGCTCGCGGGAGATCTGGTAGACGAGGTACTCGACGTCGTAGCCGACGCCGCGGGTGCCGTACGAGCCGAGGTAGGAGAAGTCCTTGCGCAGCTTCGCCGAGTTCACGCCGGCCGCCGCGGCCAGCTCCTCGGAGGAGACGGTCGGCACCGAGCGCTCGGAGAGCGCGGTGAGGGCCCGCAGGTAGAGGGGCAGGCGGGCGACGGTCGCCTCCGGGATGCCCCGGGCACGCGAGGGTCGGCGCGCGGCGCCCTGGTCGGGCGTCTGCGAACTGCTCTGTGGTGATCGGCCGATTGCCACGGTGCTCCTGTGGGTGAAGCTGGGCTTTGGCAGCCAGGCTATGCGTTTGTGAACGTGTGCACAAAGATGGTGTCCGTTTTGTCCCCGCACAGTGATGCGCATCACGCCGTCGAACCCATAGCACCGGCCTGCGTCAGCACCACCTCCGGGGCCCGGGAACCGGGCAGCCAGGGGCCGTACGGCGCCTCCCGGCGCAGCAACGGGACGGCCTCGCCGGACGGGCGGGAGCGGGCCCGGCCCAGCCGCGGCCAGGGCACCCGGGCCGCCTCGCGCAGCGGGCCCGCCCAGTCGTCCGGCGGACAGGACGTGGCGCCCAGGCAGTACCGCAGCAGTTCGGCGGTCACCCGGGCGTCGCCCAACGCGGTGTGCGCCGGGTACCAGCCGAGGCCCGCCGCCTCCACGCAGGCCGCCAGGCCGTGACTGCGGGCCTCCGGCAGGTGGGCGCCGGCCAGCCGCATCGTGCACAACAGCGGGACGGGCGGCAGCGACACCCCGATCCGGGCGAACTCACGCTCGAGGAAGGCGTGGTCGCAGCTGACGTGGTGGCCGACCAGCACCCGGCCGGCCAGCAGCTCCAGCAGCCGCGGGGCGATCTCACGGAAACGCGGGGCGCCCTCGACGTCGCACTGCCGTATCCGGTGCACATGGGTCGGGCCGACCGGACCCAGCGGATCCAGCAGGGTGGCGAACTCCCCCTCGGGGCGCAGCCGCTCGTCGAGCAGCACCACCGCGACCTCGACCACCCGGTGCCGCCACGGACTGCGGCCGGTCGCCTCCACGTCGACCACGGCGAAGCCCCGGGCCCCGGGCGGGGTTTCGGGTGTCGCAGGGGTCGGGCCGGGAAGCATGGCGGCACTCCTCGTGTGCTCAGCCCCCCTCGGGCGCAAACGCGTTCGATCGTAAGCCGACCAACCCGCCCCGCCGCACGCCGAAACGGAGTGTCTTTGGCAACGATTCGGCGAAGCGCCCCCGCCGAGTGGCGGGGGCGGCGGTGCCCGCGCGGGCGGCCGGGTCAGCCGCCCAGGGCCGTGCGCAGCCGGCGCTCGTCGACCCGCCAGAAGTCGTGCTGACGGCCGTCGATCAGGGTGACCGGGATCTGCTCCCAGTAGCGGCGGTACAGCTCCTCGTCCTGGGTGATGTCCTTCTCCTCGAAGGACGCCCCCAGCTCGCCCGTCACCCGGACGATCACCTCGCGGGCCTCGTCGCACAGGTGGCAGCCGGGCTTGCCGACCAGGGTCACGGTACGGTCCGCGGGCTCGGGGCTCTTACGTCGCAGCAGTGGGCTCACCGCCCCATTCTGCGCCCACCGCGCACCCGCCCCCGCGCGCGGTGGAGCTGTTCACCTCTCGGGCACGGCACCGTCACGGCCGCTCCGCGCCCGGCTGGCTATGCTCGGTGCCATGGCCGTGCTCCGAAGGCTCACCCAGGCAAGACGTTCCACCAGCGAGCGGAGCGCCCTGGCGGGCGAGGCCGCGGCCGAGGCGGCCGAGGCCGCGCTGCGCGCCGAGCCCGAGCCCGTCCCGACCCCCGCGGCGGAGACCGCGCCGGACACCGCCGAGGCGCCGGCCACGGCCAAGCCCGGGAAGGCCCCCAGGGCCCCCAGGACCCCCCAGGCGCCCACCGAGAACCACACCCCGGACCCGGACGACCCCCGCGCCGCCGCCTTCTTCGACTGCGACAACACCATCCTGCGCGGGGCCGCGGTCTTCTACCTCGGCGTCGGCCTCTACCGCCGCGGCTTCCTCACCCGCCGCGACATCGCCCGCTTCGCCTGGCAGCAGGCCTGGTTCCGGCTGCACGGCGCCGAGGACCCGGACCACATCTCGGACGCCCGGAACACCGCCCTCGGCATCGTCGCCGGCAAGCGCGCCGCCGACCTGGAGGAGATCTGCGAGCAGATCTTCGAGGAGGTCGTCGCCGACAAGATCTGGCCGGGCACCCGCGCCCTGGTCCAGATGCACCTGGACGCCGGCCAGCGGGTCTGGCTGGTCACCGCCGCCCCGCTGGAGGTGGCCCGGATCATCGCCCGGCGGCTCGGCATGACCGGCGCGCTCGGCACCGTCGCCGAGGCCCGGGACGGCCACTACACGGGCCGACTGGTCGGCGACCTGCTGCACGGCCCGGCCAAGGCCGCCGCCGTCGGCGCGCTGGCCCGCCGCGAACGCCTCGACCTCGACCGCTGCGCCGCGTACAGCGACTCGGCCAACGACATCCCGATGCTCTCGCTGGTCGGCCACCCGTACGTGGTCAACCCGGACGGCGCGCTGCGCCGCCACGCCCGGGCCCAGGGGTGGCGGGTGCGGGACTTCCGCACCGGTCGGAAGGCGGCCCGGGTGGGGCTGCCGGCGGCGGCCGCGGTCGGGGTGCTGGCCGGCGCGACGGCGGCCGGGGTGGCGCTGTACCGCCGTCGCCGCCACGCCTGATTTCCCGCCCGATCCCCTCGCCGGAGCCGTCAGGCGCGCTTGCGCGAGGTCACCCGACGAGCTCGCCCGCGCGGGTGACCGGACGTCAACCAGGGCCCTGACCTGGCCGCTCGTACGGGCGAACTCCCGTGCGTGACAGGACAGTCCGGGCCCCATGTGCGAACCTGTCTGCTGGTGACCGGTTCTGATTGTTCGCCAGGCCGGGAAAGTCAGGGGTTGCGGAGCCCCAAGGCTGGGAAACCGCCCGCCAGGCCGCCGAATTGGTCACCCTGGGCGCCTGTTCGATCACGTTGAGCCGGATGAACGATGACAGCTCCGGTCAGTGTCAGCCGAATATGCGCAACAAATGGATCCCAAACGACCACTTCAACCACACGGTGTAGCTGTCATTGCACAAAGCGTTATTCTCTCCTGGATGCACGTCACCCACGCGTCCCGCTCGAACGGATGCTTCGGGGAGTGCTCTCCGCGCAGGCGGAGGTGATCCGTCCACAGTTCTGCCTCTGGGAGTCCCGTGTACCCACCCGTCCGGAACGACGCGCCTGCACCCTCCCGCCCGTCGTCCGCGCCCCTGCGCCCCCGTACCGGCCACCGCAGCCGTCCGACCGCCGAGCGGCAGATCTCCACCGGTCTGGACATGCTGCGCAACCTGCTCCGCAGCCAGCTCGCCACCTCGCCCCAACTCGCACCCGCCGGCGGATCGTTCAACCACCCGCACGGCCCCGGCCTGGCCCTGCGCACCACCGCCGCCGGCTCGACCGGCACCGGCTCGACGGGCACCGGCTCGCGCGGCCGCACCGGCAGCACCGGCGTCGGCCGCGGCCGCGCCCGGACCACGACCGGCCCCGGCTACGAGACCGAGCACAACCCGATCATGGAGCTGGTCGAGCGGGCCCAGGCCGGCGAGAGCGAGGCCTTCGGCCGGCTCTACGACCACTACGCGGACACCGTGTACCGCTACATCTACTACCGGGTAGGCAGCCGGGCCACGGCCGAGGACCTCACCAGCGAGACGTTCCTGCGCGCGCTGCGTCGGATCGGCACCTTCACCTGGCAGGGTCGCGACTTCGGCGCCTGGCTGGTCACCATCGCCCGCAACCTGGTCGCCGACCACTTCAAGTCCAGCCGCTTCCGGCTGGAGGTCACCACCGGCGAGATGCTCGACTCCAACGAGTGCGAGCGCAGCCCCGAGGAGTCGGTGCTGGAGTCGCTCTCCAACGCCGCCCTGCTGGACGCCGTGCGCCGGCTCAACCCGCAGCAGCAGGAGTGCGTCACGTTGCGCTTCCTGCAGGGGCTCTCGGTCGCCGAGACGGCCAGGATCATGGGCAAGAACGAGGGCGCCATCAAGACCCTCCAGTACCGCGCCGTCCGCACCCTGGCCCGGCTGCTCCCGCCCGACGCGCGGTGAGCCTGTCGTGACCGAGGGGGACACAGCCGGGGTGTCGCCCGGCCGGCCGTCACCGTCCGCACCCGACCGACACGTCAGAGTGAACGGTCGATCCGATGATCAGCCGTGCGTAACCGACCGCCCGCACCGATCGTTGGCCAGAGTGCAAGCCTCCACCAGGCGTACGGTCAAGCCGAATTGTGACCTGTCACCCGATGGAGTGGCTTTGGCCAGCCGGGGCAACCGTCCGGCAGGCCGGGGTGTCGACAACGACGAAGGGAGGTGTGGCCCGTGACGGCAAACGTGCTGGAGCACCGGCGGGCGAAGGCCTTCGCCGAGGTGCTGAAGGCCCACCGGACGGAGCAACGCGCTGCAACCGACGCGGAATCGGCCAACGCCGCAGGTACCGGCCCCGGTTCGGCCGCGATGGCCGAACTGGTCGGCCTGACCGACGCACTGGAAGCGCTGCCCGGACCGGTGCTGGACCGCGAGGTCCGGACGGTCCAACGCGCCCAGCTGATGGCCGCGTTCGAACAGGCCTTCGCCGGCGGACCGGGGGCCGCGGTGCCCCGCCAGCGCCGCCACCGGGCGATCCGGAGCGCGCCACGCGGCCGCTGGAGCCGCCGGTTCGCGATCGGCGGACTCGTGGCCGGGCTCGCCGTCGGCAGCCTGGCCGGTGCCGCCGCCGCGAGCACCGGCTCCGTACCCGGCGACACGCTGTACGGGCTGAAGCGCGGCCTCGAAGGGCTCCGACTGGACTTCGCGGGCTCCGATTCTGAGCGCGGCGAGCTGCTGCTCGACAACGCCGCCACCCGGCTCGGCGAGGCGAAGGTCCTGGTCGGCCGCACCGGCCCGGCGGGCGGGCTCAGCCCGGGCACCGTCGAGCAGGTCCGCCACGCCCTGGACGACATGCACGCCGACGCCCTCAAGGGCCGCGAGCTGCTGCGCTCGGTCTACCGCAGCAACGGCTCGCTCGAGCCGATGCGCGCGCTGGCCGGCTTCGCCCAGGACGAGGACGGCCGCTGGACCGAGCTGCAGGGCAAGCTGCCCGTGCAACTCACCCAGCAGGCCTCCCTGGTGAATCAGCTCTTCGACGACATAAGCGAGGACGTCGCGCCCCTGCGCCTGGCCCAGCCCCCCGCCAACAGCGGTGGCACGGCAGGCTCCGGGGCGGGCGGCGGCTCCTCCGACCGGACCGGCGGCTCCCCCGCCGGTACCCCGGCCGACGGCTCCGGCGCGACCCAGGGCGGCGGCCAGGCCCCGGGCAGCGGCGCCACCGGCGGCAACCGCCCCGGTGCCACCGAACACGCCCCGGCCAACCCCGGCGCCGGCGGCAGCGGCGGCAAGGGCGCCGGCCTGCCGAGCACCCTGCCCACCAGCGCCCCGGACGCCGTCAACGGGCTGGTCGGCGACCTCACCGGCGGGCTCACCGGCGCCAAGCCCTCGCCGAACCCCGACGCGGCCCCGCCGTCGGCGCCGAAGCCGTCCGGCACGCCCGGAGTCCCGGACGAGGCCCGGCAGCAGGGCGTCGAGGTGCCCCCATTGGTCCCGGGCCTGCTGCCCGGGTTGCGGATCCTCGGCGGCTGACCGGGGTTGTGCGGCGGGCCCGGCGGAGTGCGATATCCGCCGGGCCCGCTCCGTACGCTCGTGCGCTGCCGCACCCCCGCGCTGGTACGGACGGTCAGAAGAACACCGAGCGGCGCTGCATCAGCAGCTGGTAGAGCGTGTGCTGGATGGTCTCGCGCACCTCGTCGGCCAGGTCGAAGACCAGCATCGGGTCGTCCGCCGCCTCCGCCGGGTACCCGTCGGTGGCGATCGGCTCGCCGAATCGGATCGTCCACTTGGTCGGCAGCGGCAGCATCCCCAGCGGGCCCAGCCAGGGGAAGGTCGGCGTGATCGGCACGTACGGAAGGCCCAGCAGCCGGGCCAGCGTCTTCACGTTGCCGATCATCGGGTAGGTCTCCTCCGCCCCGACGATCGAGCACGGCACGATCGGCACCCGCGCCCGCAGCGCCGAGGCAACGAAGCCGCCCCGGCCGAAGCGCTGGAGCTTGTAGCGCTCGGAGAAGGGCTTGCCGATGCCCTTGAAGCCCTCCGGCCAGACCCCGACCACCTCGCCGCGCTCCAGCAGCGCCTGGGCGTCCTCGTTGCAGGCCAGCGTGTGGCCGGCCTTGCGGGCCAGCTCGTTGATGCCGGGCAGCACGAAGACCAGGTCGGCGGCGAGCATCCGCAGGTGCCGCCGGTTCGGGTGGTGGTCGTGGATGGCCACCTGGGTCATCAGCGCGTCCAGCGGGATCGTCCCGGAGTGGTTGGCGACGATCAGCGCGCCGCCCTCGGCCGGGATGTTCTCCGCGCCCTGGACGTCGATCCGGAAGTACTTCTCGGCCAGTGGGCGCAGCAGCGCGAGCAGCACCTCCTCGGTGAGCTCCCGGTCGAAGCCGAACTCGTCCACCTCGTAGTCGCCGGTGACCCGGCGGCGCAGGAAGGCCAGCCCCTCGGCGGCGCGGCCCTCCCAGCCCTTGCCGAACAGCCGGGTGGCCGCCGGGCCGAGCGGCCCGGACAGCGCCCCGCCGACGGCCCCGGCGAGCCGGTCGGCCAGGCCGGGGCCCGGGCCCTCGGGCTCGGACCAGCTGGGGGCGGACTCGATCGGGATGACCTTGGCCTCGCCCGACGCGTTCTCGGCTGCGGCACTCATCGCGGGTTCAGCTCCTCGGTCGGCGGGGGCGGTTCGGTACGGCGGAGGCGTCGTCGGCGGCGGCCGCCCCTTCCGGGCCGAGCAGGGCGGTCAGCCGGTCGGTGACGGCGGCCAGCCGCCCGGGCGGCAGCAGGCCCGGGCCCCGGGCGGCGGCGAAGTCGGCGAAGGCCTCGGGGGTGGTGAACGCCGGGCGGTAGCCGAAGGTCTCGCGCAGCCGCGTGGTGTCCACCACCCGGCCGTGGGTGAGCAGCCGCAGCTGCTCCGGCGAGACGTCCACCAGCCGGGTCTGCCGGGCCAGGACGGCCATCCAGCTGACCGCGGGCAGCAGCAGCGGCAGGGTGGGCCGGCCGAGCCGGCGGGCGCACTGGGAGAGCAGCAGGACGCCCTCCCCCGCCACGTTGAAGGTCCCGGTGTTGACGGTGCCCGGTTCGGGCTCGCCCACGGCCCGGCAGAGCACGGCGACGGCGTCGTCCTCGTGGACGAACTGCAGCCGCGGGTCGTAGCCGAGGACGGTCGGCAGCACCGGGAGCGCGAAGTACTCGCCGAGCGGGGTGTCCGCGTTCGGACCGACGATGTTGGCGAAGCGCAGCACCGTCACCGCGACGTCAGGGCGGCGCCGGGCGAAGCCCCGGACGTACCCCTCGACCTCCGCCGCGTCCTTGGCGAAGCCCCCGCCGGGCGGGTCCTTCGGCTGGATCCGCTCGCTGAACACCGCCGGGTCACGGGGCGCGGAGCCGTACACGCCGGTCGTCGACTTCACCACCAGCCGACGCACCCCGGGTGCCTTCTGGCAGGCGCCGAGCAGCTGCATGGTGCCGATGACGTTGGACTCCTTCACCGCGGAGCGGTTGGTGGAGCCCAGGCCGGTGGCGCTGACGCTGAGGTGCACGACGGTGTCCACCCGGTGCTCGGCGAGCACCCGGGCGAGCGCCGGGCGCCGCAGGTCGAGCTGGTGGAAGCGGTACGGGGCGGCCGGGCCGGCCGGCTCCTCGGCCGGCACCCGGGGCGGCTGCACGTCCACGCCGACGACCAGGTCCACGCCCGGACGGCGACGGACCTCGGCGGCGAAGCGGGCACCGAGACGGCGCGCCACGCCGGTGACGAGCACGACCACGCCCACGGTGCTGCACCCCATTCCTCGACCCGAGCGGCCTGTGTGCACCGTACCGCGCCGCCCTGCCGGGCCGGGAAACGACACCGCCCGCCCGGGCCACGAGGGCCAGGGCGGGCGGTGGAAGCGCTGGACGCGCTGGGCGCGGCCGGGGGCGCTTACTTCTTGTTGCGACGCTGAACGCGAGTGCGCTTGAGAAGCTTGCGGTGCTTCTTCTTGGCCATACGCTTGCGACGCTTCTTGATGACAGAGCCCACGGAACAACCCTCGCTCACTGAGACTCTCGTCCGTGAGAGACGGAGTCCATACGACTGACGTGAGGGCCTAGCCTACCGTCCATGGCGCGAAGGCCGTAATCCCGCTCCCGGTAGCCGGGAAACTCGCGGGAAATCCAGGGCGAACGGGGACGAACGGGGGTGGGCCCGCGGCTGCGGACCCGCCCCCGCCGGCCCGGTCCTACGCGCTCTCGAGCCGCACGTACGACTCCTTGAGGTACTCGTGCACCGCCTGCTGGGGCACCCGGAAGGACCGTCCGACCCGGATGGCCGGCAGTTCTCCGCTGTGCACCAACCGGTACACCGTCATCTTGGACACCCGCATGACCGCAGCGACCTCCGCCACGGTCAGGAAGACGACTTCCTGCAGGGGACGCTCCAGGGAACTCATGACCATCACCCGACCCTTACCCGTGTGCAAGGCACCGGCTTCCCCTCCGGTGACTCCACCGGCACACGTGTATCCCCAGAGTAGTTATGGGTGGTACCAGTGGGAAGAGGGGAGGTGCAGTCCTCGTACGGTGAGAGATAGGACTGTTGCAGTACGTAGCCACTCGGCGGATCGCACGGGTCGGCGTACGCACGGCCCGGCGGGCGGGCGGCCGGGGCGCCCTCGCTGCCCGGCCGGGGCGGCGGGTTCAGGCCAGCAGACCGTGGTGGGGGAACACCGCGCGGCGGCTCGCGAGGATGGCCTGATCGAGCCGGTCGGCCGGATCGTAACCCGCGTCGAAGTCGCGCCAGGCCGGGCGGGCGCCGTCGGTCATCCGCAGCGGGGCCGGGCGGCGGGTACGGCGGTAGACCTCGGCGCGCCAGGACTCGGGGGTCTCGGTGGCGGGGTCGACGGGTCGTCCGGCGGCGGTGGCGACCAGGTGGGTCCAGGTGCGCGGGACGACGTCGACCACCGCGTAGCCGCCCCCGCCGGTGGCCACCCAGCGGCCGTCGGCGTGGCGGTGGGCGAGGTCGTGCAGCTCCTCGGCGATCAGCCGCTGGGCGTCCACGGTGACGGCGAGGTGGGCGAGCGGGTCCTCCACATGGGTGTCGGCGCCGTGCTGGGTGACCAGGACCTGCGGCCGGAAGGCGTCGAGCAGGTCGGGCACCAGGGCGTGGAAGGCGCGCAGCCAGCCGGCGTCGCCGGTGCCGGCCGGCAGCGGCAGGTTGGCGGCGGAGCCGGGGGCGTCCGGGCCGCCGGTCTCCATCGGCCAGCCGGTCTGCGGGAAGAGCGTGGCGGGGTGCTCGTGCAGGGAGACGGTGAGCACCCGGGGGTCGTTCCAGAAGGCCTCCTGGACGCCGTCGCCGTGGTGGACGTCCACGTCGATGTAGGCGACCCGCTCGGCGCCGAGTTCGAGCAGCCGGGCGATGGCCAGCGCGGGGTCGTTGTAGATGCAGAAACCGGAGGCCTTGCCGGGCATCGCGTGGTGCAGTCCGCCGGCGAAGTTGACGGCGTGCGGGGTCTCGCCGCGCCAGACCGCCTCGGCGGCGGCCACCGACTGGCCGGCGATCAGCGCGGAGGCCGAGTGGATCGCGGGGAAGGACCAGTTGTCGTCGGTGCCGAGGCCGTGCCGGGGGTCGGTCCGATCGGGGTGGGCGGCGGCGTGCTTGACCGCCTCGACGTACTCCCGGGTGTGCACCAGCTGGAGGGTGGACTCGCCGGCGGCCGGCCCGGACCGGACGGTCACCCCGGGACCGCCGTCCAGCCCGAGGGCCTCGACCAGACGCATGGTGAGCGCCAGCCGGGTCGGGTCCATCGGGTGGCCGGGGCCGAAGTCGTAGGCGGTGACGGCCTCGTCCCAGAAGAGGTGCAGGCCGCAGGGGGTGTCACGCTCGGCTTCGGGCATGGCCTCCACCGTAGCGGGTGGCGGTGGCCGGGCCGCCGCCAGGGCGCGCCGGGGCGGAAGCGCTTTGTTGAGGCGGTACAGACAAAAGCTATCCGGCTCCCTATCCTCTCCGCCATGAAGCCATTCAGCGTGCAACGCCTTGGGGTAATTCTCGCTGCAATACTGGGACTTGGCCTGTTCTTTGCCGCCCAGCCGGCCTCCGCCGCGGTCAGCGGACCCGCTTTCGCCGTCGACAGGTCGACCGCGAAGGCCGGTGACCAGCTGACCCTGACGCTGTCCCTCACCAACACCGAGACCAGCGACATCTACTTCGGCTACGAGACCATCTCGCCGACCTGGCCCGCCAACACCAGCGGCGCCTTCACCGTCACGAGCTGCACCGGGGACACGGTCGACTGCGTGATCAGCGGGAACAGCGCCAACTTCCACTTCAACGCGCCGATCGCGCCGGGAGCGACCAGGACCGTCACGCTCACCGTCAAGATCGCCGACACCCCGTCGTGGGGCGCCGGGCCCTACACGGTGAACTGGGCGACCTACCTCTACTACGAGTTCGGCCAGGTGGGCAGTCCGACCGACGTCAGGGAGGGCGGCTCGCTCTCCGGGCTGCCCGAGCTGCAGACCGTGATCAGCTGACCCCCGTCCCGCCAACGGCCCCCGTCGTCACGCGGCGGCGGGGGCCAGCGCCGGTGCCGGGGCGAAGCGGTCCGCCAGCGGCAGGACGGCGAGCACCAGCAGCATCGGGGCCAGCAGCGCCCAGCGGTAGGAGCTCGCGTCGGCGATCGCCCCGACCAGCGGCGAACCGATCAGGAAACCCACGTAGTTGAAGAGGTTGAGCCGGGCCACCGCGGCGTCCGAGTCGGCCGGGAAGAGCCGGCCGCCGGCCGCGAAGACCTGCGGGATGATCGCGCAGATGCCGAAGCCGAGCACAGTGAACCCGGCGACGCCCGCCCAGGCGGCGGGCGCCACCGCGGCCACCCCGAAACCGAGCGCGGCCAGCGCCGCACCCGCGCGGACCACCAGGACGGCGCCGAAGCGCTGCACCGCGCGGTCGCCCAGAGCGCGGCCGAGCAGCATCGCGACCATGTAGCCGAGGTAGGAGAGCTTGGCGAGGTCCTCGCGGCTGCCCAGGCCGTCGGTGAGGTACTTGACGCTGTAGTTGGAGACCGAGGCGTCGGCGATGTACGCGAAGGCCATCGCCAGGCAGAGCGGCAGCAGCGGCCGCCAGGGGATGGACCGGGCGGCGGCCTCGGCGGCCTCCCGGACGGCGTCGCCGAGTTCGGCCGGGCCCGCGAAGCTGGTGCCGGTGACCACCGCGAGCGGGGCGATCACCGCGGCGGCCGTGCCGAACAGCACCGGCAGCCCGAGGTCGTAGTGCGAGCCGAGGCCCGCCAGGGCCGCGCCGACGATGCCGCCCAGGCTGAACGCGGCATGGAAGCCGATCATGATCGAGCGGCCGTAGCGGTGCTGCAGGCCCACCCCGAGCATGTTCATACTGGCGTCCAGTGCCCCCACCAGCAGCCCGAACGCCCCCAGCGCGAGGGCGAGTTGCCACAGCGTGTCACCGAGCCCGGCCGCCGCCAGGCTGAGGCAGACGGCGGGTTGGACCACCCGCAGCACGGCCCGCGCGCCGGTGCGCTTCACCAGCTGCTCGGAGGTGATCGAGCCGACCCCGGCCAGGATCGGCACGGCGGCCAGGAAGACCGGCAGCAGCCCGTCGCTCAGCCCGTACCGGTGCTGCAGCTCCGGGATACAGGTGACCAGCAGCGCGAAGGTGGTGCCCTGCAGCAGGAAGCTGACGGCGAGTGCGGCCCGCCCCACCCGCAGGCCGGGCGGGACCGCGGACGGCGCGGCACTCATACGGACCTCCACACGGGCCTCCCGGCGACCTCGCTACCGCCCGGTAGGACGATGTTGGCGAGAGCGTAGGCGGTGCGCCGCGATTGCGGGAGGGGTCGCGCAGGGACTTCTGCCCCGGCCGCCGCGGACTACTTCCCGCCGGAGGCCAGCTCCCTGGAACGGTCCCGGGCCGCCTCCAGGGCGCCCAGCAGCGCGGCCCGCACACCGTGGTTCTCCAGCTCGCGGATGGCCGCGATGGTGGTGCCGGCCGGGGAGGTGACCGCCTCGCGTAGCTTCACCGGGTGCTCGCCGGAGTCCCGCAGCATCACCGACGCGCCGATCGCGGACTGCACGATCAGGTCGTGCGCCACCTGGCGGGGCAGGCCGAGCAGGATCCCCGCGTCGGTCATCGCCTCGACCAGGAAGTAGAAGTAGGCCGGGCCGGAGCCGGAGAGCGCGGTGGCCGCGTCCTGCTGGGACTCCGGCAGCCGCAGCGCCTTGCCGACCGAGCTGAAGATCTCCTCGGTGCGCGCCAGGTGCTCCTCGGTGGCGTGCGAGCCCGCCGAGATGACGCTCATCCCCTCGTCCACCAGGACCGGCGTGTTGGGCATCACCCGGACCACCGGAGTGCCGGCCGCCAGCCGCTCCTCGAACCAGGCCGTCGGGACGCCGGCCGCGGCCGAGATCACCAGCCGGTCCGCACCGACGTGCGGGGCCAGCTCCTCCAGCAGGGTACCCATGTCCTGCGGCTTGACCGCGAGGATCAGGGTGTCGGCGAGCTTGGCGGCCTCGGCGTTGGAGACCGCCACCACGCCGTACCGGGCGGCGAGTTCGACCGCGCGCTCGGGGCGGCGGGCGGTCACCAGGACGTCCGCCGGGTTCTTGCCCGCCCGCAGCAGGCCGGAGAGCAGGGCCTCGCCGATCTTGCCGGTGCCCAGGAAGGCGATCTTCTGTCCGCGTGCTGCGCTGCTGCCCATGGTCCGCTCCTTGCCTTGGTACTGCGGCCATCCTCGCACCGTACGTCGGCGCCCGGCGGGACCGTCCGGTTCGTGGTCGCCGGGCCCGGCGGGGTGCGCCGCTCGCTCGGCCGTCGCCGCGCCTTGTCGCGCCTTGTCGGCCCTTGTCGACCTTCCCGCCCCTAGGGAGAAAACCAGGGGGTTCCCCTATGGCCTCCGGGGCCGGGCGGGCGCACCGTTGAACCATGGCACACGACGAAATGTCCCGACGTGAGAACCGGCAACTCGCCGTCGCCTCGGCGACCGTGGGCCCGTGGCGAACCGCCGCGGGGGTCGGTGCGGTGGTGGGGGCGACCTCCCTGGGGATCGAGGCGATCTCCGGGAGCTGGTCGCTGAGCATGCTGGCCGGACCGGCCGGCTGGGCGCTGTTCTTCTTCTTCCTGGTCGGCACCGTCGGCGGGCAACTGCGCCGCGACACCGCCGACCGGCGGCTGCGCCGCTGGGCGAACGACCACCCGTGGCAGTCGGCCCTCCCGGCGGCCGGCGGGCTGCTGGCACTGAACACCCTGGCGCAGCTGTTCCTCGGCGACTCCGGTCTGTTCGGCTCCTTCTTCATCTCGCTGCTGCCCGCCGGCCTCCTGCTGGCGATCGCCGGGGTGGTGGGGTCGGTGAAGCAGGCCCGCCGCAAGGGCTGACGCACCGGCACGGTTCAGGACGAAACAGGGTGAAGCGCCACCCGGCGGGCACGAGTTCACCACGTGGAGCGCCCCCGATCAGCGCATCGTCACACCCCGTCGTCATACTGGCGCGATGCCGATAGCCGAAGATCCGGAACCGCGCCCCGTCAGGGGCGACGAGCCGGGCGGGTCCGACCCGTCCGGAACGGGTGCGAAGGACCCGTTCGCCGACCTCGTCCTGGACGACGAATTCGTCCGGGGCGCCGCCGTCAAGGAACAGAGCGGGCGCACCCGCATGCTCACCGCCCGGTGGAAGCACACCCCGCCGGTCGACCCGGGCGGCCGCCGCTCGGTCAACGACGGCCCGGCGAAGAAGGCCAAGCGCCGCTTCGGGCGCAAGCCGAAGCCCCAAGCGGTCGACCCCTGGGGCAACCCGCGCCCGCGCAGTCGCCAACTGCCGTGGCGCACACCGCTCTACGTCGTGCTGACCGTCACCGTGCTGCTCGCGGCCCTGAACGTCAACGGGCTGCGCAACTGGTACTCGGACCACTACGGCGGCTCCTCCTCGGCCCACACCCCCGCGCCGACCGTCGCCCCCGAGACGGCCCGGCCGACCACCGCGCCGCCGAAGGTCGACGAACAGCAGCCGACCGTCGACCACCCCTGGGCCGGGTCCCTCGCCGAGGGCTGGCCGAACGGCGCCGAGGCCTTCGTCCTCCCCGAGGCACAGGCCACCGGCGTCTTCTCCACCGCCCAGGTCGCCGCCCAACTGCAGTCCGTCAAGGACTACCTGATCGCCGCCAACCTCGACCCCAAGGTGGTCGCCGGCGGCCGTCCGGACGCCGCCCTGGCACTGCTGGAGCGGGAGGACCAGGACGGCGCGAAGGCCGCACTGGAGCACCCGTCCAAGGACAACGACCCGACCAACTGGTTCAGCCGGTTCGACCCGCGCGACGCGATCCCGGTGGGCGACACGGTCAAGGTGCAGGGCCGGATGACCTACGAAGGCGACGGGGACAAGGGCGTCCTGATCCACACCGACTTCAGCTTCGTGTACGCGCTGCGCCCCGGCCCCGAGGCCGCCAAGCGGGCCGGGTCGCCCCAGCCGACGACCCCCGCCCCGCAGCCGACGAAGCCCGCCGCGCCGCAGGGCGGCGGCACGGCCAAGCCGGCGGGTCTCCTCGTGCCGACGGACGACGTGGCCGGGGACACCTGGACCACCCGCACGATCGTGCGGCGGGCGGACACGTTCCGCTTCTACGACCCGGGCCGCTACCAGGTCCAGCCGAAGAAGATCGTGTACGCCAAGAGCCAGACGGACCCCGCCAACTCGGCCTGCGACGTCTACGACGGCTTCTTCCACCCGCAGTTCGACCAGTTCGCGGCGCTGCGACCGGACACCCCCGGCTCCCGGCCGACCGGCCCGGCCATCGACCCGTACGACCGCAGCAAGGACATCCAGCAGACCGACGAGTGCGGCACGATCAGCCGCTACTGACCGGTCAGCGCTTGCGCTTGGCCCTGGCGTCGGGCCGGCCGCTGCGGCCGGCCTGGCGCTTCTCGTACTGGGCGACGGCCCGCTGGTACGCGGCGCGGCGCACCGCCTCGCCCGGCGCCTCGACCAGGCTGCGGGCGAAGTAGGCGGCCAGGGCGCCGGCGCTGCCGATGAGCCAGACCGCGCCGAGCGACTTGTCCTCGGCCATCCAGCCGGTCAGCTGGTCCCTGCCCTCGGTGAGCAGCTTCCAGGTGCGCCGGACGGACATCATCGAGCAGATCGCGATGGCGGCGGTCATCAGCCCGTTGACGAAGGTCCCGTTGTCGGAGAGGGCGATGCCCTCGACGCCGAACCGCAGCACCAGCACCACGGCGGCGGTCGCGGCCAGGGCGCCGACGGACACGGCGACCCGGCGCGGCCAGTAGCCGCCGTCCCGGTTCAGCCAGCTGGTGCCGAACCAGCGGATCGGCTCCGGCTCGGGCGCGCCGACGGTCTTGGGGGCGCCGACGGCCTTGGGCGCGGGGGTGGGGGGCTGCTCGCTCACGCCGTCGATTATCACCCGACCGCCCCATCCGGCGGAGGAGCCGTCCGAACCGACGGAGGAGCCGTCCCCTACGGCGAAGGAGCCGTCCCGGCCTGCGGGACGGCTCCTTCGCGTACTGCCGGGGCTCAGCCGAGCTTGGTCACGTCGCGGACGGCGCCCTTGTCGGCGGAGGTGGCCATCGCGGCGTAGGCGCGCAGGGCCTGGCTGACCTGGCGCTCGCGGTTCTTCGGGCGGTAGCCGCCCGAGGCCTCCAGGGCGCGGCGGCGCTCGGCGAGGACCTCGTCCGGGACCTCCAGGGAGATGGTCCGGCCGGGGATGTCGATGGCGATGGTGTCGCCGTCCTCGACGAGGGCGATGGTGCCGCCGGAGGCCGCCTCCGGGGAGGCGTGGCCGATGGACAGACCCGAGGTGCCGCCGGAGAAACGGCCGTCGGTGACCAGCGCGCAGGCCTTGCCGAGGCCGCGGCCCTTGAGGAAGGACGTCGGGTAGAGCATCTCCTGCATGCCCGGGCCGCCCTTGGGGCCCTCGTAGCGGATGACGACGACGTCGCCCTCCTTGATCCGCTTGGCCAGGATCGCCTCGACCGCGTCCTCCTGGGACTCCACGACGACGGCCGGGCCGCTGAAGGTCCAGATCGACTCGTCCACGCCGGCGGTCTTCACGATGCAGCCGTCCTCGGCGAGGTTGCCGTGCAGCACGGCCAGGCCGCCCTCGACGGAGTAGGCGTGCTCGACGCCGCGGATGCAGCCCTTGGCGGCGTCGGTGTCCAGCGACTCCCAGCGCTCGGACTGGGAGAAGGCCTCGGAGGAGCGGACGCAGCCGGGGGCGGCGTGCCACAGCTCGACGGCCTCGGCGGAGGGCGAGCCGCCGCGCACGTCCCAGGTCTTGAGCCACTCGGCGAGCGAGTCGGCGTGCACGGTGTGGACGTCCTCGTTGAGCAGCCCGCCGCGGTACAGCTCGCCGAGGATCGCCGGGATGCCGCCGGCCCGGTGGACGTCCTCCATGTAGTACGAGCCGTTCGGCGCGACCTTGGACAGGCAGGGCACCTTGCGGGAGATCGCGTCGATGGCCCGCAGGTCGAAGTCCAGCTCGGCCTCCTGGGCGGCGGCGAGCAGGTGCAGGATCGTGTTGGTCGAGCCGCCCATGGCGATGTCCAGGGCCATGGCGTTCTCGAAGGCGGCGCGGGTGGCGATCGCCCGGGGCAGGACGGAGGCGTCGTCACCGTCGTAGTAGCGGTTCGCGATCGCGACGACGGTCTGCCCGGCGTTCTCGTACAGCGCCCGGCGGGCCGTGTGGGTGGCGAGCACCGAACCGTTGCCGGGCAGCGAGAGGCCGATGGCCTCGGTGAGGCAGTTCATCGAGTTGGCGGTGAACATGCCGGAACACGAGCCGCAGGTCGGGCAGGCGTTCTCCTCGATGATCGCGATGTCCTCGTCGGAGACGTTCTCGTTGACGGCCTGCGAGATCGCGTCGACCAGGTCGAGCTTGCGCACGGTGCCGTCGACCAGGGTGGCCTTGCCGGCCTCCATCGGACCGCCGGAGACGAAGACGGTCGGGATGTTCAGGCGCAGCGCGGCCATCAGCATGCCCGGGGTGATCTTGTCGCAGTTGGAGATGCAGATCAGGGCGTCCGCGCAGTGCGCGTTGACCATGTACTCGACCGAGTCGGCGATCAGGTCGCGCGAGGGCAGCGAGTAGAGCATGCCGCCGTGGCCCATCGCGATGCCGTCGTCCACGGCGATGGTGTTGAACTCGCGCGGGATGCCGCCCGCCTGCTTGATCGCCTCGGAGACGATCCGGCCCACCGGCTGGAGGTGGGTGTGGCCGGGGACGAACTCCGTGAAGGAGTTGGCGACCGCGATGATCGGCTTGCCGAAGTCCTCGCGGGCTACACCGGCCGCCCGGAGAAGCGCCCGGGCGCCTGCCATGTTGCGACCGTGGGTGACCGTACGGGACCTCAGCTCGGGCACTGTGCTCCACTCCTTCGGGCTCTCGCCGGCGCCCCGCCGGTGGGAGGGTGCGGGGGCCGCTGTGGCTACCGAGCCTACGCCCGCCGTCCGGGCGGCGGACGGGCCGTCCGCGATGCGGTCGTACCGCCGGCGTGCGGGCCGGCGTGCGGGCCGGGGGGTTGTCGACGGGCGGTGGGCGGGGGGCGGCTGGCCGGCGGGGGCGGCGGGCAGTCGGCAGGGAGGTGGGCGGCTGGTCGGTGGGCGGCGCTGCGGGATCACCCCGGGGTGACGGCCACCGTGAGGTCGAGGGCGAACGGCTCGACCACGATGCCGTCCGGGAACTCGACGAGCATGGCCTCCCGCTCGGCGGCCAGCACCGGCGCGCGCTCCTCGGGGCTCAGCGAGGCCAGGTACGAGCGGGAGGTGAGGTCGGTCAGCACGTGGTCGACGGTGACCCGCCGCTCCCAGTGCAGCACCGCCCGTTCGACCGCGAGGCCGGCCGGCGCGAAGTGGCTGGTGTGGTCGCTGATCCCGCCGTAGCCGCGGTAGCGGGCGGGCAGTGCGGCGGCCATCCGCCGGTCCCGGGCCCGGACCCACGGCACGGTCTCGTCGTGCACGTTCCACCAGACGGCGACGGCGCCGCCCGGCCGCAGGACCCGGAGCGCCTCGGGGACCGACCGCTCGGGGTACGTCCAGTGGAAGGCCTGGGCGTAGGTGATCAGGTCGGCGGAGTGGTCGTGGAAGGGCAGGTCGTCGCCGCTGCCGCGGACCAGCGGCAGCGTGGGCGAGGAGGCCAGGAACTGGGCGGCCATGCCGGAGCTGGGCTCGACGGCGACGACGTCCGCGCCCCTGGCGGCCAGCAGCCGGGTGGCGATGCCGGTGCCCGCGCCGACGTCCAGGACCCGGGCGCCCTTGAGGCCCCGGCCCCACAGCCGCTCCAGCGCGTCGAACAGCTCGTCGGGGTAGCCGGGGCGGCCCCGGTCGTACTCGGCGGCCACCGCGCCGAAGCTCCCGGCGGCCTCACGATAGTTCCGCTCCTCCGTCATGTCTCGCCCTCCGTACGGAAGTTCGCACCAACAGCGGGGCGTGCCCGTGCGGCTCAGCGTACGCGCGAGGAGGTGGCCAGGTGCAAGCGGGTAAAAGCCAGGGCCTCGGCCAGATCGGCCTCGCGTTCGGCGGGCGACGCGGAGCGCCGGGTGTTGACTTCCAGCACCACGTGGCCGTCGAACCCGGTACGGGCGAGGTGCTCCAGCAGCTCCGCGCAGGGCTGCTTGCCGCGGCCGGGGATCAGGTGCTCGTCCTTGCCGGAGCCGCTGCCGTCGGCCAGGTGCACGTGGGCGAGCCGGTCGCCCATCCGCTCGACCATGGCGAAGGTGTCGATCCGGGACGTCGCCACGTGCGAGAGGTCGATGGTGAAGTGCCGGTACTCCTCGTCGGTGACGTCCCAGCCGGGCGCGTACGCCAGCACCTCGCGGTCGCGGTAGCGCCACGGGTACATGTTCTCGACGGCGAAGCGGACGTCGGTCTCGCCCGCCATCCGGTTGATGCCCTCGACGAAGTCCCGGGCGTACTGGCGCTGCCAGCGGAACGGCGGATGGACGACGACGGCGCTCGCGCCGAGCTTCTCGGCCGCCGCCCGGGCCCGGACCAGCTTGGTCCACGGGTCGGTGGTCCACACCCGCTGGGTGATCAGCAGACAGGGCGCGTGCACGGCCAGGATCGGCAGCTGATGGGCGTCGGAGAGCCGGCGCAGCGCCTCGATGTCCTGACTGACCGGATCGTTCCAGACCATCACCTCGACCCCGTCGTAGCCGAGCTTCGCCGCCAGCTCGAAAGCGACGGCAGTGCTCGCCGGGTACACCGAAGCGGTGGACAGGGCCACCTTGGTGTCGGGGATGTGCAGCGCCGGGTGCTGGGGCAGCACCAGCCGGTCGGTGGTGCGCAGCAACGGCGGACGGGCGGCGTCCCGGCGGGCGGCCTTGACCGAGCGCACCGACTGGACGGCCGCCTTCGCGGCACCGGCGGCCCGGGCGGTGCGGGTCTCCCGCGGCGCGGCCTTGGCGGCCGCCTTGCGGGGGGCCGGGCCGCGGGCGGGCGCCGCCCCGGGCTGCTCCGGCGGCCGCGTCGGGGGCTTCTTGTCCGTGGCCTTCTTGTCCGTGGTCTTCTTCGCGGTCGGCTTCTTCGCGGTCGGCTTCTCGGCGGCGGTGCGCGTCGTCGCGGCGGTCTTCGGTGCGGCCGTCTTCGGGGCGTCCTTCGTGGCAGCCTTCTTCGTGGCGGCCTTCTTCGTGGTGCGCTGGGCCGCCTTCACAGCCTTGGCGGCCTGCGCGGCGGTGGCGCCCTTGACCGCCTTGCCGAGCCGGCGGCGCGGGCTGTCCGGCCGCGGCTGCCCGTCCCCGGGAGCGCGGCCCTCCCGCGTCCCGTCCTCGCCCGCTGGTTGCACCACGGGAGACAGCGTAAGCGGAGCTCGCTCCGAACGGGACGCCGTCCTACGGAGTCAACGCCGGTCGGCGCCGGTCGGCGGGGCTGTCCATGGCGTCCAGGCGGCGCAGGATGATGCCCTCGCGCAGCGCCCACGGGCAGACGTCCAGCTCGTCGAGGCCGAACAGGTCCATCGCGGCGTCGGCGACCAGCGCGCCGGCCAGCAACTGCTTGGCACGGCCCTCGGAGACGCCGGGGATCTGGGCGCGCTCGGCGACGGTCATCGTGGCCAGCCGCGGCAGCCAGGCGCCAAGCCCGCTGCGGGTGAGCCGGCGGTCGGTGTACGGGCCGGCGTCGGCGGGCGCGGCGCCGGTCATCCGGGCCAGCTGCTTGAAGGTCTTGGAGGTGGCGACCGCGTGCTGCGGCGGCCCGAGCCGGGAGATCTCGCCGACCACGGTGGCCATCTCGGCCCGGATGTGGCGTCTCAGCTCGCGCAGCCCGTCCGGGTCCGCGACGTCCCCGGGAAGCCAGCGGGCGGTCAGCCGCCCGGCGCCCAGCGGCAGCGAGCAGGCGACGTCCGGCTGCTCGTCCAGACCGCAGCCGATCTCCAGCGAGCCGCCGCCGATGTCCAGGTTGAGCAGCCGGCCGGAGGACCAGCCGAACCAGCGGCGAACCGCCAGGAAGGTGAGCCGGGCCTCGTCCTGCCCGGAGAGCACCCGCAGCTCGACACCGGTCTCGGCGGTCACCCGGCGCAGCACCTCCTCGCCGTTCGCGGCCTCGCGCACGGCGGAGGTGGCGAACGGCAGGATGTCGACGACACCCTTGTCCTCGGCGACCCGCAGCGAGGACGCGATGTGGCCGACCAGCCGCTCGATACCGGCCTCGTTTATCGAGCCGTCCTCGTCCAGCAGCTCGGCCAGGCGCAGTTCGGCCTTGTGGGAGTACGCGGGCAGCGGGGCGGCGCCCGGATGGGCGTCCACCACGAGGAAGTGGACCGTGTTGGAACCTACGTCGAGAACACCGAGTCGCATAACTCTCCACGCTACGCGATCCGGGCCCGGGCGAGGGGGGTTGCGACGGTATTCACGCTGGTCCGGGGCGGCGTCCGGGCCCTCGGCGGCCTCCGGCTCCCTGGCGTTCGCCCCCCGGCGTCAGGTTCCCCGGCGTCCCGTCACAGCAGGCCGTCCCACAGCTGCTCCACGATGACGGCCCACCAGTTCTCCGGATCGGCGAAGACCGAACCGTCCGCCTCCACCAGAGCACGCTGCAGACCGTCCACCGCCTCGCCCGCCGCCACCGGGCCGAGGCCGCGCAGGGCGGGCCACCAGCCGGCGAACACCTCCAGGCAGCGGGCGAAGGCGCGCAGGTCCGCGTTGCAGTGGCGGGCGGTCGCGTAGTCCGGATCCACCGCCCGGACGGCGCCGTCCACCGTGTCGAGGGCTACCAGCGCCCAGCCGTCCGTCCCCAGCACCAGCTGCCCGGCGAGCGCCGGACGCTCGCGCTCGGCCACCCGGGCGCCGCGGCCGAGCGCCGCCAGGTGGGCCGCCAGCGGCGGCAGCACGGTGCCGGGGCGGGTACCGTCCGCGATCGCCTCCGCGCCGGGGTGGTGCAGGGCGAAGAACCCCGGCACGGCCGTCGGCACACCCACCGCCAGCAGCAACGCGGCCGCGTCCCCGGGCAGTTCGGCCCGCGCCACGTCCGCCGGGTCGAAACGCTGCACACCCGCCGGGCCGAACCGCTCCGCGAGCCGCGCGGCGAGCGCCGCGTCGGGCTCGTCCGGCGCGTTCCGCACCGGGCGGGGGAAGGGCACCCGGTTGCGGGCCGGCCCGTCCGGGGGCGCGGGCAGCGCCCGTACGGCGGCGGCCCGGTGGTCGAACCGCGGGCCGTACGGCAACTCGAAGTCGACCCGGGCGTCCGGCAGTTCGGCGGCCAGCGCGTGGGCCCAGTAGCCGCCGGGCAGGGCGCTCATCCGCAGGTCGGTCCGGACGGCCAGCACGTCCCCGGCCGCCACCCCCTGCTCGCGCAGCCACCACCAGCCGCGCAGCGCCGGATGCGGCAGGCCCGCCGCCGAACGCAGCGCCAGCGACCGCTCCTCGCCCGCGTCGTCCCGGTACGTCAGCTCGGCACGGGCACCGCGGCCGGTCGCCGGCGGCCGGGTCGGGTCGTGCCCGCCCGCGCCGACGAAGTCCCGGTACAGCCCGACCACTTCGTCCACCGGCACCGAGGGCCACACCGTGAACCGCCCGCTCTCCCGGTCCACCACGGCACAGGCAGCCCCCACCTCCTCGGGCGCCCGCCGCTCACCGGTCCGCGGATCCACCTCCACACGCGCGGGCTCCGCCCACACCACCCACCCGAGCTCGAACTCGTGCGCGCACACCCGCCGCACCACCGCGGCGCCCTGCGGAAGATCCCCGTTGATCCACCGATGCCCCGCCGCCACCGCCTGCGCCCGCGAAACCACCCGGCCACCCCCGTCCCCGACACCCAACCCGACCGCGCCGCGACCCTACGCCCTCACACCAAGGAGTGCCGCCTCCACCCGAACTCCCCTGCCGGCTCACGCAGAAAGTCGACCCCACCGACTGCCTGAGCAAATCCCGCCCACCCCTGCACGACCATCAAGGCCGGTCTACAGATCCACAGCGAGCCCACGCACGAAAAGTCGGCCCGCCCGACTTCCCACGCACATAGGCAAAAATATGGCGACCAGCTACAGATTTACGGGTAGCCGACCCCCACCGCACACAGGAAGTCGACCCCGCCGACTTCTCGCGCAACGCCCACCCAACCCCGGCGATCGGTCTACATGCCGACCCAGCACGCGAAAAGTCGGCCCGGTCGACTTCTCACGCACGCACGCTTTCCGTCCCCATCCGGCCAATATGGAGACCGGTCTGCATATTTGCCCTGGCGGAGGTGAGCGAGCGCAGGAAGTCGGCCTGGTCGACTTCCTGCGCAAACTGCGGGTGGCTAGCCGGTGGGGGTGAGGGCGAGGGGGCGGCCTTCCGGGGTGAGGGCGATGGCCCAGAGGCCGTGGGTGGCGGGGTGGAGGGGGGTGGGGCCCTGGCGGGCGAGTTGGTGGTCGAGGTAGGTGACGGTGTCCTGGTGGTTGACGGCGTTCCAGGCGTGCGGGCGACCGAAGGCGTCCAGGGTGAGGAGGACGGCCTGGGAGCCGTGGCCGGCGCGGCGGAGGTCGTCGGCGAGGCGGTCGATGGCCTGGTCGCCGTCGCCCAGGTCACGGAAGGGGGCGCCGAGTTCGCGTTCGGCGCGGTCCCGGCCGCCGCGTTCGCCGGCGTCCCCCTCGGTGGGGATGCGCGGGGCGGCGCAGGTGGGTCGGCCGGTGTGACACTCGACGGCGGAGAGGGCGATCTCCAGGCTGTTGTTGGCCCGGCCCGGTTCGCGGTAGCCGCCGGCGTTGACGGCCTCCGCCCAGCCGCCGATGGCCGGGTGGGGGTGGCGGACCGGGAGCCCGTCCGCGTCGCGGGGTGCGCGGCGTTCGAGTTCGGCCTGGTGTTCCGGGTCGACCGGGCCGAGCCCGCCGGGCAGCCCGTACGGGCGGCTGTCGGTGATGCTGCGCGGCTGGGCGGCCGGGTCGTCGGGGTGGGCTCCGCGCCGTGCGCGCAGGGCGAGTTGGAGGGCCATGGCGTGGGTGGTCGCGACCGGGACGGCGCCCCACGCGAGGGTGGGGTCGGCGACGGTCTCGGCAGTGTCCCGGCGTCGGGTGTCGACGTGGTGCGGCTCGGGCCGGCCGAGCACCGGGGTGGTGCCGACGATCGGCGGTGTGACCGGAACCGGGGTCGGCGGACCGGTGACGGGGTGCGGCGCGGCGCCGACCGGGGTGCGGGGTGCGGGAGCGCCCGGCCGGGGTTCGCCGACGGCGGGCTGCGGCGCGGCAGCACCCGTTCCGCTGCCGAACGGTGCCGCCACCTGCGCGGCAGGCCCTCCGCCGCCGCCCGCGAGCGGCCCTGGCCCGACCGCGCCAACGGCCCCGACCGCGCCAACGGCCCCGACCGCACCGACTGCACCCACCCCTCCGGCCACCGGGTACCCGGCGCCGTACGCCGGTGTCCCGAACGGCCCGGCGACGCCGACCGGCCGGATCGCCGGCGGGGCGTCCGGCGCCGGTGTGTACGAGGAGCCGGAGGAGCTGTTGGAGGACTGCGCGGCACTGGGCGCGGGCGGCGCGCTCACCGAGTCGGTCCGTACGGTCACCGGCCCGCCGCCCCCACCGCCCCCACCGTGTGCCGGAGCCGAAGCCGACGTCGCAACCGAAGCCGGAGCTGAACCCGAAGCCGCAGGGGCCTGGAGCGGGTAGTCGCCGTCCGCCCAGCCCGCCGACCCGCCGCCCTGGCGGACCGGCGCGGCGACGGACCGCCCGGGAGACCCGTCGTCGCGCGCCGGCGGCGTCCAGTCGGCACCGCCGGCCACCGCCCGGTGTTGCCCCTGCCAGCCCCCGGTCGCGTACGAGGCCCCCGCCGCCACCGCACCGGCGGGCGCGCTCGCGGCGACGGCGGTGTCCGCCCCGCCCACGACCGCACCCGGGTCCGCCACGACGGCCGAGGCCACGGTCACCACGCCGGGCGTCTTCGGATCCGGCTTGCCGTCCGGCCCCGTGCCGTCGGCCGGCTTCCCGTCCGCGGTGGCCGGCTTGTCCGGTGTCTCGGGCAGCCCGGCGGGTGGCAGCCCCACGACGGGCAGCCCGTGGACCTCCTGGCCGTGTTCGTCGGTGAGCACCGGCTGCCCGTGCTCGTCCAGCCGGACGGCCAGGTCGGCCACCCCGACGACCGGTTTGCCGTCCGGCCCCGGGACGACCAGCAGCCCGGAGGGGTCGCCCACCGGCGTGCCGTCGGCCCGGAGGATGACCGGCCGACCGTCCTGGCCGAGGACGGGCTGCCCGTGTTCGTCGAGCTTGACGGTGAGCCCGGGCACGCCGACCAGCTGTTTGCCGTCCTTGCCCGCGAGCAGGACCAGCCCCGTGCCGTCCGCGCCGAGCACGCCCGGTTCGCCGAGGGCGACGGGCAGTCCGGCGGCGAGCGGGTCGAAGGCGCCGGTGCGGTACGAGGCGGCGGTGATCCCCGTCCCCTGCGCGGTGCCGAGCCGGAGCAGGGCGACGGCGGCCGGTTCCTTGAGCACGGTGGCGAGCGCGTCCTTCATGGCACGGCCGAGTTCGGCGAGCAGCCCGCCGATCTTCAGCGCGGCGGCGTCGACGACGACGGCCGCCACGCCCGCCGCGACCTGTTCGGTGGCGGTGTTCTGCACCGTGGTCGCGAGGCCGCCGACGGCCTTCTTCAGCCCGCCGACCACCCCGCTGTTCTCCGCCCCCGGCCCGGGGGCGCCATCGGCCGCCGCGGCGAGCTTGCCCGCCGCCTCCTTGGCCTTGGCGGCCTGCTCCTCGGCCTGCGCGAGGTCGGCGGCGAGCTGTTGCAGGGTCGCGATGATCTCGGCCTTGCAGGTGTCCACGGCCCGCGCGGCCGTGTCGAAGGCGCCGGCGACCAGCCCGACCGCGGCGTGCGCGTCGTCCAGGTGGCCTTTGCCGCCGCCGCTGAAGGCCTGCCAGTACGCGCCGAAGGCTTCGACCGCGTGGCCGGAGTTGTCGGCGGTGACGCGCTGGACGGACTCGCCGCAGCGGCGGGTGAGGCGGTCGGCCTCCTTGCCGAACTCCCGCCAGACTCCGGCCGCCTTGCGCAGGCCCTCCTCGTCGGCCTGCGGCCACTGGTGGCCGGTCCTGGCCAGCACCGGGGCCAGTTCCTCGGGCAGTTTCCGGGACACGCGCTTCCCCCTCCGAGCCGGGTCCGTCAGACCGACATGTCCTTGGGGACGGCGGGCGCCGCCCCCGGGGTTGCCCCCGTCGTCGAATAGACCGCGGACACCGCCGCCGCCCCGGGCCCGGGCCCGGTCACGCCCTCGACCCCACCGCCGAAGCCGCTCGCCGCCGAGGTGTCCGTGTCCGTCGTCCGCTCGGCCATCGCGTGCAGCCCGGTCCCGACCTTCCCCACCCGTCCGGCCAACCCCCGCAGCCCGCCGACGAGTTCGCCGTGCGCCGGACCGTACACGGTGGCGAAGCCGCTGCCCGGCGTGTCCGTTCCCCAGGGGGCGCCGAGCGCGGCGAGGTCCCGTTCCAGGGCGGCGACGGCCTTCGTCAGCTCGCCCCCGATCTTCTCGAACTCCCGCCCCTCGCCGTGCAGTTCCCACGGCTTGAGGACGAACGCGCCGCCCGCGCGGTCGGACGCCCCGGTGCTGCCGCCTGCCATCCCCGTACCTCCCCGTAGCGGACCGCCATCCTAGGCACGCTCCCGGGCCTGCCCGCAGCGCCCGACGGACCTCTTCACCCCGCCTTCACCCGTACCGGGCCCCCGCCCGGCCCCGTGCCGAAGCCGGCGCCGAACCCGGCCTGAGCCCGGCCCGAACCCGGCCCGAGCGCCGTGCCGAAACCGCCGCCACGCGCACCGACCCCGTCACCACGCCCGCGAAAGCTCTACCCTTGCCGGGTGGCACCAGCAGAAACGTCCAAGAAGAAGGCCAAGGCGAAGCCCCCGGCCTCCCCCGCCCCCGTCGACCTCGCGATGCCGACCCTGCGCCGCGAGATCCCGCGCGACGAGGTCCCGCTCGACTTCCCGCGCGCCTGGGTCGAGTTCGCCGACCCCGCCGACGAGGAGCAGGTGTTCCGCTGCGACCTCACCTGGCTGACCTCCCGCTGGTCCTGCGTGTTCGGCCAGGGCTGCCACGGCATCCGTGAGGGCCGCGGCGAGTCGGACGGCTGTTGCACGCTGGGCGCGCACTACTCGGACGAGGACGACGAGAAGCGCGTCCTGGGCCACGCGGCGCGGCTGACGCCCGAGCTGTGGGAGAACTTCGCCGAGGGCACCGACGCCAAGGGCCGACTGGTCTCCGACCCCGGCAACGGCGGTAACGGCGGCGCCCGCGGCATCACCATGCTGGACGAGGACGGCGACCGCCAGACCCGCCGGGTCAACGGCGCCTGCATCTTCGTGAACAGCCCGGACTTCGCGGGCGGCGCCGGCTGCGCCCTGCACGCGCTGGCGCTCAAGGAGGGCCGCGAGCCGCTGGAGACCAAGCCGGACGTCTGCTGGCAGCTGCCGATCCGCCGCACCTACGACTGGATCGACCGCCCGGACGACACCCGCTACCTCCAGGTCTCGATCGGCGAGTACGACCGCCGTGGCTGGGGCCCGGGCGGCCACGACCTGCACTGGTGGTGCACCGGCGCCCCGGCGGCCCACCAGGGCGCGGAGCCGGTGTACGTCAGCTACCGCCCCGAGCTCACCGAGCTGATGGGCGGGGCGGCGTACGACGTGCTGGCCCGCCTGTGCGAGGAGCGGATCGCCACCAAGGGCGACCGCAGGATCGCCCCGCACCCGGCCGACCCGATCAGGAAGGACCCCGCCAAGAAGGCGGACCCGACCAGGACGGGCAAGAAGGCCAAGAAGGACTGACCTACTTGTCGATGTCCCCGACGACGAAGAACATCGACCCCAGGATCGCCACCATGTCCGCGACCAGCGTCCCCGGCAGCAGTTCGGTCAGCGCCTGGATGTTGTTGAAGGACGCCGAGCGCAGCTTGAGCCGCCAGGGCGTCTTGTCGCCGCGCGAGACCAGGTAGTAGCCGTTGATCCCGAGCGGGTTCTCGGTCCACGCGTAGGTGCTGCCCTCGGGTGCCTTGAGCACCTTGGGCAGCCGCTGGTTGACCGGGCCGGGCGGCAGGGTGGCGAGCTTGTCAAGGCAGGCGTCGGCGAGGTCCAGGGCGTTGAGGCTCTGTTCCAGCAGGCATTCGAAGCGGGCCAGGCAGTCGCCCTCTTCGCGGGTGACCACGGTGAGCACCTGCCGCAGTTCCTCGGAGCCGTACGCGAGGTAGGGCTCGTCGCGGCGCAGGTCGAGGTCGAGGCCGCTGGCCCGGGCGATGGGGCCGCTGACCCCGTAGGCCTCGGCCTGTGCCCGGGTGAGGGTGCCGACGCCGGCGGTGCGGGCGCGGAAGATCTCGTTGCCGAGGACGAGTTCCTCGAACACCGGCATCTCCGACCGCACCTTGGCGACGGCGGCGCGGACCCGGCCGAGCCAGCCCGCCGGGAGGTCCTCCTTGAGGCCGCCGACCCGGTTGAACATGTAGTGCATCCGGCCGCCGGAAGCCTCCTCCAGGACGTGCTGGAGGTCTTCGCGGCCGTGGAAGGCGTGGAAGATCGGGGTGATGCCGCCGAGCTCCAGCGGGTAGGAGCCGAGGAACATCAGGTGGTTGAGCACCCGGTTGAGTTCGGCGAGCAGGGTGCGGATCCAGACCGCCCGCTCGGGGACCTCCATGCCGAGCATCCGCTCGACGCCGAGGACGACGCCGAGTTCGTTGGAGAAGGCGGAGAGCCAGTCGTGCCGGTTGGCCAGCATGATGATCTGCCGGTAGTCACGGGCCTCGAACAGCTTCTCCGCGCCCCGGTGCATGTAGCCGATCACCGGCTCGGCGGTGATGATGCGCTCGCCGTCGAGCAGCAGGCGCAGCCGCAGCACGCCGTGCGTGGCCGGGTGCTGCGGGCCGATGTTGAGCACCATGTCGGTGGTGCCCGCCGCGCCGCTGACGTTCTCGGCTCCCGCCCCGATGCCGACCGTGGTCTCCCTCATGCCCCCAGAGTCTGCCATCCCGGCAGGAGCTCCAAGCTCGCCGCCCTCCTCAAAATCTCAGGGGGCGGCATGCGGACAGCCTGCAGCAGCCACCCGAAGCCGCCCAGCCCGTTCGGGTCGGTCAGCTCGGCCCCCTCCCCCGCCCCGCTCAGCGCCCGCAGGTAGCCCGCCGGGTCGGTGGAGGCGAGCAGGAGCGGCGGGCGCCCGCCGCTCACGCCGAGCGCGCGCAGGGCCTCGCGCTGCGTCGTCCACAGGCTGTGGAGACCGGGGACGGCGATGGCGTCCAGGGCCACGTGCGCGGTCACGTCGCAGGAGCCGTCCGGCACCGGGGACACCTCCCGGCCGTCCCGGAAGCCGGTGAAGGTGCCGAGGGGCGGCCGCCGCCCCGCCGTGTGCCCGTAGTCGACCGCGACGGCCAGGCCGCGCTCCAGTCCGGCGACGGCCCGCGCCCAGGCGGCGTCCCGCGGTCCGCCGAACTCCACCACCTCCCCGGGCTCCGAGACCGGCCACCAGCGCGCGGCCCAGGCCGATTCCGCCTCCGGCGCCTCCGCGCCCAGCCGCAGCGCTCCGCTCTCGGTGTCCACCTCGACGCAGCGCAGCACTCCGTCCTCGTCCACTTCGCCGGCGTCCAGCGGCACGTTGTCCAGCCACTCGTTGGCGAACAGCAGCCCGGTCACGCCCTGCGGCAGCTCGTCCGTCCACAGGGCTGTGGACGGGAGCCCGGCCGGGCGGTCCGCGATCTCCACGCCGTACGGGCGCAGCCGCGCCAGCACCTCGGCGGGCAGCTCGGCCAGGACCCCGGTCAGCAGTTCCCCCCGACCGGCCCCGACGTCGACGAAGGCCAGCTCCTCCGGACGACCGAGGGCCGCGTCAACCTGGAGGAGCAGCCGGGCCACCGCACGGGCGAACCTCGGCGAGGCGTGCACCGAGGTGCGGAAGTGCCCGGCCGGGCCCTCGGGCCTGCGGTAGAAGCCCCGGTCGGGGTCGTAGAGGGCCTGTTCCATGGCGGGCGCCCACCGCATCCAAGTCATGGGGCGGGACGCTACCCGGCAGTCGGAAGGCCCTCCCAATCGGAGCCGGGGCTTCTCCGACCTACGGAGTAGGACGGATCGCCCTACCGGCGGACCTGGACACGTGGAGCGACTGCCTACGCTGGACACGTGCATCGACTCAACGCCTGGCTCCGCCGTCACCCCATGGTGGTCGACGCCGCATGGGCGGCGATCGTGCTCTTCCTCGGCCTGCTCCCGGACGGCAACTTCCCCGACGGCGGCTGGCGCTTCGACGCGAACATCCTGGTCGCGCTGGTGCTGCCCGCGCTGATGGTCGTCCGCCGGCGCTACCCCGACGTCACCGTGGCCGCCGCCACCGGCCTCGGCGTCAGCCAGGTGCTCGCCGGCGTCGAGCCGGGCGCCTCCTCGATCGCCTACCTGGTCTTCGCCTACACCGGCGCCGCCTTCGGCCAGAAGTGGACCTCGCGGCTGGCGCTGGTCGCCGGGCTGTCCGCCGGGCCGCTGGTGTTCTGGCAGATGCACCCGATGAAGACGGTCCGCGAGAACTCCGGTCACTACATCTCCCGCGACTACAACCTCGGTGAAGCAGCGCTGATCATGCTGCTGATGAGCACGCCGTTCATCCTGTGCTGGGCGTGGGGCCGGCTGACCCGGGTGCGCCGCGCCTACCTGACCGAGCTGGAGGACCGCGCCGCCCGGCTGGAGCGCGAGCGGGACGCCCAGGCCAAGGTGGCGGTCGCCGCCGAGCGGGCCCGGATCGCCCGCGAGCTGCACGACGTGGTCGCGCACAACGTCTCGGTGATGATCGTCCAGGCCGACGGCGCCGCGTACGTCCTCGACAACTCCCCGCAGCAGGCGAAGGAGGCGCTCGGCACGATCGCCTCCACCGGCCGCCAGGCGCTGGTCGAGATGCGCCGCCTGCTGGGCGTGCTGCGCACCGCCGACACCGCCGAGGAGTACGTGCCGCAGCCGGGCGTGGAGGAGCTGCCGGAGCTGCTGGAGCAGGTCCGCACGGCCGGACTGCAGGTGGACTACGCGACCTCCGGGCACCCGCGCGAGCTGCCGCGCGGTGTCGAGCTGACCGTCTACCGGATCGTCCAGGAGGCGCTCACCAACGTCCGCAAGCACGGCGGCCCCGATGTGCACGCCCGGGTCGCGGTCGACTTCGGCGAGCGCGAGCTGGCCGTGCTGGTGGAGGACGACGGGCGCGGCAGCACCGACGAACAGCTGGCCTCCGGCGGCACGGACGGTCTCGGCCACGGCCTGATCGGCATGCGCGAGCGGGTCGGCATGGTCAGCGGCAGCCTCGACGTGGGCCCCCGCCCCGGCGGCGGCTTCCGGATCCGCGCCGTCCTGCCGCTCAAGGCCGCACACTGACCCTCCGCCCTCTCTCTAGGAGCCACCTTGACCATCCGCGTGATGCTCGTCGACGACCAGGAACTGCTGCGCACCGGGTTCCGGATGATCCTGCAGTCGCAGGGCGACATCGAGATCACCGCCGAGGCGGGCGACGGCGCGCAGGCCCTGGAGCTGCTGCGGCACACCACGGTGGACGTGATCCTGATGGACGTCCGGATGCCGCGCCTGGACGGCGTGCAGGCGACCCGCCGGATCTGCCTCGCCGAGGACGGCAGCCCGCTGCCGGGCGCCCCGCACGTGCTGATCCTCACCACCTTCGACCTGGACGAGTACGCCTTCGCCGCGCTCAAGGCCGGCGCCAGCGGCTTCCTGCTCAAGGACGTCCCGCCGACCGAGCTGGTGGCCGCGATCCGCGCGGTGCACGGCGGGGACGCGGTGGTCGCCCCGACCACCACCCGCCGGATGATCGACCGCTTCGCCGAGGTGCTGCCCACCCCGCAGAGCGCGCCCGGCTCGGACGTCCTCGGCCCGCTGACCGAGCGCGAGCGCGAGGTGTTCCTGCTGGTCGCCCAGGGCCTGTCGAACGGCGAGATCGCGGCCCGGCTGGTGCTCTCCGAGGCCACCGTGAAGACCCACGTCGGCCGGATCCTGGCCAAGCTCGGCCTGCGCGACCGGGTCCAGGCCGTGGTGCTGGCGTACGAGGCCGGGCTGATCCGCGCCGGGGCCACCGACTGAGCCTCCTCGGCGTCCGGGCGCCGACCGTAGACTGGGGCGGTACGTCCGGTACCCGATGAGTGGACCGGAACGGTCATTCACGACAAGGGTGGATGCGTGGATCCGTCCGACTTCGCCGAATTCGGCGAGTTCGCCCCGCTCGCCGACGGCCTCGGCGACCCGAGCGATCCCGGCAACCGTCCGGCCCGACTCGCCGTCGGCGTGGTCGGCACCGGCCGGGTCGGCCCCGCGCTCGGCGCCGCCCTGCAGCTCGCCGGGCACACCGTGGTCGCCGCCTCCGGGGTGTCCGCCACCTCCCGCCGCCGTGCCGAGGCGCTGCTGCCGGGCGTGCGGATCGTCACCCCGCCGCAGGTGCTGGCCGCCGCCGACCTGGTCCTGCTGACCGTCCCGGACGACGCGCTGGCCGACCTGGTGGTCGGTCTGGCCGCCACCGGCGCCGTCCGCCCCGGCCAGCTGGTCGTGCACACCTCCGGCGCGCACGGTGTCGCCATCCTGGAGCCCGCCACCCGGGCCGGGGCGCTGCCGCTGGCCCTGCACCCGGCGATGACCTTCACCGGCACCTCGGTCGACCTGGACCGGCTGGCCGGCTGCCCGTTCGGCGTGACCGCCCCCGAGGAGCTGCGGCCGGTCGCCGAGGCGCTGGTGGTGGAGATGGGCGGCGAGCCCGAGTGGGTGCCCGAGGAGGTCCGCCCGCTCTACCACACCGCCCTCGCGCACGGCGCGAACCACCTGGTCACCCTGGTCGCCCAGGCGATGGAGCTGCTGCGCACGGCCGGCGTCGCCGAGCCCGGCCGGATGCTCGGCCCGCTGCTGGGCGCCGCCCTGGACAACAGCCTGCGCTCCGGCGACGCGGCCCTCACCGGCCCGGTCGCCCGGGGCGACGCGGGCACCGTACGGCGTCACCTGGCGCAGCTCAGTACGGTGTCCCCCGACATCCCGGCGGCGTACCGAGCGATGGCCCGCGCCACCGCGCAGCGGGCGCTCGCCAACGGAACGATCGACGACACGTCGGCGGCGGCGCTGCTGGACGTACTGAACGAGGAGAAGCCCTGATGGCACGCGGCAAGCAGCCGAACAAGCCCCAGCGGACGCCGAAGGTCCACCGGGCCGTCGTCACCCGCACCGTGGACGACTTCGAGGCCGCGTTCTGGCCGGACGAGCAGCCGGTGGACAACGCCGTGGTGATGACCATGGGCGCGCTGCACGAGGGCCACGCCGCGCTGATCCGGGCCGCCCGCAAGCAGGTCGGCCGGGACGGCCGGGTCGCGGTGACGGTCTTCGTCAACCCGCTGCAGTTCGGCCCGAGCGAGGACCTGGAGCGCTACCCGCGCAGCCTCGACGACGATGTGAAGCTGGCCGAGGAGAACGGCGCCGACGTGGTCTTCGCGCCGTCCGTCGAGGAGGTCTACCCGAACGGCGAGCCGCAGGTGCGCATCGTGGCGGGCCCGATGGGCGAGCGTTTCGAGGGCGCCACCCGGCCCGGCCACTTCGACGGCGTGCTGACCGTGGTCGCCAAGCTGCTGCACATCACCGACCCGGACTTCGCCTTCTTCGGCGAGAAGGACGCCCAGCAGCTGGCGGTCATCCAGCGGATGGTCGCCGACCTGGACTTCGACGTCGAGATCGTCGGCGTGCCGACCGCCCGCGAGGAGGACGGCCTGGCGCTGTCCTCGCGCAACCGCTACCTCTCGGAGGAGGAGCGCGCCCGCGCCCTGGCCCTGTCCAAGGCCCTGTTCGCCGGCCGGGACGCCGCCGCCCAGGGCCCGAAGGCCGTCCGCGAGGCCGCCTCGGCCGTCCTGGACGCCGCCGAGGGTGTCACCCTTGACTACCTCGCCCTGATCGACCCGCACGACTTCAGCGAAGCGGCGGACGGCTTCCAGGGCGAGGCGGTGCTGGCCGTCGCCGCGCAGGTGGGCTCGACCCGCCTCATCGACAACGTCCGCATCATCGTTCGCTAAGCACCACCGTTCGGTAGCCCAGCCCTCAGGCATGCACTCACAGGAGGCGTGACCCCATGCTCCGCACCATGCTCAAGTCCAAGATCCACCGGGCCACCGTGACCCAGGCCGACCTGCACTACGTCGGCTCCGTCACGGTGGACGAGGACCTGCTCGACGCCGCCGACCTGCTCCCCGGCGAGCTGGTCCACATCGTCGACATCAACAACGGCGCCCGGCTGGAGACGTACACCATCGCCGGCCCGCGCGGCTCCGGCGTGATCGGCATCAACGGCGCCGCCGCCCGGCTGGTCCACCCCGGCGACCTGGTCATCCTCATCGCCTACGGGCAGATGGACACGGCCGAGGCCAAGGGCTACGAGCCGAGCATCGTCTTCGTGGACGAGCGGAACCGGATCACCGGCCTGGGCGGCGACCCGGCGGAGGCCCAGGAGGGCACCGGGCTGCTCCGCGGCGACGCGGCGTACGGTGGCCGGGACGACGCGGCCGACGCCGCCTCTCGCTGAAGGAGCCACTGAGCCATGTCCGTTACGCATCGCCTCACCGCCCCGGCCCCCGGCTGGACCGCCGCCACCGACGTGGTGGTGGTCGGCTCCGGCATCGCCGGTCTCACCGTCGCCCTCAACGTCCGCAAGGCCGGCCTGCGGGCCATGGTGGTCACCAAGGCGATGCTGGACGAAGGCTCCACCCGCTGGGCCCAGGGCGGCATAGCCGCCGCCCTGGGCGAGGGGGACACCCCCGAGCAGCACCTGGACGACACTCTGGTGGCCGGCGCCGGGCTCTGCGACGAGGAGGCCGTGCGCACCATGGTCACCGAGGGCCCGGACGCCGTCCGCCGGCTGATCGCGGTCGGCGCCGCCTTCGACCGCGACGAGGCCGGCGAGATCCTGCTCACCCGCGAGGGCGGCCACCACCGCCGCCGGATCGTGCACGCGGGCGGGGACGCCACCGGCGCCGAGGTCTCCCGCGCCCTGGTCGCCGCCGTCCGCGACGACCCGGACCTGGAGCTGATCGAGCACGCGCTGGTGCTCGACCTGCTGACCGACGCCGAGGGCCACGCGGCCGGCCTCACCCTGCACGTGATGGGCGAGGGTCAGCGGGACGGCGTCGGCGCCGTCCGGGCCCGTGCGGTGGTGCTCGCCACCGGCGGCATGGGCCAGGTCTTCTCCGCCACCACCAACCCGGCGGTCTCCACCGGCGACGGTGTGGCGCTCGCGCTGCGGGCCGGCGCCGCCGTCACCGACCTGGAGTTCGTCCAGTTCCACCCGACCGTGCTCTGGCTCGGCCCCGAGGCCGAGGGCCAGCAGCCGCTGGTCTCCGAGGCCGTCCGCGGCGAGGGCGCCCACCTGGTGGACGCGGACGGCGTCCGCTTCATGGTCGGGCAGCACGAGCTGGCCGAGCTGGCCCCGCGCGACATCGTCGCCAAGGCGATCACCCGGCGCATGCAGGAGCAGGGCGCCGAGCACATGTACCTGGACGGGCGGCACTTCGGCGCCGAGATGTGGGAGCACCGCTTCCCGACCATCCTCGCCGCCTGCCGCGCCCACGGCATCGACCCGGTCACCGAGCCGATCCCCGTTGCCCCGGCCGCGCACCACGCCTCCGGCGGCGTCCGCACCGACCGGCACGGCCGTACCTCCGTCCCCGGCCTGTACGCCTGCGGCGAGGTCGCCTGCACCGGGGTGCACGGCGCCAACCGGCTGGCCTCCAACTCGCTGCTGGAGGGCCTGGTCTTCGCCGAGCGGATCGCGGCCGACCTGGCCGGGCGGCACCTGGCCGGCGAGCTGCCCGAGCGCGCCGTGGACGTCGCCGCCGCGCAGGCCGCGCACCCCGTCCCGCTGCCGCCGTCCGAGGCACGCGCCGACGTCCAGCGGCTGATGTCGCGCGGCGCGGGCGTGCTGCGCTCGGCCGCCTCGATGGCCGACGCCGCGGCCGGGCTCACCCTGATCGCCGAGCAGGCCTACGCACACGTCGCCGAGGAGAAACCGGCCGACCCCCGGGTGGAGACCTGGGAGGCCGCCAACCTGCTGCTGGTCTCCACCGCGCTGGTCGCGGCCGCCGCGCAGCGCGAGGAGACCCGCGGCTGCCACTGGCGCGAGGACTTCCCCGAGCGCGACGACGCCCACTGGCGGCGCCACCTGATCACCACCCTCGCCGCCACTGGCGGCCCCGTCAGCACCCCTGAGGAGCAGTAGAACCATGACCCACTCCCACGAGGAACTCCCCCTGGCCGACCAGGGCGGCTGCGGCGACGGCTGCGCCTGCGGGGACGGCGAGGGCTACGAGACCGGCCTGGACCCGCAGCTGGCCGAGCTGCTGGAGCAGGCCGGGCTGGACCCGGTCGAGGTCGAGGACATCGCCACCCTGGCGCTGGCCGAGGACCTGGCCGGCGGCGAGGACGTCACCTCGGTGGCCACCGTGCCCGCCGACGCCGTCGCCACCGCCGACTTCACCGCCCGTCAGGCCGGCGTGGTGGCCGGTCTGCGGGTCGCCGAGGCGGTCGTCTCGCTGATCTGCGAGGAGGAGTTCGAGGTCGAGCGGCACGTCGAGGACGGTGACCGGGTCGAGGCCGGCCAGGTGCTGCTCTCGGTCCGCTCCCGCACCCGCGACCTGCTGACCGCCGAGCGCAGCGCGCTCAACCTGCTCTGCCACCTGTCCGGCATCGCCACCGCGACCCGCGCCTGGGCGGACGCCCTGGAGGGCACCGGCGCGGTGGTCCGCGACACCCGCAAGACCACCCCGGGCCTGCGGGCGCTGGAGAAGTTCGCGGTGCGCTGCGGCGGCGGCGCCAACCACCGGATGGCGCTGTCCGACGCCGCCCTGGTGAAGGACAACCACGTGGTCGCGGCCGGCGGTGTGGCCGAGGCGTTCCGGGCCGTCCGGGCCGCGTACCCGGAGCTGCCGGTCGAGGTCGAGGTGGACGAGGTGGAGCAGATCGCGCCGGTGCTGGAGGCCGGGGCCGACCTGATCCTGCTGGACAACTTCACCGTCGAGCAGCTGAAGGAGGCCGTCGCGCTGGTGGCCGGCCGGGCGAAGCTGGAGGCCTCCGGCGGACTGACCCTGGCCGACGCGCGCGAGGTCGCCCAGACTGGTGTGGACTACCTGGCCGTGGGCGCGCTCACGCACTCCTCGCCGATCCTGGACATCGGCCTGGACCTGCGCGCCTGACCGTCAGGACCAGCGCAGACCCGTCCCGACTCGCAGAAAGCGCCCCATGCTCCTCACCATCGACGTCGGCAACACCCAGACCACGCTCGGCCTGTTCGACGGCGAGGAAGTGGTGGAACACTGGCGGATCTCCACCGATCCGCGCCGCACCGCCGATGAACTGGCGGTGCTGCTGCAGGGGTTGATGGGCAACCACACCGCGGCCCGGGAGGCCACGGTGGACGGCCTGGCGATCTGCTCGTCCGTTCCCGCCGTGCTCCACGAGCTCCGCGAGGTGACCCGCCGTTACTACGGCGACGTCCCCGCGGTGATCGTGGAGCCCGGCGTGAAGACCGGGGTGCACGTCCTGATGGACAACCCCAAGGAGGTCGGCGCCGACCGGATCGTCAACGCCCTGGCCGCCAACCACCTGTACGGCGGCCCGTGCATCGTGGTCGACTTCGGCACCGCGACCACCTTCGACGCCGTCAACGCCCGCGGCGACTACGTGGGCGGCGCGATCGCCCCCGGCATCGAGATCTCGGTGGAGGCCCTCGGCGTCCGCGGCGCCCAGCTGCGCAAGATCGAGCTGGCCCGCCCGCGCAACGTGATCGGCAAGAACACCGTCGAGGGCATGCAGTCCGGCATCCTCTACGGCTTCGCCGGGCAGGTCGACGGCCTGGTCGACCGGATGGCCCGCGAACTCGCCAAGGACCCGGACGACGTCCAGGTGATCGCCACCGGCGGCCTGGCCCCCCTCGTCCTCGGCGAGGCCACCACCATCGACGTCCACGAGCCCTGGCTCACCCTCATCGGCCTGCGCCTGGTCTACGAACGCAACCGTCCGAGCTGACCGGCTCCCCCCGTCGGGCCGAACGTGGGTGGTTCGGCGCGACGTTACCGACAAATCGGATATTCGTCACGTAGTGTCAACCCATGCCTACGCCACACGGATCGCGCGGCGGCATGGCCTTCAGCGCCGACGAAGTCCGCGTGCTGCGCCGAGCCCTCGCCCAAGCCCTGCACCCCGCCGTTCCCGTCCATCTCCAGGTGCCCGACCGGCCGGCCCTCACCGGGCCGGGCGCCGAACTGTGGGCGGAGGACGTCCAGGACGCGCTGCGTCTGACCGAGGCGATCGACGAGGCCGTCCAGGAGGGCGGCCGACTGCGCGCCTTCCTGCTCGCCGACCTCGGCCGCTACCGCTCCGCCCTGCCCGGCAGCGCGCCCGGCTACCTGGAACGGCTGGAGGAGGCGGTGTCCGACGGGTACCTGCCCGGGCCCGAGGACCTCACCGCACTGCGCGGGCTGATCCGTCAGCCCTGCGGCCACGGTGAACGGTCGCGCCGTTCGCGGCTGGCCGGGCGCTGCCACGCGCTGGCCGAGGCCGCCGTCCGCGAACGCCTCGCCCTCACCACCGGCCAGCCGCGCCACCTGGTGGCCGTACCGAGCCCCGCCGCACCCCCGAGCAGTCACCCCACCCCTGTAGGAGGACGGACCACCATGAGCAGCACCGACTCCCGCCCGGAGCAGCCCGCCGAGCCCGCCGCCGCGAACACCCCGCCCCGCCCGCACCGGATGCCCACCCCGGCCGAGCTCTTCGGCCGCCGGCCCAAGCCCCCGGCCCGGCCCGCCCCGGCCGGCGACGAGGCCCCCGAGGAGATCGAGCTCGCCACCGGCACCGGCTGAGCCGCCCCGCCCGCCCCGCAGGGGGGAGACCGCGACGGCGGTCTCCCCCCTTCCGCGTCCCGGCCTGTCCTTCCCGCCGGTCCCGGCCCGCTTCCCGCCGGTCCCGTCACGGAGCACCGTGTGTGGCTGGCTACCCTTGTGGGGTGAGCGATCAGAGTCTTGTTCCCGCGACCGACGACCTTCCCGAGCAGATGCGCGTCCGGCGCGAGAAGCTGGACCGGCTCCGGGCGGCCGGCGTCGACCCGTACCCGGTCGGATTCCCCCGCACCAGCACCATTGCGGACCTGCGTGCCAAGCACCCAGACCTGGAGCCGGACACCGCGACCGGCGAGCGGGCCGGCATCACCGGGCGGGTGATCCTCTCCCGCACCGGTGGCAAGCTGTGCTTCGCCACCCTGCGCGACGGCACCGGCGACCTGCAGGTGATGCTCTCCCTGGACAAGCTGGGCGCGGAGCGGCTGGCGGCCTGGAAGGCCGACATCGACCTCGGCGACCAGGTCGGCGTCGAGGGCGAGGTGATCACCTCCAAGCGCGGCGAGCTGTCCGTGATGGTGGACCGCTGGGAGCTCACCGCCAAGTGCCTGCGCCCGCTGCCGGACAAGCACAAGGGCCTGACCGACCCGGAGGCTCGGGTCCGCCAGCGCTACGTGGACCTGATCGTCAACCCCGAGGCCCGCGAGATCCTGCACCTGCGCAGCCGCGTGGTCCGCTCGATCCGCCGCACCTACGAGGACCGCGGCTACATCGAGGTCGAGACCCCGATGCTGCAGCCGGTGCACGGCGGCGCCAACGCGCGTCCGTTCAAGACGCACATCAACGCGTACGACATCGACCTCTACATGCGCATCGCCCCCGAGCTGTACCTCAAGCGGCTGGTGGTCGGCGGCGCCGAGAAGGTCTTCGAGATCAACCGCAACTTCCGCAACGAGGGCGCGGACTCCACCCACAACCCGGAGTTCACCTCGCTGGAGTCGTACGAGGCCTACGGCGACTACGACACCCAGGCCGAGCTGATCCGCGAGACGATCGTCAACGCGGCCCGGGACGCGCTGGGCACCACGGTGATCAAGGGCGTGGACGCCCACGGCGTCGAGCACGAGATCGACCTGGCCGAGCCGTGGGAGGAGGTCAGCGTCTACCCGGGCATCTCCGCCCGCCTGGGCGCCGAGGTCACCCCGGAGACCGGCGTCGAGGAGCTGCGCAAGCTGGCCGCCGAGCACGGCATCCCGTTCGAGAAGGACTGGGGCCACGGCCAGATCGTCCTGGAGATGGTCGAGCGTCTGCTGGAGGAGAACGCCGTCCGGCCGACCTTCATCAAGGACTACCCGACCGAGGTCTCCCCGCTGACCCGCCAGCACCGCTCGATCCCGGGCGTGGCCGAGAAGTGGGACCTGGTGATCTTCGGTACCGAGATCGGCACCGCCTACTCCGAGCTGGTCGACCCGGTCGAGCAGCGCGCCCGCCTCACCGCCCAGTCCCTGCTGGCGGCCGGCGGCGACGTCGAGGCGATGCAGGTGGACGAGGACTTCCTGCGCGCCCTGGAGTACGCGATGCCCCCGACCGGTGGCCTCGGCCTCGGCGTGGACCGCCTGATCATGCTGCTGACCGGCAAGAACATCCGGGAGACCGTGCTCTTCCCGCTGGTGAAGCCGGAGCCGAAGGCTGCCGCCGCGACGGCGGAGAAGACCGAGGAGGAGTGACCTGATGGACTACGTCAGCGCGATCGTGCCGCCGCTGGTCATGGCGATCGGTTTCGGGTTCCTGGTGCGGGCCATCGTCCGCAGCCAGGGCGGGAGCCAGCGGGCCAAGGAAGACTTCGACTGATCCCCCGGGGTCCCGGACGGTTCCGGGCCCCGGACGACCGGCGCGCCGCCATTCCCGATTCCCCGGGGTGGCGGCGCGCCGGTTTGGTGCACTTCACAAGATTTGCCCCAATCACTCCCTATCCTGGCCGCACTATGGTCCGGCAACTCGGCGAACTTGAGAACGCCATCATGACCCGGGTGTGGCAGTGGAACCGACCGGTGACGGTTCGCGAGGTTCTCCTGGATCTGCGGTCGGAACGCGAAATCGCGTACACCACGGTGATGACCGTCCTGGACAAGCTCCACAGAAAGGGCTGGCTGCGCCGCGAGCGGGTCGGCCGGGCCTATCGATATGAACCGGTCTCCTCACGTGAGGCGTACACGGCGGCCCTGATGAACGACGCCTGGGCCACCAGTGACAATCCGGCGGCCGCCCTGGTGCACTTCTTCGGCCTGATGTCGCCCGAGCAACGCGAGGCACTCCGGGACGCGCTGCGGGTCGCCGCGCTGTTCCCGGCCGATCCGCCGGGGGCCGATTCCCCGGCGGACGGGCCGGATACCGACGGGGCGGAAACCGGCGGACCGGATACCGGCGGACCGCATACCGGGGAGACCGCGCCGGGGCCGACGCGATAACGTCCCGCCATGGAGGTCACCATCCGCCGCGCACGGACCACGGACGTGCGGGCAGTACGCAGGCTCATCGACGCCTACTCGCGCGACGGCATTCTGCTGGACAAGCCCACTGTCACACTGTTCGAATCCGTCCAGGAGTTCTGGGTCGCGGAACGCGACGACAACGGCGCGGTGGTGGCCTGCGGCGCCCTGCACGTGATGTGGGAGGACCTCGCCGAGGTCCGGACACTCGCGGTGGATCCGGTCTGCCAGGGCTTCGGCATCGGGCATCTGCTGCTGGAGAAGCTGGTACAGACGGCGCGCTGGCTCGGCGTCCGTCGGATTTTCTGCTTGACGTTCGAGGTCGCGTTCTTCGCGAAACACGGTTTCGTCGAGATCGGGGAGCTCCAGGAAACCGATGATGGTACGACAGACCCGGCGGCGATCGCTACGGATGTCTATGAAGAACTCCTCCGCTCGTACGATGAAGGCGTCGCCGAGTTCCTTGACCTGGAGCGGGTGAAGCCCAACACACTGGGCAACTCGCGCATGCTGCTGCACCTCTGAGCGGCTCCGCCGGGGTCAAGGGTTTGTGTTTTCCGGAGAAAAGCGCTTTCCTTTCCTTAGGCAATGGGTCGTTTAGCGGAAAGGGAAGCCCGTGGCACAGAGGGTGCAGGTCATTCTTGAAGACGATCTCGACGGTGGTTCGGCGGACGAGACGGTGACGTTCGCGCTCGACGGCGTTGCCTACGAGATCGACCTGAAGAGCGCCAACGCGGACAAGCTCCGCGGTCTGCTGGCGCCGTACGTGGAGAAGGGCCGCAAGCAGAGCGGCCGGCTCGCAGGCCCCCGCCGCCCGGGCCGCGGCACGGCCCAGCGCCCCTCCGGCAGCGCTCCGGACACCGCGAAGGTGCGCGCGTGGGCCAAGGAGCAGGGCATGGATGTCAACGACCGCGGCCGCGTGCCGAGCACGGTCCGCGAGGCCTACGACAAGGCCAACGCGGCCTGACCCCGGCGCTGCCGGCACGCCGGAGCGGGTGCGGGGCCCCGGCGGCTGTGCACGGCGTCGACGACACACGCGCGGGGCGCGGAGGAGCCTCCTCCGCGCCCCGCAGCGCGTGCCCGAACGACCGGGGCGCCGCCGGTGCCGGGTCCGGTCCCGGGGGACGTCCGGGGGTCGGACTCGGGCGGCGGAACAATCACGAGCTGTGCAACGCTGTAGGGGCGAAGCGGTAACGCGGACACCACCGGGATGGCGTACCGACCACCTGGGCCTCCGTTGAACCACCGTCACCACGGCCCGACTTCTCGCCAGGCGAACACCGCCACCGCGGAAACTGCGCGAGAACCGCCCCGATACCGGGTATGAATGCAGGTGGACGGGTTCTGCGCCCGTCCAGGGGCAGTATGCGTGACCGGCCGGAGGGAGTCCGACCGCGTCCGGCGGCGCTTGTTCGCCGATGGCGTAGCGGATTCCGGTGCATCCGGCCCACCAGTGGGAACACCGAATCCCAGCATCAGGTTGGGATTGGTGTCGGCTGGTCGCGCAGCATCTCGCTCCTCTACCGGGGAGTGAATCCGTGGGCCGCGCCGCTGAGCGGGACTAGCATGCGGAAGGACAGGGCGGGGACGGACCCCGAACTGCCCGACCGCTCTGAGGAGCGATAAACGATGTTCGAGAGGTTCACCGACCGCGCGCGGCGGGTTGTCGTCCTGGCTCAGGAAGAAGCCCGGATGCTCAACCACAACTACATCGGCACCGAGCACATCCTCCTGGGTCTGATCCACGAGGGCGAGGGCGTCGCCGCCAAGGCCCTGGAGAGCCTCGGGATTTCTCTTGAGGCCGTTCGCCAGCAGGTCGAGGAGATCATCGGCCAGGGCCAGCAGGCCCCGTCCGGTCACATTCCCTTCACCCCCCGGGCGAAGAAGGTCCTGGAGCTGTCGCTCCGAGAGGCCCTGCAGCTCGGCCACAACTACATCGGCACCGAGCACATCCTGCTCGGCCTGATCCGCGAGGGCGAGGGCGTCGCCGCCCAGGTCCTGGTCAAGCTGGGTGCCGACCTCAACCGGGTGCGCCAGCAGGTCATCCAGCTGCTCTCCGGTTACCAGACCAGCGGCGGCAAGGAGTCGGCCACGGCCGGCGGGCCCGCCGAGGGCACCCCGTCGACCTCGCTGGTCCTGGACCAGTTCGGCCGCAACCTCACCCAGGCCGCCCGCGAGGCCAAGCTCGACCCGGTCATCGGGCGCGAGAAGGAGATCGAGCGGGTCATGCAGGTGCTGTCCCGCCGCACCAAGAACAACCCGGTGCTGATCGGTGAGCCCGGCGTCGGCAAGACCGCCGTGGTCGAGGGCCTGGCGCAGGCGATCGTCAAGGGCGAGGTCCCGGAGACGCTCAAGGACAAGCAGCTCTACACGCTGGACCTGGGCGCCCTGGTGGCCGGCTCGCGCTACCGCGGTGACTTCGAGGAGCGCCTGAAGAAGGTGCTCAAGGAGATCCGCACCCGCGGCGACATCATCCTGTTCATCGACGAGCTGCACACCCTGGTCGGCGCGGGCGCCGCCGAGGGCGCCATCGACGCCGCCAGCATCCTCAAGCCGATGCTGGCCCGCGGCGAGCTGCAGACCATCGGTGCCACCACCCTGGACGAGTACCGCAAGCACCTGGAGAAGGACGCCGCGCTGGAGCGCCGCTTCCAGCCGATCCAGGTCGCGGAGCCCTCGCTGCCGCACACCATCGAGATCCTCAAGGGCCTGCGCGACCGCTACGAGGCCCACCACCGGGTCTCCATCACGGACGCCGCCCTGGTCGCCGCCGCCACCCTGGCCGACCGGTACATCTCGGACCGCTTCCTGCCGGACAAGGCGATCGACCTGATCGACGAGGCCGGCTCCCGAATGCGCATCCGCCGGATGACCGCGCCGCCGGACCTGCGCGAGTTCGACGAGAAGATCGCCGACGTGCGCCGCGAGAAGGAGAGCGCGATCGACGCGCAGGACTTCGAGAAGGCCGCGTCCCTGCGCGACGACGAGAAGCAGCTCCTGCAGGCCAAGGCCAAGCGCGAGAAGGAGTGGAAGGCCGGCGACATGGACGTCGTCGCGGAGGTCAACGAGGAGCTCATCGCCGAGGTCCTGGCCACCGCCACCGGCATCCCGGTCTTCAAGCTGACCGAGGAGGAGACCTCGCGTCTGCTGCGCATGGAGGACGAGCTGCACAAGCGCGTCATCGGCCAGAAGGACGCCATCAAGGCGCTCTCCCAGGCCATCCGACGCACCCGTGCGGGCCTCAAGGACCCGAAGCGCCCCGGCGGTTCGTTCATCTTCGCCGGCCCGTCCGGCGTCGGTAAGACCGAGCTGTCCAAGACGCTGGCGGAGTTCCTCTTCGGCGACGAGGACGCGCTGATCGCGCTCGACATGTCCGAGTTCTCCGAGAAGCACACCGTCTCCCGGCTGTTCGGCTCCCCGCCCGGCTACGTGGGCTACGAGGAGGGCGGCCAGCTGACCGAGAAGGTCCGCCGCAAGCCGTTCTCGGTCGTCCTCTTCGACGAGGTCGAGAAGGCCCACCCGGACATCTTCAACTCGCTGCTGCAGATCCTGGAGGACGGTCGCCTGACCGACTCCCAGGGCCGCGTGGTCGACTTCAAGAACACCGTCATCATCATGACGACCAACCTCGGCACCCGGGACATCTCCAAGGGCTTCAACCTGGGCTTCGCGGCCACGGGTGACACCCAGAGCGGGTACGAGCGGATGAAGGCGAAGGTCGGCGAGGAGCTCAAGCAGCACTTCCGCCCCGAGTTCCTGAACCGTGTCGACGACATCGTGGTGTTCCACCAGCTGTCCGAGGAAGACATCATCCAGATCGTCGACCTCATGATCGACAAGGTGGACGAGCGGCTCAAGGACAAGGACATGGACCTCGAGCTCAGCGTCGAGGCCAAGAAGCTGCTGGCCAAGCGCGGCTACGACCCGATCCTGGGTGCCCGTCCGCTGCGCCGCACCATCCAGCGCGAGATCGAGGACCACCTCTCCGAGAAGATCCTCTTCGGGGAGCTGCGGGCCGGCCACATCGTCGTCGTCGACGTCGAGGGTGAGGGCAAGGAGGCCAAGTTCACCTTCCGCGGCGAGGAGAAGTCGGCCGTCGCGGACACCCCGGCCGCGGTCGCCTCGTCCGGTCCCGACCTGACGAAGTAGCCCAACTTTTAACAGACAACTTCACAGCAACCGAGCCCCCGGCGTTCGCGCCGGGGGCTCGGTGCGTTCCGCCCCGCCGAAGCGGGTGCCACCACCGGCCGGAGCGGGCGGCCCCCGGGCTGGTTAGTACGGATGCGCTCGATTTCTCAGGCAGGTTTAACGAACATACGGTTGACAGATGGTCAGCTGATGGGAAGTCGCGGAGCATAGCGCCGTGGCCATGTCATGGTCAAGGTCTATCTTTTTTGTGCACGCTTGTATCAAATGACGTCCACCTGTCTTTCATTTTGGTTTGCCGGGCTTTGGCTAAGAGCTGGCCCCGGTCGGGGAGGACGTCACACCGTTGAAGAACACCAGGAGAACCGCTGCGGCCGCGACGGCCGCGGCGGTCATAGTCGCGCTCGGCGCGGGTCTTTTCCCGAGCACCGCCGTCGCCGCCGGCTCGGCCCCCGTGCCGAAGGACCCGGCTGATGCCGTCCAGTCGAACACCGAGCACAACATCCCGGGCCCGTTGACCGCGAAGGTGGAGGCCGAGCAGAAGGCCGCCACCGAGCAGGTGCTCAACGGCACCGCCCAGGTCGAGCAGCACAACGGCAGCACCAGCGTGAAGCTCGGCAAGGACAAGTACGTGGAGCTCGCCCGCGAGCGCACGGACAAGATCTTCACGATCCTCGTCGACTTCGGCGACCAGGTCGACAACACCACCAAGACCGCCGACGGCAAGGTCAAGTACGGTGGCGAGGCCGGCCCCAAGCACAACGAGATCGCGGCGCCGGATCGCGCCACGAACAACTCGACCGCCTGGCAGGCCGACTACAACCAGCAGCACTACCAGGAGCTGTACTTCTCCAAGGACAAGCCCTCGCTGAAGACCTTCTACGAGAAGCAGTCCTCGGGCCGCTACTCGGTCGACGGCGTGGTCTCGGACTGGGTCCGGGTGCCGTGGAACGAGGCCCGGTACGGCTCCGACTACTGCGGCTCCAACGTCTGCGCCAGCGCCCAGGACCTGATCCGCGACGCCGTGGACATCTGGTACAAGGACCAGCTGGCCAAGGGTCAGACCGACGCGCAGATCAAGGCGACGCTGGCCCAGTACGACCAGTGGGACCGCTACGGTTCGCACCACGACGGGAACTTCAACCAGCCCGACGGGTACATCGACCACTTCCAGATCGTGCACGCCGGTGAGGACAAGTCGGCCGGTGGCGGCAAGCAGGGCACCAAGGCCCTGTGGGCCCACCGCTCTTACGTCTACGGCAACCTGACGGGCCAGGCCGGCCCCGAGGGCAACAAGCTCGGTGGCGTCCAGGTCGGCAGCTCCGGCCTCTGGATCGGCGACTACACGATGCAGCCGGAGAACGGCGGCCTCGGCGTCTTCGCCCACGAGTACGGCCACGACCTCGGTCTGCCGGACCTCTACGACACCGCCGGCAAGGGCATCGACAACTCGGTCGGCTTCTGGTCGCTGATGTCCTCCGGTTCCTGGCTCGGCGAGGGCAAGGACAGCATCGGCGACATGCCGAACGACCTCGACGCCTGGAGCAAGTACCAGCTCGGTTGGCTGAAGGTCGACCGCGCCAAGGCGGGCACCGAGTCGACGCACCACATCGGCCCGGTGGAGTACAACACCAACCTGCCGCAGGCGCTCCTCGTCGACCTGCCGAAGAAGAGCATCACCACCGACATCAACAAGCCGTTCGCGGGCGGCAACGAGTGGTGGAGCGGCAGCGCCGACAACCTCAACGTCACGCTCACCCGTGAGCTCGACCTGACCGGCAAGACCAAGGCCAGCATCAACGCCAAGGCCTGGTACGAGCTGGAGCCGGACTTCGACTACGCCTTCGGCGAGGTCTCCACCGACGGTGGCAAGACCTGGACCGTCGTGGACGGCACCTGGAACGGCGCCCCGCTCCCCAAGGAGAACGGCCGCCCGGCCGTCAACGGCCTCGCCGCCGCCTGGGGCGACCTGTCCTTCAACCTGGACGCCTACGCCGGCCAGAAGGTCCAGTTCCGCTACCACAACACCACTGACGGCGGCCTGCACTACCGCGGCTTCGCGGTGGACAACGTCTCGGTGACCGCCGACGGCGCCACCGTGTTCAGCGACGACGTGGAGAACGGTGTCAACGGCTGGGCCGCCACCGGCTTCACCCGCTTCGGCGGCTCGTACACCAAGGACTACGCGCAGTACTACATCGCGGAGAACAAGCAGTACGTGTCGTTCGACCAGACGCTGAAGACCGGCCCGTACAACTTCGGCTTCGCCGACAAGCCGGGCTGGGTCGAGCACTACGCGTACCAGCCCGGTCTGCTGATCTGGTACTGGGACGCGTCGCAGACCGACAACAACGTCAGCGCCCACCCGGGCCACGGCCTGGTCCTGCCGGTCGACTCGCACCCGACCCCGGTCAAGTGGAGCGATGGCAGCCTGATGCGTCCGCGCGTGCAGGGCGCCGACTCCACCTTCGGCTCGCGCCGCGTCCCCGCGCTGACCCTGCACAAGGCCGGCGTCGAGACCGTCATCCCGAAGGCGAAGGGCGTCGACGAGTTCAACGACCTGAAGTCGTGGTGGTCCAAGGACAACCCGTACAGCGGTGTGGACGTGCCGAAGACCGGCACCAGCATCGAGGTCGAGAACGAGTCCTCGAACTACCTGGAGACCTGGATCCGGGTCCGTCCGGTCGACAACTGATCGAGCCCGTAGCGATCAGCCTGTGACCAGGCAGCTCTGACAACTCCACGTCCGGCCCGTCCCCGCATCGCGCGGGGGCGGGCCGGACGCTTTGCCGGGCCCTGCCGGTTACCGGGCCCTGTCGGTCCGTCGGTCAGGCCCTGCCGGTCAGGTGCTGTCGGTCAGGTGCTGTCGGCCTTGTGGACGGCGGGCAACCGGTCCAGGAAGGCGGCCGCCGCCACCTCGACGTCGGTGCCCGTCCAGTCCAGGGCGGGTGAGGCGACCGTGACCTCGGTCATCGCCAGGCCCGGCAGCTCGCGCTCGCGCCAGGCGCCGAACAGCCCGATCCCGGTCTCCTCGGCCAGCGCCAGCGAGACCTCCTCCAACTCCTCGGCCGGGTACGGCAACCAGAGCCGGAACTGGTGGGTGTGCGGCGGGGCCGGGTGCACCTGGGCACCGGGGACGGCGGCGAAGGCCCGGGCCAGCGCCTCGGCGACCGTCCGGGCGTGCGACACGTACCGTTCCAGCAGCGGCAGTTCGCGCTCCAGCCCGGCCAACGCGGCCAGCGCGAACGGCCACTGCTGGAAGAGCTGCCCGCCGTAACGGTGCCGCCAGGCCCTGGCGGTCCGGACGAAGCCGGCCGGACCGGCCAGCGCGGCGCCGCTGATCCCGCCGAGCGTCTTGTAGAAGGAGACGTAGACGGAGTCGGCCAGGGCGACGACCTCCGGCAGCGGACGGCCGAGGGCGACGGCGGACTCCCAGATCCGGGCGCCGTCCAGGTGCAGCGCCGCACCGTGCTCTTCCCGCACCACCGCGGCCAGGGCCCGCAGCCGCTCCCAGTCGGGCAGCACGAACCCGGCGTCGCGTAGCGGCAGTTCCAGGCTCAGCGCGGCGTACGGCTCGTCCAGGGCGCGCAGCTCCGCGGCGGTGGGCTGGCGCGGCGCGGTGGTCGGCCAGACGCTGCGCAGACCGGTGAGGACGCCGAGCGCGTGCCGTTCGTGCCGGTCGGTGTGGGCCAGCGGGTGGGTGGCGACGGTGGGCAGCCCGGCGGCCTCGGCGTGGATCCGCAGGGCGATCTGCTGGGCCATCGTGCCGGTCGGGAAGAAGGCCGCGTCCTCGGTGCCGAGCAGCCCGGCGACCCGGAGTTCCAGGGCGCGGACCACGCCGTCCCCGTACTGGTCCGGCCGGCGGTCCAGGCCGGGGGCGGCCCCGGCCGCCTCCGACAGCGGGTCGGCCAGGGCGGCGAGGCGTTCGCGGATGGTCTGTGGCCGGGCGCCGGACAGGATGCGCTCGCAGCCGCGCAGGGCGGCGAAGCGGCGGTCCGCCGGGTTCTGGCGGTCACTGGCGTCGGGGTCTTCGCTCCTGTTGCCATACATGGGTCGATGGTCCCGCAGCGGGCCGGGCCGGTCAGCGGTGCGGACGGAAGCGGTCCGAGCCCGTCAAACCCCGGCCGCGCGTGGGCCTGGTCACAGGCCTCCGGCCCGGTACGACCGAGGGTAGTAGTGGGTCGGGTCGGGCCCGCGAGCCACCCCGAAGCGGCGGTGGGCGACCGGATCTCATGATCGTCACCCCGTCGGTTCGAACATCCGGCGCCACGCCGACTACACGCGGTAGTACGTCACACGGTTTGGGAGTCCGTTCGGTGGCGGTTACACCTGAGTGGTCCCCCGCTCAGCACGCGCCCGAACGGGTCTCTCGTGCTGCCCTCGTACAACCCGTGAGGTACGGCCACCGATGTCCACCGTCCCGCCCGTGGGGCCGGCCCTGCGCCGGCTCGCCGCCCGAACGGCGGCCCAGGCGGCGGCCTGGCAGCCCCGACTCGGCCACGCCGTCCGCACCCACGCCGCTCCGCTGCGCACGCTCGCCACGCCCCGGCACACCACCCTGCCGGGCAGCCGTCAGCGGGCCGAGCACGACCACGCGCTGATCTCGGTCGGGGCGGCCGCCACACTGCTCGCCGGCGTGCTGCTGGTGGCCGCGCCCGGCAGCGCCTCGGCGCAGACCGTACTGCCCACCACGCCGGGCAGCTCGGCCTTCACCGCCCCGCGGGCGGAGGTGCCCAACGCGGGGCTGGTCCAGGTGGCCGGGCCCAGCCCGTACAAGCTGCCCGAGGACGGCGACACGGCCCAGCAGTTCGTGGCGGTGGCGGTCAACCTGCTGCCGCTCGAGCCGCCCGCCCCGGCCGCGGAGCCGGAGCCCGCCGCCGCGCCGGCGCCCGAACCCGAGGCCGCACCCGCGGCCGCACCCGCACCCGAGTGGTCGGCGCCGGTGCCGAACGCGCCGACCAGCAACCCGTACGGGGTGGCCAACCGCGGGTACGCGGCCGGGTACCACACCGGGGTGGACTTCGCGGTCTCCCCGGGCACGCCGCTGCTGGCGGTCGGCAACGCGACCGTGGTGTCGGCCGGTTGGGACGGCGCGTACGGCAAGGAGGTCGTCCTGCGGCTCGCGGACGGGCACTTCGCGCAGTACGCGCACCTGTCCTCGCTCGCGGTCTCGGCGGGCCAGCAGGTGTCGGCCGGCCAGCGGATCGGGCTGTCCGGGAGCACCGGCAACTCGACCGGGCCGCACCTGCACTTCGAGATCCGCACCAGCAACCGCTACGGCGCGGTGGTCAATCCGCTCGCGTACCTCGCGGGGCACGGCGTCACGGACTTCTGACCGCCCGCCACTAGCGGACGGGCTCCGGCGCGGGTGCGGGCGGTGCCGGGGCAGGCGCGGGGACGGGGGCCGGGGCGGCCGGTGCCGGGTGACTGATCCGGCCGCCGATCTCCAGCGCGACGTCCCGGGCCGCGCCGATCGCCTCGTCCAGCGTGGCCGCCGTCTCCAGCGGCTCGCCCCAGACGTTCTCGGCGTGAGCGCAGTCCGGGGCGTTGTCCTGCTTGAGCAGGAACAGCGCCGAGTGGACGGTGAACAGTGCCATCGCGGCCCGCAGCCGGTCCGGGAAGTCCGCCTCCGGCCCGTGCACCAGCTGGATCATGGTGACCATGCGGTCCCGGAAGGCCAGCCCGGCCGGGGACTCCCGCAGCGCGGGCTGGTTCTCGTGGAAGAAGCGCAGCAGCGGGGCCCGCTCGGCCATCCCGTCCGCGAAGCGGCGGATCAGCTCGTCCCGCATCTCCGGGCTCCAGGACTGCTTGCGACCCCACTCGATGGTCTCGTCGATCGGCGCGGCCATCCGCTCGACGATGCCCAGGACGATGTCGTCCTTGGTCTTGAAGTGGTAGTAGAGGGCGGCCTTGGTCACACTCAGGCGGTCGGCGATCTCGCGCAGTGAGGTCTGCTCGTAGCCATGCTCGGAGAAGAGCTCCAGTGACACCTCGATGATGCGAGCCCGGGTGTCGCTGCGGGGGCTGTGCGGAGTGCCCATGGCCTGCCTCATGACTGCGTCGGTGACTGCTGCGGACTCCCGGGTGGCGTCCGCCCCGGGCACCATTCTCCCTGCCCAGGTGGCCGGTTCGAAAACTGGCTTGACGACCGGCTAGTAAACAACTTACCGTGCCGACGATCGATAAAACTAGCCGGGCGACAAGTAAGTGAGCCGCCGCACGGCCCGACGCTCCGTCCGAACCACCCCTCCGGGAGACACCACCTCATGTCACAGTCCAAGACCGCCGGCCCGGTACCGGAGGACAAGACGGCCGAGGAGGAGCAGCCGCGGTCGCCCCGCGAGATCCGCCTCGTGATGATCGGCCTGGTCGTCACCATGCTGCTCGCCATGCTCGACAACCTGATCGTCGGTACCGCGATGCCGACCATCGTCGGCGATCTCGGCGGCGCCGAGCACCTGTCCTGGGTGGTCACCGCGTACACCCTGGCCACCGCCGCCTCGACCCCGATCTGGGGCAAGCTCGGCGACATGTACGGCCGCAAGGGCACCTTCCTCACCTCGATCGTGATCTTCCTGGTGGGGTCGGCGCTGTCCGGCCTGTCGCAGAACATGAACGAGCTGATCGGCTTCCGCGCCGTGCAGGGCCTGGGCGCCGGCGGTCTGATGGTCGGCGTCATGTCGATCATGGGCGCGCTGGTCCCGCCGCGCGACCGCGGCAAGTACCAGGGCATGTTCGCCGCGGTGATGGCCCTCGCCACCATCGGCGGCCCGCTGGTCGGCGGCTTCATCACCGACCACCTGAGCTGGCACTGGACCTTCTACATCAACCTGCCGCTCGGTGTGGTCGCGCTCGCCGTGGTCATCGTCACCCTGAAGCTGCCGAAGGTCCGCAGCACCGCCAAGATCGACTACCTCGGCGCGATCCTGCTCACCACCGGCATCACCTCGCTCGTGCTGATCACCACCTGGGGCGGCCAGCAGTACGCCTGGGGCTCCAAGCAGATCCTCGGCCTGGCCGCGCTCGCCGCCGCCTCGCTGATCGCCTTCTGCTACGTGGAGCAGCGGGTCGAGGAGCCGATGCTGCCGCTGAGCCTCTTCAAGAACCTGAACTTCACCCTGGTCTCGATCATCGGCTTCATCGTCGGCTTCGTGATGTTCGGCTCGACCGTCTTCCTGCCGCTCTACCAGCAGGTCGTCCAGGGCGCCTCGGCGACCAACTCCGGCCTGCTGCTGATGCCGATGATGTTCGGCATGCTGGTGATCTCGCTGGTGGTCGGCCAGGCGGTGACCAAGACCGGCAAGTACCGGATCTACCCGATCATCGGCACGATCGTGATGACCGGCGGCCTGGTCCTGCTCTCCACCATGGGCACCGGGACCAGCAGCTTCACCTCGGCCTGCTGGATGATCGTGCTCGGCGCCGGCATGGGCTTCCTGATGCAGATCACCATGCTGGTCGCGCAGAACAGCGTCGAGCTCAAGGACATGGGCGTGGCCAGCTCCACCGCCACCCTGTTCCGCACCATCGGCGGCTCCTTCGGTGTCGCGCTGTTCGGCGCGCTGTTCAACAACCGGGTGACCGACACCATGAAGGAGAAGCTCGGCGAGCAGGCCGCGGCGGGCGGTGGCGTGAAGGACCCGGGCCAGATGAGCCCGGCCGCCCTGCGCAAGCTCCCCGAGAACATCCAGGACGCCTACCACCACGCGGTGTCCAACGGCATGCACACCGTCTTCCTGGTGGGTGCCGGGGTCGCCGTGATCTCGATCGCCGCCGCGCTGTTCCTGCGCGAGGTGCCGCTGCGCGGGGCGGGCAAGGGCGAGAAGCCGGCCGAGGCCTCGCTGGAGGCGGCGGCCGTCTGACCGCCCCCGCTTCGAACGGCGCCCCGGGAGTTCCGCTCCCGGGGCGCCGTCGCGTTCCGGCGCCTACTGGGGAAGTCGGTAGACGCCCTGCTCGACGGGCTCGACCAGACCGTCCGCGACCAGGCCGTCCAGGGCCCGGGCCCGCTGCACGGCGTCCGGCCAGACCGCGTCCAGCCGGGCCTGCTCGACCTCGCCGTGCGCGTCGCGCAGCACCGCGAGCAGCTTGCCGCGCACCTGGCGGTCCGTCCCCTCGTAGGACTGGCCGCGCCGGGCCGGGCCCTCGTACGGCGGGCGGCCGGCCCGCTGCCAGGCACAGCCGGCGAACAGCGGACACTCCCCGCACTCCGGGCCGCGCGCGGTGCAGACCAGCGCGCCCAGCTCCATCACGCCGACCGCCCAGGTGGCGGCGGTCTCGGCGTCGTCGGGCAGCAGCGTGGTGGCGGTGCGGCGCTCGGCGGCGGTGGTGGCCTGGGCCGGGTACTCGACGCCGGTCACCGCGCGGGCGAACACCCGGCGCACGTTGGTGTCCAGCACCACGTGCCGCTGGCGGAAGGCGAAGGACGCGACCGCGGCGGCGGTGTACTCCCCCACGCCGGGCAGCGAGAGCAAGGTGGCGTGGTCGTCCGGGACCTCGCCGCCGTGCTCCTCGGTGATCGACACCGCGGCCGCGTGCAACCGCAGCGCGCGGCGCGGGTAGCCCAGTCGACCCCACATCCGGACCGCCTCGCCGGGCGCCTCGGCGGCGAGGTCGGCCGGGGTCGGCCAGCGGGTCAGCCAGGCCTCCCAGGCGGGCAGCACGCGCTTGACGGGGGTCTGCTGGAGCATGAACTCGCTCACCATGACCGCCCAGGGCGTCGCGTCGGGGGTCCGCCAGGGCAGATCGCGCTTGGTCGCCTCGTACCAGTCCAGGACGGTCGAGTGGAACAGCGGCAGGGGCATCGGGAGCCGGGCGGCTTCGGTGGCGGCAGCGGTGGCGGTGATGGCAGTCATGGCCCTTCGATCCTCCCATGCCCGCCGACCCGGTCGAAGTGGAGTCGGGACGGAGTCGACGTGGAGGAGAAGCGGCGTCGAAGCGGAGGAAATTACTCCGGATCCCCCGGAGGATTTCCCGGAAATCAGCCCTCCGGGGCTCCCTCGAACGGATCAAATGGCGGATCATGTGAAGGAAGGGACGACTGTGCGGTGTTGGTGAGTCAAACGCCACACACAGTCTCGTAGAGTTTGATCGTGCCCTCTCTGCGTCAACCCGTGGGACCGCTGCCGGCCTCGATCTACTGGCGTCGGCGCGTCGTCGTGCTCGCCGCCGTCGCGGCGGTCATCGCCCTGATCGCCTGGCTGATGACCGATCAGGGCGGGGGCGGTGACGGCGGCTCACCGAGCAAGGCCGCCCAGGCCGTTCCGTCCCAGAACCAGACTCCGGCCCAGGCCATCACGCCCGGCGCCTCGCCGAGCGGCCCCGCGGCGCGCCCCGGCGGATCGGGCAACCCCGCCGGCGGCCCGGTGGCGGGCAGCGGCGGCACCGAGGTCAACCTCAGCGGCGGCGGCACCGGCGGAGCCAACCCGGCCCCCGCAGGCGGTTCCGGCGGCACGGGCGGTGGGGCCGGCGGCACCGGTGGCGGCGCGGCGGGCGGCTCCGGCGGCGGTGCGGCAGGCGGCTCCGGCGGCGCCCCGGCGTTCAACACCCCCGAGGTCATGGCACTTCCGGTCTGCGCCTCCTCGCAGGTCGCCCTGGAACTGGCCGGCGCCCAGAACTCGTACCAGCCCAAGGACAAGCCGCGGCTCGCCCTGACGGTCAAGAACTCCTCCGGCGCCAACTGCCGGGTGGACCTGGGCCGGGTCGCCTCCGCGATCACCGTGAGCGCCAGCAACGGCGACCGGGTCTGGTCCTCCGGCGACTGCCCGGCCGACAAGGGCAGCATCTGGGTGCAGCTGGCCGCGAACGGCAGCCAGACCGAGACCTTCACCTGGGACCGCAGCCGCAGCAAGCCCCAGTGCGCGACCGCGGACGCGGCGCCGCCGGCGAACGGCACCTACGTGGTGCTCGCCGAGCTCACCGGGCTCTCCGGGGACAAGGTCTCGGCGCGGGCCTCGATCCGGCTGGACAACTGAGGGACGGTCGACTCCCTCGGAGCCCCCCGGTCGCCGCGCGGCCGGGGGCTCCGGCGTTCCGGGCTCTTCCAATTCTTTCGGGCTTCGGGCTTCGGGCTTCGGGCTTACGGGCTCCTTCGGGCTTGCCGGCTCTCAGGCTTGCGGCAAGGGCACCGGGCCGGGACGCGGGACGGCCCCCGGGGGAAGCGTTTCCCCCGGGGGCCGTCCGCCGTTCGCGCGTCGGGTCAGACGTAGCGCTCCAGGATGGACGATTCGGCAAGGCGGGACAGGCCCTCGCGGACCGAACGGGCCCGGGTCTCGCCGACGCCCTCGACCGTCTGCAGGTCGTCGATGCTCGCGGCGAGCAGCTTCTGCAGGCCGCCGAAGTGCTCGACCAGGCGCTCTATCACCGTGTTGGGCAGCCGCGGGATCTTCGCCAGCAGGCGGTAGCCGCGCGGCGAGACGGCGGAGTCCAGCGACTCCGGCGTACCCGAGTAGCCGAGCGCCTTGGCGACGGTCTGCAGGTCCAGCAGCTCGGCGTGGGTGAGCGCCTCCAGGTCGGCCAGCACCTCGTTGACCGTCCGGCCCTTCTTGGCGGCCCGCTCCGGGAAGTAGTCCCGGGCGACCAGTTCGCGCTCCGGCTCCACGCCCGCGATCAGCTCGTCCAGCTGCAGCGAGAGCAGACGGCCGTCGATGCCGAGCTCCAGCACGTAGCCGGCGATCTCCGTGGCGATCAGCCGGACCATCTCCAGGCGCTGGGCCACGGCCGTCACGTCCCGGACCGTCACCAGGTCCTCGATCTCCAGCGCGGAGAGCGTGCCGGCCACCTCGTCCAGGCGCAGCTTGTAGCGCTCCAGGGTGGCCAGCGCCTGGTTGGCGCGGGACAGCACGGTGGTGGAGTCCTCCAGCACCCGGCGGGTGCCGTTGACGTACATCGCGATCAGCCGCATCGAGTGCGAGACCGCGACCACCGGGTAGCCGGTCTGCCGGTTGACCCGCTCGGCGGTGCGGTGGCGGGTACCGGTCTCGTCGGTCGGGATGGTCGAGTCCGGCATCAGGTGCACGCCGGCCCGGACGATCTTGGTGATGTCCTTGTCGAGCACCACCGCGCCGTCGAGCTTGCACAGCTCGCGCAGCCGGGTGGCGGTGAACTCGACGTCCAGGACGAAGCCACCGGTGCAGAGGGGCTCGACGGTCCTGTCGAAACCCAGCACGATCAGGCCACCGGTGTTGGCCCGCAGGACCCGCTCCAGGCCGTCACGCAACGCCGTGCCGGGCGCGATGGCGGTGAGGGAGGCACGCAGCAGGGCCTCCTCACGGGAGGCCTTGTCCGCCCCCCGGTCGCTGGCTGCCACGTGACTCCTCCGGTCGACCCCGTGCCGCGCGCCTCGCGCCGTGCGACGGTCCGCGGTCTGTTGCTCTGTCGCTCAGTACCGCTCGGTACTGCCTTCTGGCCAATGAGACTGGGGAAAGTCTAACTGTGTGTGGCTTCGGCAGGGCTTGGGTCAGCGGAGTTCGTCGGAGTCGAGCGGCTCCCAGCCGTCCATCAGCTCCTCCGGGTAGGCCGCGACCCGGGCCGAGCGCGGGGCCGGCGGCGCCGACGGTGCCTCAGTGCGGGCCTCGCCACGGGCCTCGGCACGGGCCTCACCGCGCGGTTTGGCGGCGGCCCGGCGGCGGCCCGGGATGGCCCGCAGCGCCTCGCCGATGTCGGCCACCTCGACCACCTTCATGCCCGTCGGCACCTTGCCCGGGTCCGGCGGGACCAGGGCATGGGTGAAGCCCAGCCGGTGCGCCTCGGCGAGCCGCCGCTGCACACCCGTCACCCGCCGCACCTCGCCCGCCAGGCCGACCTCCCCGATCGCCACCAGGTTGCTGGGCAGCGGGGTGTCGGTGGAGGAACTGGCCACCGCGAGCGCGACCGCGAGGTCGGCGGACGGCTCGCTCAGCTTCACCCCGCCCACCGTCGCGGTGTAGATGTCCTGCTTGCCGAGCTTCACACCGCCGTGCCGCTCGACGACGGCCAGGATCATCGCGATCCGGGGCGACTCCAGGCCCGATGTCGTCCGGCGCGGCGAAGGGATCTGCGAATCCACCATCAGCGCCTGCACCTCGGCGACCAGCGGGCGCTTGCCCTCCAGGGTGACGGTGAGGCAGGTGCCGGGGACGGGCTTGTCACGCCTGGTCAGGAACAGGCCCGACGGGTCGGCCAGGCCGACGATGCCCTCGTCGTGCAGCTCGAAGCAGCCCACCTCGTCGGTCGCGCCGTAACGGTTCTTGACCCCGCGGATGAGGCGCAGCCGGGCGTGCCGGTCGCCCTCGAAGCTGAGCACCACGTCCACCAGGTGCTCCAGCAGGCGCGGGCCGGCGATCTGACCGTCCTTGGTGACGTGACCGACCAGCAGGGTGGCCATGCCGCGCTCCTTGGACGCCCGGATCAGCGCGGCCGCCACCTCCCGGACCTGGGCCGGGCCGCCCGGGGCGCCGTCCAGCTCGGCGGAGGCGATGGTCTGCACCGAGTCCAGGATCAGCAGGCCGGGGTTGACCGCCTCGATGTGCCCCAGCACGGCGCCCAGGTCGGACTCGGCGGCGAGGTAGAGGTGCTCGGAGAGGGCGTTGATCCGGTCGGCGCGCAGCCGGACCTGGCCGGCCGACTCCTCGCCGGTGACGTAGAGCGTGCGGTGCCGGTCGGTGGCCGCCTTGGCCGCGACGTCCAGCAGCAGGGTGGACTTGCCGACGCCGGGCTCGCCCGCCAGCAGCACCACCGCGCCGGGGACCAGCCCGCCGCCGAGCACCCGGTCCAGCTCCGGCACGCCCGTCGAACGGGCCGTCGCGACCTGGCCGTCCACCTGGGCGATCGGACGGGCGGGCGCGCTGACCGGGCCGGCGGCCGTCGTCCGGATCGGCACGGCGCCGTACTCCTCGACCGTCCCCCAGGCGTTGCACTCCGGGCAGCGGCCGACCCACTTGGGCAGCTGGTTGCCGCACTCGGTGCAGCGGTACGCCGGGCGCGGCTTGGCGGTGGTCTTGGAACGCGGAGGCATGCGGCCCACGGTAGCGCCTGGGTACGACAGCGACCGTCCGCCACCGGACTCGCCGTGCATCCACACAGATGGGCGATGTTGTTACCCGAAAGAAGTACATACCCGTCGATTGGCGGGGACAGGGCGTCCGGGGTCTCTACCGTCGGACGGGTGACAACGCGAACTGTTGGGCCGGCCGGGCCGCAGACACCCGCCGTACTCGCGGCGTACGACCGGCAGGCGGACGGCCTCTTCACCTACTGCCTCTCGGTGCTGTGCGAGCACGACGCCGCCGCCGACGCCCTGCGCGAGGTCCGTGAACTGGCGCAACGGCACGGCGCCCGACTGGCCGAGCCCGGGCTGGTACGGGCCTGGCTGTTCTCGCTGGCCCGGTACTGCTGCCTGCGGCGACTCGCGGACGGGGCCGGGACCGGGGCCGGCGCTGGGGTCGGGGTCGGGGGCGGGAATGGGTTCGAGGGCGGTCGGGCCTCCGGAGTGGAGCCGAGCGAGGCCGAGGCGGCCCGGCGGCGCCGCGAGCTGGCCTCGCTCGCCTGGCCGGAAGCGGCCGGCACCGACCCGGAGCAGCGCGAGGCGCTGGAGTTGTCCGTCCGGCACCGGCTGACCCCGCTGGAAGTGGCGGCGGTGCTGGGCCAGCCGTTCGAACGGACCCGCGAGCTGCTGGCCGGCGCCGAGGCCGAGGTCGCCCGGACGAGGGCGGCGCTGCTGGTGCTCGGTGTGGGCAGCTGCCCGGAGCTGGACCGGCTCGGCGGGGCCGGGGCGGAGTCCTGGCGGGACTGGGTGCTCGGCCCGGCGCTGCGGCGGGAACTGGTGCAGCACGTGGTGGACTGCCCGACCTGCCGGGGGACGGCGGAGCGGGTGGCCGGCGAGGCGGCGGAGGGGTCGGCGGGGCTGTCCGGGCTGCCGTTGCTGGGCGCTCCGCAGAGTGTGGTGGGGGTGGCAGGTGCCATGCCTGTCCGGGGTGTCGCGGTTGTCGGGGGTGCCGCGGTTGTCGGGGGTGCCGCGGTTGTCGGGGGTGTCTCCGGTCGGGGGGTGGCGGAGCCCGCGCTGCGGTTCGACCAGAGCGGTTTTCCCCGGCACCGGGCGCCGGACGCCGGGCGCGGGCTGGCGGTCCGCCGACGGGTGGTGACCACGGGGGTGCTCGCGGCCGTCCTGGCGGCACCGGTGGTCGCGCTCTGGGCCGGGCACCGGAACGGCGGCGGGCCGGGCGCGGCGGCCTCCGTGTCGGCGGTGCGAGTGGACGAGGCCGGTCGGGAGACCGGGCAGCGGCCGCCGCAATCGGGGGTCGGGGGCCCGGCCGGGCCGGGGGTACCGGGGCTGGAGCTGGCGGGCGGTGCCGGCGCGGGCGGTGTCAGCGGTGCAGAAACGTTGCTTCCAGGTTTTCCACGGCTGACCTTCCAGGGCGCGGTGATCCCGGTCCCAGCCCACGGCGCCACCCCGCTCAGCAGCCCGACCCTGGTCGCCGCCCCGGCCCCCGTCGTCGACCGGGCCTCCGCACCGGGGGCGCCCGAACCGACCCCGACCGGACTCCTCACCGTCGAAGCCGGCGAGTACGGCAGCCGTACGGTCCTCACCCTCACCGACTCCGGCACCACGGAGATCCGCTGGCACGCGGTGACGGACGCCGGTTGGCTCCGGCTCAGCCGCGACTCCGGCACACTCGCGCCCGGCCAGCGGATCACCGTGATCGTCACCGTGGACGAGGACCTCGCGCCGACCACGCACTGGACCGCCCGGATCGCACTGCCGCCCTCGCAGGCGGTGGTCACCCTGGAAGGCGGCCCGCACAACCGCGGCGGCTCGACCCCCTCCCCGACCGACCCGTCCCCGACGGCCACCGCCCCACCGACGGCCACCCCTTCGCCGACCGCCACGGGCGCGCCTTCACCGTCGGGCTCGCCGTCGTCGCCCTCGTCACCGGCGACGCCGTCCGGCCCGCCGACGGGTTCGCCGTCCCCCTCGGGCACCCCGACGGCAGCGCCGACGAGCAGCGCCTCTCCACGTCCGACGGGGCGGCCCACGGCTCCGGCGTCAGCACCGGCATCGGCACCGGCATCGGCGCATTAGGGCGAACGCCGGTTCGGCAGAGAGGTGTCACCCGGCGGGCGTTTCGGGCTTCCGAGCCGCGTGAGCCGTGCACGGGAAGTCGACCAGGCCGACTTCCCGTGCACGGGTGACGGAGCTTGGCCGGGCTTCGGTGCCGGGGCTGGGGTGGTGTCAGGTGCGGTGGATCGGGGGGACCTGGTAGGTGCCGTCCAGGACCAGGGGTTTGGGCTGGTAGAGGCGGATGATGGGGCGGAAGTCGCCGGGTGGGGTGGGGAGCCAGTTGGCGGCGGCGGTCGGGTCCTCGGGCTGGTCGTGCTGGAGGGTCAGGGTGAGGGAGCCGTCGTCGCCGTAGACCAGGCCGGGGGTGCGGTCGCCGATCGAGTAGCGGTCGATCGGGTTCTCCACCAGGTAGTAGTCCGGGACGGAGTACATCGTGACGGACCAGAAGGCCTCGGTCGGGGGCAGCAGGTCGAAACGCAGGGTGTAGCTGTTGGCGCCGGTGAGGGGGCGGCCGTCCGAGTCGTCGTAGGTCATCGCGTACGAGGCCTCGTAGGCGTGGTTGCCCCAGAGGCCGGCCCGGGCGGCGGCGGCGCGGCTGAGGTAGGCGGCGCGACGGTCGGGGATGCGCCATTCGGGGTCGTCCAGGGTGCCGGGGCCGAGGTGGTCGGTGTTGTAGTCGAAGAGGTGGAGTGCGGAGCGCCATTCGCCGGGCGGGTGGTCTTCGGGTGGGCGGGTGGCGTCCTCGACCCGTTCGCGGCCGGCGGCCAGGCCTTTGGCCAGTGAGAGCGTCCATTCGGGGACGGCCGCGCGGTACGGGGAGGCGCCGTCGTCCAGCAGGCCGAGCGGGGCGAAGCGCCGCTGGTACTCGATGTCCGCGGTGGCCGGCAGGAAGGCCTGCATCCACACCCGAAGGCGTTCGAAGAAGGCCAGCCGCTCGGGGACGTTCGGGTCGGGCTCGGGCAGTCCGGCGACCAGGCCGCCGGGCTCCAGCGGTTCCAGGACGAGGGCGGACTGCAGGGCCCGGACCCGGGGCAGGTCGTCCGGGCCGGTGCAGGCGAACCGGCCGACCACGGTGCCGACCGTGGTCGGCAGCTCGATCACCCGGTCCGGGTCCGGCGGGGTGCCGTGCCAGCCGGGCGGGACGATCAGCCAGGTCTGCGCGCTGGTGCCGGTGGCGCGGCGGCCGAGGTAGGCGACGTTGTCCGTCCAGGCGTCGATGAACTGCAGCACGTAGTAGGAGCCCGCGGTGTCCGGGACGTGGAGCACCTGCGGGCCCTCGGAGAGGTCGAGCTGGGCGATCGAGTAGATGGTGTCGTTGTTGACCGAGACGAACTCGTCGGACGGGCCGGCCAGCCGGGTGGCGTGGCTGAAGTGGTTGAACGGCGCCGCCGGCAGGGTGCCCAGGCCGCCCCGGGTGAAGCGATCGACCATGGTGAGGCCGGCGACCAGCGGGTAGCCGTAGACGTACGCGTCGGCGGCCAGTGCCTCCAGCTCGGGCTGGTTCATCGGGGGTCCTTCGTACGGTCGGTCGGAACAAGGGGGTCGGTCGGGACGAGGGGCTTCGGTCAGGACGAGGGGCTTCGGTCAGCGCGGGTCGAGCGGCGGGAGCCGCCAGCGGCCGTCGAGGACGGCCCGGTCCGGGCCGTAGAGCCGGAGCACCACGGTGAACGGGCCGTCCGGGGCGGGCAGCCAGTTGGCGGAGTGTTCGGCGTTGGCGGGCCGCTTGTGCCGGACATAGAGGGTGAGTCCGCCGTCCGGGTCGCGGACCAGTCCGGGGGTGCGGTCGCCGATCGAGTAGCGGTCCAGGGTGTTGTCGACCAGCCGGTGGTCCGGGAGCGCGTACAGGGTGGCGGACCAGGCGAAGCGGGCCGGCGGCAGCGCGTCCGGGGTGAAGCGGATGACGTGGTCGCGGTCGCTCGCGTCCGGCGGCCGGCGGCCCGTGCCGTCCGCCTCCCAACGGCCGTACCAGGCCTCCTCGGTGGGCAGTCCGTGGAGGTCGGCCGCGGCGCCGACGGCTTGCCGGAGGAAGTCCGCGCCGACCTGCTCGCGGGTGCCGAACAGCCCGGCGCGGTCGCGGAGTTCGGCGGTGGCGCGCCGCAGCTGCGCGCGGCCGTCGGCGATGCCTCGTTCGATCTCGGCGCGCAGCTCCAGCGGGAGGGCGGCGGGCTCGAACTCGCCGCGGCCGTCGACGCCGAGGTCGGCGAGGCGGCCGCGCAGGTCGGTCTCGGCGGGCGGCAGCCGGACGGGGCCGTCCGCCGGGAAGAAGCCGAGCAGGAAGTCGAGGAAGGCGAGGAACTCGACGCCGTCCGGGACCTCCTCGCGCCAGACCGGCCAGAGCGGCTCCGGGGCGGGCGGCGGCGCGGGAGTACCGGCGTACTCGTGCAGCGGGCGCAGCCGGTACCGCTCCTGGACGGCGGCGAGCTCGGCGACCTCGGCGGGGGTGTTCCCGGCGAGCCGGGTGCGGCCGAGGATGCCGACCAGCCGGGTGGCGGTACGGATCACGCCGCGGATGCCGGGCGGGGGCTCGCCGTGCCAGTCGGGGCCGGCCACCAGGTGGTCGCCGGCTTCCGGGCCGGTGGTCCGGGAGCCGATGAAACCGGCGTACACGGTGTCGAGTTCGTGCAACGGGAGGACGTAGTAGCGGTCCTCAGCGGGGACCGAGACCACCCAGGGCTCGGTGCGCAGGTCGAGCCAGGCCCGGGAGTACGGGGTGTCACCGGCCTCGCCGCCGGTGACACCGCCGGTGATGCCGCCGGTGACGCCGCCGGTCAGGGGCTCGGCGGGCGTGCGGGCGGAGGTGTCGGCGGGGGTGGGTGGCTGCGGGTGGTGGCGGAAGACGCCGAAGCCGCCGACGTACGACGGGTCCGCGTCGTCCAGGGCCTGGGCGTAGAGGGCGCGGTAGTTGCGCAGCATCGGTTGGGCGCGGATCCAGGCCTCGGCGGCGGTCGCGCGGACGGTGGCCGGGTCCACGAGTGCCGGGTTGACCATGCTGTCGCTCTCCCACTCCGAATCCGGTGGAACCGCCACAGATCTGTACAGACCTGTACAGATGGGATGCTAAGTGGGGCGGGAGGGGGCGGCATGTCGGATCGGGTGCCTCGCGGCATCTGCTCGACGCTGCGGCATTCGCTCGACACCGCGGCATTCGCTCGGCGCCACGGCATTCGCTCGACACCGCGGCATCTGCTGAGCGCGAATCCGGGCGTACGGGCGGAGCGGCGGGGAGAAGGTGAGCGGTATGAAGATCCTCTTGCTCGGGGGCTCGTCCTTCCTCGGACGGGCCTACGCCGCCGAAGCCCTCGCCCGGGGGCACCAGGTGACCACCTTCAACCGCGGCCACAGCGCCGCCGACCTGCCCGGGGTCGAGGCCGTCCGGGGTGACCGCGACAGCGCCGAGGACCTCGCCCGGCTGGTCGACGGCCGCGACTGGGACGCCGTCGTCGACACCTCCGCCCAGCAGCCCGCCCAGGCCTCGCTCGCCGCGCGGCTGCTGCGCGAACGGGCCGGGCACTACACCTTCGTCTCCTCCGTGCACGCCTTCACCGACTGGCCCGCCCGGGTGATCGGCGAGGACTCCCCACGACACCCCTGCCCCGCCGACACCCCGCCCGACCAGCCGTTCAGCCCCGCCCTGAAGGCCGGCTGCGAACGCGCGGTGCTGGAGGGCTTCGGCGCCGAGCGCTCGCTGCTCCTCAACAGCGGGCTGCTCATCGGACCGTACGAGAACGGCGGCCGGCTGCCCTGGTGGCTGGAGCGGATGGCGCGCGGCGGGCGGGTGCTCGCCCCGGGGGATCCGCAGCGGACCATGCAGGTGATCGACGTCCGGGACTTCGCCGCCTTCGGGCTGGACCTGCTGACGGCCCGGACGACGGGCCGGTTCCTCACCACGGCGCCGCCCGGACGGCTGCGCTTCGGCGAGTGGCTGGAGACCTGTCGGGCGGTCGCGGGAGCCCCGGACACCGAACTGGTCTGGGTCCCGGACGGGCCGCTGCTCGCCGAGGGGCCGGACCGGGTCGAGCCGTGGACCGAACTGCCGCTCTGGGCCCCGGATCTGCCCGGGATGGCGGGCGCCTGGCTCGCCGACACCAGCCGGGCGGAGGCGGCCGGGCTGCGCTGCCGGCCGTTCGCCGACACCGCGCGGGACACCTGGGAGTGGCTGCGGACCCGCGGGCCCGCCGAGGACACCGATGCCGACGGGCGCAAGGGGCGGCCGGGCGCGGTGGCGCGACAGGGCATCGAACCCGCGAAGGAGCGACGGCTGTTGGCCGCCTTCGGGTGAGCGAGCCCGCGGAGCGAGCCGGGTGAGCGAGGGCCGGAGCGAGCCGGCGGAGTGGGAAGTCGGACCGGCCGACTTCCCACTCACCAACGGCACCCCGCGCGTACGGCCTCGGTGCGTCCGGCCTCGGTGCGTACGGCCTCGGTGCGTCCGGCCTCGGTGCGTACAGCCTCAGGGCGTAGAGCCTCAATGCGTCCGGCGGGTGACCAGCTCGGCGAGCGCCAGCAGTTCGTCGGCCGCGGACGGTTCCGGTACGGCGGCGGCCAGCTGCGCCATCGCCGTGGCCATCCGCTCACACGACTGCCCCTGCGCCCAGCCGCGCCCGCCGGCCCCCTCGACGGCCGCCGCGCACTGCGCCAACTCCTCGGAGCTCAGGGCGCGTTCGAGTGCGTACAGCTCGGCCAGCCGCTTGCCCTCGACAGTGTCGGAGCCCAGCGCCGCGACCACCGGCAGGGACTTCTTCCGGGCGACCAGATCCGCGCCGACCGGCTTGCCGGTCACCGCCGGGTCCCCCCAGATGCCGATCAGGTCGTCGATCAGCTGGAACGCCAGGCCGATCTCCCGGCCGAAGCCGTCCATCGCCTGCGCCGCCTCCTCGGACGCGCCGCCGTACAGGGCGCCCAGCGCGCAGGCGGCGCCGAGCAGCGCGCCGGTCTTGGCCTCCGCCATGGCCAGGCACTCGGGCAGCGAGACGTCGTTGCGCTGTTCGAAGGCGCAGTCGATCTGCTGGCCCTCACAGAGTTCGACCACGCAGTCGGCGAGTCGGCGGATCGAGCCGTGGGCCGCCGGGTGGGTGTCCTCGGCGAGCAGGCGCAGCGCGAGGGAGTGCATGGCGTCTCCGGCCAGGATGGCCTCGGTGGTGCCGAACACCCGCCAGGCGGTGGGCCGGTGGCGCCGGGTGTCGTCCCGGTCGATGACGTCGTCGTGGAGCAGGGTGAAGTTGTGCACCAGCTCCACCGCGGCGGCCGCGGCGGCGGCCTCGCCGGGCGTACCGCCCAGGGCCTGGGTGGCGGCGAGGACCAGGGCCGGCCGGATCGCCTTGCCGGAGGAGGCCGCGGCGGGCGTGCCGTCCGCCTCCCACCAGCCGAAGTGGTAGCCGGCGACCTTGCGCATCGTGCCGGGCAGTGAGTCGACGGCGGCCCGCATGACCGGGTCGACCAGTGCGCGGGCGCGGGCGAGGATCTCGGCCGCCTCGTGCCCCTCTTTGTGGTCCCGCTCCAGCGTGGGACTCGTCATGGGTCTCTCCCCCTTGTTGGCGCCTGTCGTGGGATGGCCCGGCGCGGGCGGGCCGGGGTCGTGCCGCTGTGGGTGTCGGGCAGTGTCCGGGCGCGGCGGGACGCATCGGGGCCGGGATGCGTCGGAACGCGCCGGAACACGTCGGAACGCCTGCCGGCCGGGGTGCGGTGGGCACCTCCGGCCGGACGGCGTGGATCTCCGATCGGCCCCGCCGGGCCCGTCAGCGCTGCGCGATGTCCACGTTCTCCAGGACGCCGACCGCGTCCGGCACCAGGATCGCGGCGGAGTAGTAGGCGCTCACCAGGTAGGAAATGATGGCCTTGTCATCGATTCCCATGAACCGCACCGAAAGGCTCGGCTGGTATTCGTCCGGAATTCCGGTCTGGTGCAGCCCGATGACACCCTGGTTGTCCTCGCCGATTCGCATCCCGATGATCGAGCTGGTGTTTCCGACGATCGGGATCTTGTTGCACGGGAAGACCGGCACCCCGCGCCAGGACATGATCTGCTTGTCCTCGACCTCGACCGTGCCCGGGTTGATGCCGCGCTTGTTGAGCTCCCGGCCGAAGGCGGCGATGGCCTTGGGATGGGCCAGGAACATCTTGGTGCTGCGGCGGCGGCTGAGCAGCTCGTCCATGTCGTCCGGGGTGGGCGGGCCGGAGTGGGTCTGGATCCGCTGGTCGTACGCGGCGTTCGCCAGCAGGCCGAACTCGGGGTTGTTGACGAGCTCGTGCTCCTGGCGCTCGCGCAGGGCCTCGATGGTCAGCCGGAGCTGGTGCTCGGTCTGGTTCATCGGCTGGTTGTAGAGGTCGGCGACGCGGCTGTGGACCTTGAGGATGGTCTGCGCGACGCTCAGCTCGTACTCACGCGGCTTGAGCTCGTAGTCCACGAAGGCGCCGGGCAGCTCGTACTCGCCCAGGTGGCCGGCGGAGAGGTCGATCGCGGCCTCGCCGTGCTTGTTCTGCGCCTGCTGGAAGCCGTTCAGGTATTCGATGACCTGCAGTTGCAGCGCCTCGGAGCGGTCGTGCAGTTCCTCGAAGGAGGGCCAGGACAGCGCCATCACGGTGCCGGAGGTCGCGGCGCGGACGGTGTACGGCCAGGTGCCGCCGTCCTGCTGGACCGCCTCGTCGCCGAGGTGGTCGCCGTCGGCGAGGGTGCCGACCACCGTCTCCTCGCCGTACTTGCCGGTGCCCATCCGGTCGAGCTTGCCGTGCGCGATCAGGAAGACCTCACTGATCGGCGTACCGGCCTCGACGAGGACGTCCCCCGGGTTGAACTCCCGCTGCACGAAGCGCGAGGCCAGCTCCTCGAGCACGGCCTCGTCCTGGAATCCGCGCAGCACCGGCACCTCGGCGAGCGTCGGCGGGACGATCCGCACCTCGGCGCCGGTCTTGACGAAGCTCACCCGGCCGCGGCCGACCGCGTAGCGCAGGCGGCGGTTGACCCGGTAGGTCCCGCCGGAAACCTGCACCCAGGGCAGCCGCCTGAGCAGCCAGCGCGGGCTGATGCCTTGCATCTGCGGCGCGGACTTGGTGGTCGTGGCGAGGTTCCGCGCGCCCGCCGTGCTCAGACTCTGCTGCTGCCGGATATCCGCCTGCGCGCCGGGCGCAGGAATACCGGCATTGGTTTCGGTCGACATGAGGGGAACCCTTCGCGTGCCCGATGAAGTGTCGCTCTGCACATTCGTGTTGCAGCTTCATGGTGGGCCCGTTCGAGGGCAGCCCGCAATCACTCATTCGAGTGGTTTGGAATAACCGAACAAATAGTACGACTCGATCACCTGATCGAAGTTCATTCGACTATTTATTCGAAAGTACTGGAATCCCGAACCCCATCTTCCCACGGCCCCGGCGACGGCGACGGCGATTCGCCTGCTACAGCGGCCCGTTCCAGTCGAGCGTCGGCTCCAGCACCCCCTCCAGGGTGAGCAGCCAGCGCTTCACCTCGATCCCGACCCGGCCGCCGCCGAAACCGCCGATCCCGTCCGCCGCCACCACCCGGTGGCAGGGCACCAGCAGGGCGACGGGGTTGGCGGCCATCATCTGCCCGACCGTCCGGGCGGCCAGGCCGGGCTCCGTGACGTCCTCGAACACCCCACTACGGGCGGCCAGTTCGCCGTAGGTGACGGTCCGGCCGTACGGCACCTCGCGCCAGAGCGTCTGCAGGACGGCGCGGTGCGGACCGGAGCTCAGGCTCCAGTCGATCGGCAGGCCCAACTCGCGCGTGCGGCCCGCCAGGTAGGCGCCGATCCGCTCGGTGACGGCGGCGACCTTCGACTCGTCGGTGCACGGCGGCGCCTCGTCCTCGCGCCCGCCGTAGCCGGCCGCCGCCACGCCCAGCGGGGTCACCGCGATGTGCATCGGGCCGCTGGGCAGCGGCGTCGGCACGGTCAGCCAGGACATCGACCAGGACTGCGGCACGCTCGGGCCCCCACCCTCCGCCGGACCGGCCGCCGGCCACCCCGGCACCCGGAGGGCGTCCCCGCCCCGCGCGCCATCGTACGGCGGGCGGCCGACGGCCTGGCCGCGGTCGGTTGCCCGGTCATGGTCGGCAGCCTGATCGTGGCCGGTTGCCCGGTCGCGATCGGCTGCCCGGTCGCGATCGGTTTCCCGGCCGCGGTCGGCTTCGGTCAGAGCCGCCCCTTCAGCTGGGTGGCGAGCGCCTGCGACCAGTGCGCCAGGCCGGCGCGGTCCGGGGCGCGGCCCTCGCACAGGAGGGCGAGCTGCGCGTCGTTGATCCGGTTCGGGCCCGGAATCTCCAGCAGGTACGCCAGCTCGGCCAGTACGGTGGCGAGCCGCTCGGCGTCCGCGTGGTCCAGGGAGACCGCGGACTCGTGGTGGCTGATGGTGAGCGAACCGGGCATTGGACAACCTCCTCCATACCCCCGCACCCTCCACGGTACGACCGGGTCGGCCGCCCCGCCCGCCGCGGAGGCGTGCGTGCGCGGGTGGGGCAGCCGGTTGCGCTCCGGGGCCGGCCGGGCGCGGTGCGCGGTGGGCCGCACCGGGGGCCGGGGGTGCGCCCCGAAGCCGTCCGAGGGGTGGGTCAGTTCTCCGGGCCCTCCTCCCAGCGGCGATTCCGTACCGCCGGTATGGCCAACACTACGGCTCCGGAGGCCAGTTGCCAGAGCGCGCCGGGCAGCAACACGCTGTCCGTCCCGAACCGGCCGGCCAACGGACCGGCCACCGCCAGGCCGAGCGGGCCGAGAGCGAAGGAACCGAGCGCGCCGAAGGAGGTCAGCCGGCCGAGCAGTTCCACCGGCACCCACTTCTGCGTCGTCGCGCTGTAGAGCGTCCCGCAGACCGCCGAACCGACCCCGGCCACCAGCGCACCGGCGACCACCCAGAGCAATGACGCCCCGGCCGCGAGCGCCCCGGAGGGCAGCGCCCAGCCCAGGCCGACCACGGTGGCCACCGCGAGCGGGCGGCCCGGCCTGCGGCCGAGCAATCAGCAGTCAGACGCTCTGGCACCTGCTGCACGAGTCCGGCGCCGCGATCGAGACCGTCCTGGCCCTGGACACCGACCACCTCGACCTCCCCCGCCGCCGCACCCGCCCCGGGCACACCCCCGTCCACTGGCAGTCCGGCACCGCCCGTCTCCTCCCCCTCCTCCTCGCCGGCCGCAGCACGGGCCCGCTCTTCCTCACCGACCGCCGCGCCCCTGCCGGCACCCCCGCCCCCGACCGCTGCCCCTACACCGGCCGCGCCCGCCTCTCCTACCGCCGCGCCGCCGAACTCTTCGCCGGCCACAGCGGGAAGCTCGGGCCGGGCCGGACCCTCCGGCAGCTGCGAGCGGCGCGGTAGCCGAGGCTGCCCGGGCGCGGCAGGCGCCGGTCACTCCTCCGGCGGCACCCAACGGCGCCCCTGGGGGAGCAACTCGTCCAGGGTTTCCGCCAGTTGGGGCAGGTTCGGGCGGGCGGCGGGATCGAGGTGGAGGCAGTCGTCGATGGCGGCGGCGAGGGGGCGCGGAAGACGGCGGCTGCGGGCGACCGGGGGGACCGGGCCGTGCGGGGACGGGCCGGGGAAGGGGGTGGTGCCGGTGGCGGCTTCGTAGAGGGTGATGCCGATGCCCCAGACGTCGGTGGCCGCCGTGAGCAGGCCGCCGGAGGCCTGTTCGGGGGCGAGGTAGCCGTCCGTGCCGATGCCGGGGGTGCCCGGGCCCGGGGGGCGGGCGATGCTGAGGTCGAGCACGATGGCGCGCCGGCAGTCGATCACGATGTTGGAGGGCTTGAGGTCGAGGTGCAGGAGGCCCTGGCCGTGCAGGTAGCGGGTCGCCGAGCAGAGGTGCAGTCCGAGCATGGCCAGGTCGGTGGCGGCGGGGCGGCGCGGTCGGGTGTCCAGCAGGTGGGCGAGGGTTTCGCCGGTGAGGGTCTCCAGCACGGCGTACGGCTGCGGGCGCTCGCCCGTGCCGTAGCCGCGCACCAGGTGCGGGTGGGTGAACTCGGCCAGCCAGCGGCCTTCGCGGAGCAGGCGCTCGCGGAGTCGGCGGTCGCGGCGGCGGTCGGACCGGAGCACCTTGACCACGCAGCGGCAGTCCCGTTCCTCGCTCCAGCAGTCGTACACGTCGAGCCAGCCGGTGCGGCACAGATGTGCCAGGACCCGGTAGCCGGGGGCGATGGACTCGCCTGCGGGGAGCGGCTGTCGGGAGCCCATCAGGCCACCCCCTGGAGCGGTGGCCGGTGCAGCCCGTCGAGCCGGGCGTAGCCGTCGTCGCGGGCGAGCAGTTCCCGGTGGGTGCCGCAGGCGGCGACGCAGCCGCCGCGGAGCAGCACGATCCGGTCGGCGTTCCGTACGGTCAGCAGGTTGTGCGAGATGATGATCGTCGTCCGGCCGCGCATCAGCCGGCCCAGCGGCTCCAGGATCCGCCGTCCGGACTCCGCGTCCAGCCCGGTGGTCGGCTCGTCGAGCAGCAGGACGGGCGCGTCCCGGACCATCGCCCGGGCGATCGCGATCCGCTGCCGCTGCCCGCCGGAGAGCAGGCCGCCCTGCCGGCCCACCAGCGTGTCGTAGCCGTCCGGCAGCCGGCTGACGAACTCGTGGGCGTCGGCGGCCTTCGCGGCCGCGACGACCTGGGCGTCGGTCGCGCCCGGCCGCCCGTAGGCGATGTTCTCCCGGACGGTGCCGTGGATCACCAGGGTCTCCTGCAGCAGGACCGCGATGTGCTCGCGCAGGTCGGACAGGGCGAGTTCGCGCAGGTCGATGCCGTCGAGCCGGACGGCCCCGCGCTCGGGGTCGTAGAAGCGCAGCAGCAGCTTGGCGCTCGTCGACTTGCCCGCCCCGCTCTCCCCCACCAGGGCGACCGTCTCGCCCGGCTCGGCGCGGAAGGACACGTCGAACAGCGCCACCCGGGTCGTGCCCGGGTAGCGGAACCACACCCGGTCGAAGGCCACCGCGCCGCGGATCCGGCCGGGGCGCAGCGGGGTCGGCGGATCGGCCACCTGCGGCCGCTGGTCGAGCAGTTCGATGATCCGCTCGGCGGCGGCCGAGGCGGAGTAGAAGCCGTTGCTGAGCCGCGAGATGCCCCGGATCGGGCTGTACAGCCGGCTCAGCAGAGCGACGAAGACGAGGAGTTCGCCGAGTGTCAGACGGCCGGTGGCGAGTTCCCAGGCGCCCAGCCCGAGCACGATCAGCGCGCCGACCAGCTCCAGCAGTTCCACGATCGGCGCGAACAGGGCCCGCAGCCGGGTCGCGGCCATGGTCGCCCGGAACCGCGCCAGGTTCTCCCGGTGGAACCGGTCCTGCTCCCAGTCCTGCCGGTTGTACGCCTGCACCAGCGCGATGTTGTCGAGGGTCTCCTCGGCGAGCGCGCTCACCGAGCCGCTGCGCCGCCGCCGCTCCCGCGACGCGGCCTTCACCAGCACGGAGAAGCGCCGCGCGGTGAACCAGAACACCGGCGCGACGACGAGGGCCACCGCGGCGAGGTCCCACCGCAGGTAGAACAGCACGGCGAGGAAGACGGCCAGCTCGGCGACGTACGCGACCGCGTCGAGGACGCCCGAGAGGAGGAAGGTCTCGACCGCCTCGACGTCCGAGGTCAGCCGCGACAGGACGTCGCCGAGCCGCCGCCGCTCGAAGAAACCCAGGGAGAGGCCCTGCAGATGCCGGAACACGTCCGTGCGCACGGCGAGCAGGAAGCGCTCGCTGACCCAGGTCGAGGTCGTCTCGTCGGCGAAGCGCAGACCCCCCGCCACCAGCGTCAGCCCGGCGTAGCCGAGCGCGACCGGCAGGAACAGCCCGAGCCTGCGCGGCACCAGCACATCGTCGACGACGACCTTGAACAGCCAGATCGCGGCCACGTCGACCAGCGGCCCGAGCAGGACGAACCCCAGCAACAGGGCCAGCCAGCGCCGGCCGCCTCGGGTGTAGGGCCAGAACCGCCCGAACGTCCGCCGCAGCGGGACGGCCGGGGCCGGTTCGACGACCGGGTCCGCCCGGCCGTCGCCGTCACCCGCGTCGACGGCCATCAGGCGCCGCAGCGACCACACGGTACGAATCCAGCCCATGGGACGTGGCCGGGCCTGTGACGGCCCGGCCCTGACAGGACGGCGAAGCCGTCAGTGCCGCGAGTTGCTTCCACGACGGCGGCGACGGTCGTTCGTCTTCGAGTGCCTGGTCTCCTTGCCGGTCCCGGTCCGCTTGCGCGGATGCCGCATCGCCGGCACCAGGTTGGCCAGCATGCTCATCGCTGTCACCTCTCTGTTGGTCCCGCTCGGTCCCCCACCCAGAGGTACGCGCCGGAGGGCGGGGGCGCTCACCGGCGCGTCGGTGCGATGCGCAGGGTCTTCATGGGCGGTGCGGAGTGACTTCGTGGGCGGCGCGGAGTGTTCGTCGGTGCCGGTGCGGGTGCTTCCGGCGGCACCGGGCGGCGACGTCACGGGGCGCGGTGACGTCGCCGCCCGCAGCCGTTACGCAGCCGATGGCCGACCGTGACACGACCGGCCGAGGACCGCGACACGGCCCTCCTACCGTCACTGTCGACGCCCCGGCCGTAGCGGCCGCACCGGCCGTACCGGCTCCGGCCGTACCGGCTCCGGCTGTACCGGCCGGTGGGCGTCCGTGACGAGGACGTGCGCGTCCGGCGCCGACGACGAACGTCCGCGACCGCTGCGCATCACGCCGCGTCACGCGATCCGCGACGTCCCGAGCGACGCGATCCGCGAGGCCGCGCGTGACGCGATCGGTCCGCACCGACGACCGACGTACACCACCGATGCAGATGGAGAACACCGCATGAGCACGAGCAGGAGCCGTACCGACCGTTCGCCCGCCCGCCGCCTCCTGGCGGCCTGCACCCTGACCGGGGCCGCACTGCTGACCGTCGTCACCGGCGGGCAGGCCTGGGCCGACGGCGCGCCGAAGCCCGTCGCGACCGCCCCGGGCGGCGCCGTCGCCTCGCCGGCTTCGGGCGCCGTGCCCACCGCCTCCCCGGCGCCGGCCAACCCGAAGGCCCCCGCCGCCGTGGCCTCGCCGTCCGAGAGCCCGCGGGCCGTACCCACTCCGCAGGCCCCCAACGGCGCCCAGCCGCAGGTCCGTGAGGTGCCGAAGGGCGCCGCGCAGGCCGGTGACGGCTCCGGTGCCGCCGACGGCTCCGGCCTGATGCTCGCGGGCGGCGGCGCCGTCGCGGCCGTCGGCGCCGGGGCGCTGGGCTTCGCCGTCCTGCGCCGCCGTTCCGGTGCGCGCGGCTGACACCGGTCCCGAGTCCGCCGGGCACCCCGGCGCCGTTCCCCCGCACCTGGCCAGGCGGGGAAGCGGCGCCGGGGCCGCCCCGGCGGTGGGGACCGGCAGCCACCGCGACGCCGGGGCCGGGCAGGCCCGCGGCCGCGGGCACGCGCGCGGGCGGCGTCGAGCCGCCAGACCCGGGCCGAGCGCCCTGCGCCGTACGGCCTTCGGCGCGGCGGGCCTGCTCTGCCTGGTGCTCGGCACCTCGCTGGCGCTCTCCGGCCGGGACACCCCGGTGGTGCGGATCGAGACCTCCGGCCACGGCGGCACCGCCGACACCCCGCCGGCGGCACCGGCCACCGGGGCCGCCTCGGCCCCCACGACCGCCGTGCCCGGCGCGCCGAAGCCCTTCGCGCCCGCGCCGCCGACCCGCCTGCTGATCCCCTCCGCCGGGGTGGACGCGCCGGTGACCGACCTCGGCCTGAACTCCGACGGGACGGTCCAGGTGCCGCCCGCCGACCGGGGCGACGAGGTCGGCTGGTACCGCAACGGCCCCACCCCGGGCGAGACCGGGCCCGCCGTCCTGATCGGGCACTACGACACCGTGCACGGCCCGGCGGTCTTCCGGCAGCTGCCGAAGCTGCAGCCCGGCGAACTGGTCCGGGTACGGCGCGCGGACGGCAGCACCGTGGACTTCAAGGTCCGTACGCTGCTCCAGGCCGCCAAGGACGGCTTCCCCACCGAGCAGGTCTACGGTGACACGCCCGCACCCGCGCTGCGGCTGATCACCTGCGGCGGGCGGATCGGTTCGGACGGCCACTGGACGGACAACATCATCGTGCTGGCGGACCTGGCCTGACCGGGCCCGACCTGCCCGTCGTCCCGGCCTGACCCGACCTGCCCGTCGTCCCGGCCTGACCCGCGCCGCTCCGGCCCGGGCGGAACCGCGGGCCGCCGTCCGGGCGACCTACCACCAGGACGGCCACGGGGCGACGAACCGGCACCGCGCCGCAGACCAGGAGGACGAACACCGACCGTGGCAGCACCACCCGCACCCCGTCGCCGGCCCGGCGCCGTCCCCGTGGCGGCCCTGGCCGGCCTGGTCGTTCTCCTCGCCCTCGCCGCCCTGGCCTTCGGCCGGGCCACCCCCGGCGGCCTGCGGGACCAGGGCCCGGCCCGGGCCGTCACGCCATCGCCCGTCCCCCGGCCGCTGTGGCCGAACCCGGCCTCCTCGCAGTCGACGCCCCCGTCCGACACCGGGGCCGGCGGCGCCACCCAGGCGCCACCGCAGCCCGTACCGGACCTGACCGTCCCAGGGCGCGACATCACCGCGCTCGACGTCCGCACCGTCCTCGCCAAGGACCCGGCGGTGACCCCGGAGGAGCGGCAGGCGCTCGGCTCCTGCACCGGGTGCGAGGTCCGCAGCCCCGAGTTCCGCGACCTCACCGGGGACGGACGGCTCTCGCTGATCACCACCGTCAGCACCCCCGGGCCGGTGGTGCTGCACGTCTACACCCTCGCCCCCACCGAGGACCGGCTCCTGCCCGTCCTGCGGGTGCAGGTCCAACGGACCTTCAGCGCCGAGACCATCGGCTCCGAACTGTGGCTGTACGAGTCGACCAGCGTCTACGTCCGCACCAGCAGCCACTACCGCTGGGACGGGGTCAGGCTCGTCCTGCTGGAACGCAAGGACGAAGGCCTCGGCGTGCTGCCGCCCACCGGCCCGGACAGCGCCCAGCCGCCCAGCGCCACCCCCAGGTCCCCCGCGTCGCCGGCCCGCTCCCCCGTCGTCGGACCGCCGGAACCGGCCCCCGGCGCGGCCGTCCCCTCCGCGCGCGCGGCCCGCCCGACCTCCCAGCCCGCCGCCCCCACCGCGACCCCGGAGCCGAAGCGATGACCGCCCCCGCCCACCCGCACATCCTCCTGGTCGAGGACGACGAGGTGATCCGCGAGGCCACCCGGATGGCCCTGGAGCGCTACGGCTTCCCGGTCACCACCGCCGCCGACGGCCTGGAGGGCCTGGAGGCCTTCCACGCCGTCCGGCCCGACCTGCTCCTGCTGGACGTCATGCTGCCGCTGCTCGACGGGGTCGGCCTCTGCCGCCGGATCCGCGAGGAGAGCCAGCTGCCGATCCTGATGATGTCCGCGCGCACCGACCCGGTGGACGTGGTCTCCGGGCTGGAGGCCGGCGCGGACGACTACGTCGTCAAGCCCTTCGAGAGCGCCGTCCTGGTCGCCCGGATCCGTACGGTGCTGCGCCGCATCCGCGTCGTCCCGGCGGCCGACGCGCCCGGCATCCCCTCGGCCGACTCCCCGGCAGCCGGCTCCCCCACAGTCGGCATCCCCGCAGCCGCGACCGACGCCCCGCAGCCCCCGGACGCCCCTGCGTCCCCGTCCTCCGCCGCCGTCCGCAGCTTCGACGGCCTGCGAGTGGACACCGACAGCATGGAGGTGCGGGTCGACGACCGCCTCGTCCCGCTCACCCCCACCGAACTGCGGCTGCTGCTGGAGTTCACCGCCGCGCCCGGCATCGTGCTGGAGCGCTCCACCCTGCTCGAACGGGTCTGGGACTACGAGTGGGGCGCCGACACCCGGGTCGTGGACGTCCACGTGCAGCGGCTGCGCGCCAAGATCGGCTCCGGCCGGATCGAGACCGTCCGCGGGTTCGGCTACAAGCTGCGGCGCCCGGCATGACCCTGCGCCGCCAGATCGCCACCGCCGTCGCCGCCATCTCCGTCCTGGTCGCGGTGGCCGTCGGCCTGCTGGTCCACCAGGCGATGATCCGTCAGCACGTCGACCAGGCCCGGGCCACCGCGCTCGCCGCCCTCGACTCGGCCCTGACCGACTACGGCCGCAACCGCGAACTGGCCGGCCGGGGCGCCGCGCTGGACGACCCCACCCTGCCCGGCCCCCTGCGCACCCTCGCCGGGGGCGGCCGGCAGGGCTCGCTGCTCGCGGCCGACGGGAAGGGCGAGTCGATGTGGGCGGCCTCCCCGGTCCAGGACGGGGTGCTCTCCGTCCGGGTGGGCTTCGCCCAGGACCGGCAGGCCATCGCCGACCTGGACCGGATCATCCTGCTCACCGTCGTCGCCGCGGTCTTCACCACCGTGCTGGCCGGCGTGCTCGTCGCGGACCGGATCAGCCGCCGCCTGCGCACCGCCGCCACGGCCGCCCGGGGCATCGCCGCCGGCGGGACGGACACCCGGATCGGCGAACTCGTCGACGGCAAGGACGAGGTCGCCGACCTCGCCGCCGCCGTCGACCTGATGTCCCGCACCCTGCACCGCCGCCTCGCCGACGAGCAGCGCTTCACCGCCGACGTCGCCCACGAGCTGCGCACCCCGCTCACCGGCCTCGTCACGGCCGCCGAACTGCTGCCGCCCGGCCGCCCCACCCAGCTCGTCCAGAACCGGGTCCAAGCCCTGCGCGGCCTGGTCGAGGACCTCCTGGAGGTCTCCCGCCTCGACGCAGACGCCGAGTCCCCCGACCTCTGCGCCGTCCCCCTGGAACGCGCGGTGCGCCGCACCGTCTCCCTCACCGGACTGGACGTCACGGTCGAGGTCACCGAAGCCACCGCCGACCGGCAGGTCCGCACCGACCTGCGCCGACTGGACCGCATCCTCGGCAACCTGATCCTCAACGCCCACCGCCACGGCGCCGCCCCGGTCCACCTCCACGTCGACGGCCACCGCATCGCCGTCCGCGACCACGGCCCCGGCTACCCCGACGACCTGCTCCGGCACGGCCCCCAGCGCTTCCGCACCAACGTCCCCGAACGCGGCCGCGGCCACGGCCTCGGCCTCACCATCGCCACCGGCCACACCCGCGTCATCGGCGCCACCCTCACCTTCGCCAACCACCCCGCCGGCGGCGCCCTCGCCACCCTCACCCTCCCACCCGACTGACACCCCGGGCCGGTCCGTGACCCATGGCACCTGCTTCGGCCGCCTTTGGCCGCAGTCCTTTGCCGACGCTAAGGTGTGGCGCCTACGCGGCGGATCGCTCCCCTGAGGAAGGTTGGGATGGGGCTCATGGATGCAGACCACGCGGGGCTGGTGGTCGCGGCGCAGGCCGGTGACGACCGGGCGCGCGAGGAACTGATCGCCGCGTACCTGCCGTTGCTCTACAACATCGTCGGGCGTGCGCTGAGCGGACATGCCGACGTCGACGACGTCGTCCAGGAAGCCCTGCTGCGCGTGGTGCGCGACCTGCCTGCCCTGCGTGCCCCGGAGAGCTTCCGGTCCTGGCTGGTGTCGATCACGCTCCGTCAGATCAGTACCCACCGCCACCGGCAACGCGTCTTCGCCGGCCGGAGCGCGGTCATCGACGAGGCGCACCAGATACCGGACGCCGGCGCCGAATCCGAGGACATGACGATCCTGCGTCTGCACGTGTCGGACGAGCGCCGCCAGGTCGTCGAAGCCGGCCGGTGGCTCGACCCGGACCATCGGGTGCTGCTGTCGCTGTGGTGGCAGGAAGGCGCCGGCTCGCTGAGCCGTGACGACCTCGCCGCCGCGACGGGGCTCACGGCCGCCCACATCGGAGTGCGCCTGCAACGCATGCGCGAGCAGCTGGATCTGAGCCGGACGATCGTCGCCTCGCTGAACGCCGACCCGCGCTGTCCGCAGTTGGACGAGACCGTCGTCGGCTGGGACGGTCGCCCCGCATCGGTGTGGCGCAAGCGGATCGCGCGGCACACCCGCGGATGCCCGGTCTGCGCGGCGACGACGGCCGAACGGATTCCGGCCGAACTCCTGCTCCTCGGCGTCGCGCCGCTGGCGGTCCCGGCCGGGCTCATCGCCGCGCTGGCCGCCAAGGGCTTGCTGTCGGGTACGGCCGCGAGCGCCGCCGGCCTGGCCACGGCACAGGTCGCGGCAGGCACGGCGACGGGGGGAGGCGGCCTGCACAGCTCGCTGATCGCCAAACTCTCCGCGGTGACCGCTCATCCTCTGGTGAGCCTCGCCACCGGCGCGGTGCTCATCACCGGCGCCGCCACCACCTACGCGACCTGGCCCGAACCGGCGCCTCGGGTGCCCGGCGTCACCGCCGCTCCCACGGTCGGCAGTCCCACGCCGACCTCGCCGGGCACCACCACCTCGGCCGGACCGTCTCCGGTGAGCCCGTCCGCCATCGCAGCCGTGGTTCCGCTGGGCGCACAGTCGCTGGAGTCCGTGGACGACCCCGCCCTGTACCTCACGTACGCCGGCGACTTCGCGACGCTCGGCCGCGTCGACGCGTCCAGCAGCGCGCAGACCCGGCAGCGGGTCACCTTCACGGTCATCGGCGGCCTGGCCGACACCCGGTGCGTCACCTTCCGCGCCGCCGACGGCCGCTACCTGCGCCATCGCGACCTGCGGCTACGGCTGAGCACCGACGACGGCAGCGAGCTGTTCCGTGAGGACGCCACCTTCTGTCCGCTCCCCGGGGCGGTGGCCGGGTCGGTGACCCTGCACGCGCACAACTATCCCGGATCGGTCCTCCGCTACCGCGACGGTGGCATCTGGCTCGACGGCTCCGACGGCACTCGGGCCTTCGCCGGCCAGGCTTCCTTCATCATCCGCAAGGCCTGACGGGGACGACCAGGCCGCAGGGCTCGGCGTAACGCTTTCCGCCTGCGAGATGCATCACCGGGCAATCGTCCGGATCGCGCCACCTTTTTCGTTACGGGGCCGTGAGTCCGGAGGCCTCCCATGTGTGGGGTGCTCTTCCCGCCGCTCACCCTGACGGGCCGGCATGGGAGGTGCTTCCCCACTGAGGAATCCCCGGAAGAAAGCCGCTCCAATGATGCGACACACCCACGAACCCCCGGCCGAGGCGCGCACGATCGCGGCGCCAAGGGTGACCCGCAACCCGCGGGGAGAGTCATGAAGGGTCTGCACCGGCTCAGCCGGCGTCGCCAGGTAGTGGCGGTAGCAACGTCGGCCGCGGCGCTGGTGGCCGGTGTCGTGGCGCTCCTCCCCAATTCCGCCGGAGCCGCCGCCCTGGGTACCCAGGCGACCCCCTCCGGCAGGTACTTCGGCACCGCTGTGGCCGCCGGCCGGCTCGGGGACTCGACGTACACCGCGATCGCGGACCGGGAGTTCAACATGATCACCCCGGAGAACGAGATGAAGTGGGACGCGATCGAGCCGTCCCGCGGCAACTTCAACTTCGGGGGCGCCGACTCGATCGTCAACCACGCCTCGGCGCACGGCCAGCGGATGCGCGGCCACACCCTGGTCTGGCACTCGCAGCTCCCGTCCTGGGTCAGCTCCATCGGCGACGCGAACACCCTGCGCGGCGTGATGGACAATCACATCACCACCGAGATGTCCCACTACAAGGGCAAGATCTACGCCTGGGACGTCGTCAACGAGGCCTTCGCCGACGACGGCAGCGGCCGGCACCGCAGCTCGGTGTTCCAGAACGTGCTGGGCGACGGCTTCATCGAGGAGGCCTTCCGCACCGCCCGGAACGTCGATCCCTCGGCGAAGCTCTGCTACAACGACTACAACATCGAGAACTGGACGGACGCCAAGACCCAGGGCGTCTACACCATGGTCAAGGACTTCAAGTCCCGCGGCGTGCCCATCGACTGCGTCGGCTTCCAGAGCCACTTCGGCGCCGGCGGCCCGCCGTCCAACTTCCGGACCACACTGTCCGACTTCGCCGCTCTGGGCGTTGACGTCCAGCTCACCGAGCTCGACATCGCCCAGGCGTCCACCACCGCGTACGCCAACGCGGTGAACGCCTGCCTGTCCGTCGCCCGGTGCACCGGCATCACGGTATGGGGCATCCGCGACAGCGACTCCTGGCGCAGTGGCGAGAACCCGCTGCTGTTCGACCGCAACGGCAACCCCAAGCCCGCCTACACCGCCGTCATGAACGCCTTCAAGGCCGCCTCCGGCACCGGAACGGGTGGGACGGGCGGAGGGAGCGGCACCGGGGAGATCAAGGGCGTCGCCTCCGGTCGTTGCATCGACATCAACGGCTTCACCACCGTCAACGACACCCAGGCGCAGCTGTGGGACTGCAACGGACAGACCAACCAGCGGTGGACCTACACCTCTGGCAAACAGCTGATGGTCTACGGAAAGAAGTGCCTGGCCGCCAAGGCCAAGGGCACCAGCAATGGCACGGCAGCGGTCATCGGGGACTGCAACGGCGGCGCCGACCAGCAGTGGAACATCAACGCGGACGGCTCGATCGCCGGCGTCCGGTCCGGGCTGTGCCTCGACGCCGTCGGCGCGGGCACCGCCAACGCCACCAAGATCCAGCTGTACACCTGCTGGTCCGGCGGCAGCAACCAGAAGTGGGCCGGCCTGTCCGGGACGTCGACCCCGCCGGGCGGCACGTGTGCCCTGCCGTCGACGTACCGCTGGTCGTCGACGGGTGCGTTGGCGCAGCCGGCGAACGGGTGGGCCTCGGTGAAGGACTTCACGGACGTGGTCTACAACGGCAAGCACCTGGTCTACGCGTCGAACGTGAACGGGTCGTCGTACGGCTCGATGATGTTCAGTCCCTTCTCGAACTGGTCGGACATGGCGTCGGCCGGCCAGAGCGGCCTGCCCCAGGCCGCGGTGGCGCCCACGCTGTTCTACTTCGCGCCCAAGAACATCTGGGTGCTGGCGTACCAGTGGGGTGCGTGGCCGTTCATCTACCGCA
>NZ_JBVISA010000002.1:249597-450142 GCF_055575755.1 Kitasatospora sp. NPDC034035 | reverse complement strand
CGGAGGCAGGTCATATCCGGTATTAGACCTCGTTTCCAAGGCTTGTCCCAGAGTTCAGGGCAGATTTCCCACGTGTTACTCACCCGTTCGCCACTGATCCACCCCGAAGGGCTTCACCGTTCGACTTGCATGTGTTAAGCACGCCGCCAGCGTTCGTCCTGAGCCAGGATCAAACTCTCCGTGAATGTTTACCCGTAATCGGGTTCCCACTCGCGTTGAGCGGCACGGCAACCACCGGAATAGGGCGGCCCCGCGCACTGCGTCCTCGCTAGTGTTATTTCAAAAGGAATCTCCAACCCCAGGAAGTCCTGAGGCCGGGGATGTCAACATATCTGGCGTTGACTTTTGGCACGCTGTTGAGTTCTCAAGGAACGGACGCTTCCTTCGGACCGCCTTCCAGCGGACCCTCCGGGCTTCGTTCTTTCGTGTTCCCAGCTTATCAGATGTTTTCCGCTCCGTTTCCGGGGCTTCGTTCATCCAACTCGCCGGTGTCTTCCGGGGCTTGACGCCCTGTCCGACGTTTCAAACTCTAGCCGATCCCCGCTCCGAAAAGCGAATCCAGCCGCAATCCGATAAAACGAACACGCCGAATAAGAACCGAGCCGCGACGCACAAATGCAGACGCAACCCAGCCCGAACCTGGGAAGTGGTGTTTCAGAGGATTGGCCGCCCCGGGACCGTCCGCGCCGATGCGTGTCCGGTGCTCCCTGTCAGGCAACTCGAAGAACACTAGACCTCGGGGATGATCGAGTCAAGCTCCGCAAGCGGATTTTCGGCGACCGCTTCCGCCGGCAGGTGGAAGGCCAGGATGGCGACGTCGTCGTCGTGTTCCGAGGTCACTCCCATCGCCCGCAGCAGCCGGGCGCAGATCACCTCGGGGGTGCCGATCGCGCCGGTCAGCGTGCGGGCCAGGAGGTCGAGGCCCTGGTCGATGTCCTCGTCTCGGCGCTCGACCAGGCCGTCCGTGTAGAGGACACCGGTCGTGCCGGGGAGGAGGCGCAGGGTGTGGGAGAGGTGCAGGCCGCCGCCGGTGCCGAGCGGGGGACCGTTCTGTTCCTCGCTGCGCAGGATGGTTCCGTCGGGGCAGCGCAGCAGCATCGGGAGGTGGCCGGCCGAGGCGTAGGAGAGGGTGCGGCGCTGTGGGTCCCACACGGCGTAGGTGCAGGTGGCGATCTGGTTGGCGTCGATCTCCATGGCGATGCCGTCGAGGAGGCGCATCACCTCGTGCGGCGGCAGGTCGAGGCGGGCGTAGGCGCGGACCGCGGTGCGCAGCTGGCCCATGACGGCGGCTGCCCGCAGGCCGCGGCCCATGACGTCGCCGATGACGAGTGCCGTGCGCCCGCCGTCGATGGCGATGACGTCGTACCAGTCGCCGCCGACGGCCGCCTCGGCGCCGCCGGGTTGGTAGGTGGCGGCGACCCGCAGGTCCGCCGGCTGGTCGAGCTTCTGCGGGAGCAGGCTGCGCTGGAGGGTGACGGCGGCCTCGCGCTGGCGGCGTTCGGCTTCGCGCAGGCGGGCGGCGGCGAGGACCTGGTCGGTGACCTCGGCGGCGAAGATCAGGACGCCGGCGGGCGGGCCCTCGGCGGGGGTGTCGGTGGTGTCGCCGGGGCCGAGCGGGACACAGGAGACGTTGTAGTAGCGGTTGCCGGTGAGCCCGAGGATGCAGCGGGCCTTGACGCTGCGCGGGCGGCCGCCGCGGATGACCTGGTCCATCAGGGCCAGGACGCCCATGGTGCCGAGTTCGGGGAGGGCTTCGCCGGCGGGCCGGCCGGTGGGGCGTTCGCCGAAGAGTTCGCGGTAGGCGCGGTTGGCGTAGCCGAGCTGGTGGAGCGGGCCGTAGGTGACGGCGACCGGGGCGGGGATGCGGTTGAGGACCTCGCGCAGGTTCTGGGGTTTGTGCGGGTCGAGGAGTTCGGCGGCGGTGGTGGGGCTGGTCGGGTCGCGGGGGCTGGGCACGACGACACCGTCGCTGGAGGGCGTGCCCTCGTCGGTGCCGGCCCCGTTGGACGGGGTGGCACGCCAGGGGGCTCCGGTGAGCCGGGCGCTCCAACGCATGAGGTTCAAACGACGGCCGCTTCCTCGTTTTCCAGGCATATCATCACTTTTTGTGTACGCAGCAGCACACGGGGTAATGACCAGGTCGGGCTGATCCTGTCAGGCAGAGGCCCGATTTCGGAAGTCGCGCGCCCGGCGTGGCCGTCCGATCGACCTCCGGCCCGGGTCGGCGGGCGCGGTCAGCGGGGCGCATCCGGTCCGGCGTCGGACGGTCGCCCGAACTTCTGGTCGAACCCGTCCTCGAAGGCCGAACGCGGGTGCTCCATCGCACCCAGCGAAACCACCTCGCGGGAGAACACCCCGCCCAGCACCCAGTCCATCAGCACCCGCACCCGGCGCTCCGTGCTCGGCAGCCGCCGCAGGTGCCGCGCCCGGTGCAGCCACCAGGCCCGCCGACCGGTGAGCGTGCCGCCCCGCCGGGTGTGCGCGACGGCCCGGCGCAGGCCGAGCGAGGTCGAGCAGACCGCGGGGCCGGGCCGGTACTCGGCCAGGCCCGGCGCGTGCGGCCCACGGTCCAGGGCCACCGCGATGTTGCGGGCGAGCAGCTCGGCCTCGGCGAAGGCGTGCTGGGCGTTGGGCGCGCAGGGGGCGCCGTCCGCGTTCGGGTTCGGTACGGCCGCACAGTCGCCGGCCGCCCAGACGCCGGGCAGGGCGCGCCCGTCCGGTCCGACGGCCTGCAGGGTGGAGAGACAGCGGACCCGGCCGAGGGTGTCCAGCGGCAGGTCGGCGTCGCGCAGCAGCGGGGACGGCCGGACGCCCGCCGTCCAGACCAGCGTGCGGGCACCGAAGCGGCTGCCGTCCGAGAGCGCGACGACCCGGTCGACGGCGGACTCCAGGGTGGTGCGCAGCCGGATGTCGACTCCGCGTTCGCGCAGTTCGCCGAGGGTGTGCTCGGCGAGCTCGGGCGACTCCTCGGCGAGGATCCGGTCGGTCGCCTCGACCAGGACCCAGCGCAGGTCCTCCGCGCGGACGTTGTGGTAGCCGCGCACGGCGGCGCGGGCCATGTCCTCCAGCTCCGCGAGCGCGCCGACGCCCGCGTAGCCGGCACCGACGAAGACGAAGGTGAGCGCGGACTGGCGCAGCGCGGGGTCGCGGGTGGCGGAGGCGAGGTCGAGCTGTTCCAGGACGTGGTTGCGCAGGCCCACCGCCTCGCCGACCGTGGAGAAGCCGAGGCCGTGCTCGGCGAGGCCCGGCACCGGGGCCGTCCGGGAGACCGATCCGGGGGCCACCACCAGGATGTCGTAGGGGAGTTCGATCGGGGCGGGGGGTTCGCCGGGGCCCCCGGCGTCGGCCAGGGCGCGGCGGGCGGCGTGTTCGATCCGGGTGATCCGGGCGGTGAGCACCCGGCAGTCCGGCAGGACCCCGCGCAGTGGGACGACCACGTGTCTCGGGTCGATCGAACCGGCCGCGACCTCGGCCAGCAGCGGGTGGTAGGTGAAGTAGGCCTGGGGCTCGACGACGGTGATCTCCACCTCGCCGCGCCGCAGCCGCTCCCGCAGGCCGCGCTGGAGGTGGAGTGCGGTGGCGGTACCGGCGCATCCGCCGCCGGCGATCAGGATCCTGATGGTGCACCTCCTGCCGAGTGACGTTTCGTCCCGGCCTCGCGGCCGGGGGTGTCCCCCCATCACGCCCCCTATGAAGGACCGGCGGAGGTGGTCTTGTCCACAGTCCGTACGGGGCGGGTTGGGACGCGAGTGACTGTCGTGGCCAGTTGTGCTTCCTGGGCGACTTTCTGACGCACTTTCGGCCGCGAAGTGCCGTGAACTATGGTCGGATTGTGTACCGGGGCGGCTGTCGCCATGACAATCGGCGGCGACGCACCGTGGAGCGGCCACTACGGCCAGTTCCAGCGTTGGCGTGAGAACCCGACTGGGCCACAGTCATCCGGGGAAGGTTAGTTCCCGGACAGGGCCCCGGACGGTGCCGACGCGCCGAGCCGGACGTGGACCCGGCCCGGCGGCACGAACCGTGGTCACCGGAACGGGACGGGCGGCACGAGCGATGGGTCATCGGGTCATTTCTGACGAGCTGAGCTGCACCGGGGGGTGCGGGGGCGGGCGACGACAGGGTCCGGATTCGGACGCCTGCGGGGGAGAGTTGGGATGATGGAACAGGAGCAGGTGTTGGGTCGGGCGGGTGCACCGCAGGCCGGGCCGGGCATGGTGCCCGAGCAGCGCGGCCCGGTGGACCTGCCGGCGCAGACCGGGATGGCGCAGGTCGGCTTGGTTCAGGCCGGCATGGTTCAGGCCGGAGGCCCGTACCGGGCCGAGCCCGCACAGGCCACCGCGCCGGTGCCCGGGGCCCGGCTGCGGGTGGACGCCCGGCGGAACCTGGAGAGCGTGCTGCGGGCGGCCCGCGAGGTGTTCGGCGAGTTCGGCTACGGCGCGCCGATGGAGGAGGTCGCGCGCCGGGCCGGGGTCGGGGTCGGCACCGTCTACCGGCGCTTCCCGAGCAAGGAGGTGCTGGTCCAGCGGATCGCCGCCGAGGAGGTGGCGTGGCTGACCGCGCAGGCGCGCGAGTCGCTGTACGGCGGCGACGGCGCCTGGGCGGCGCTGGCCGGCTACCTGGCCCGGGCGGTGAGCAGCGGCGCCGGGCGGCTGCTGCCGCCGGAGGCGTTCCGGTACGCGGAGGAGCTGGGCCGGGTTCCCGAACAGCGGGTGCCGGAACCGCCCGCGGCGGTCCGCTTCGACCTGCGCGGTGAGGAGGCCCGCTCCGGCGGCGCGGCCGATCCGTCGGCCGCCGACGCCGATCCCCGGCTGCTGCTCCAGCTGCTGGCCGCGCTGGTGGCGCGGGCCGGTGCGGCGGGCGAACTGCGGCCGGGCGTCACGGTGTCGGACGTGGTGCTGGTGCTGACCGCGTCGGTGCCGGTGCACGCGACCCGTCCGTCGGTCTCGACTCCGCCGGCGGGCGGTTTCTCGCCGGTTTCCCCGCAGACGGACGGTCAGGCACTCGCCGGGCCATCGGACCGGCTGCTGCAGATCCTGCTGGACGGTCTGCGGGCACGCTGACATCCGACGGCGAGCGCGGGCGGCGCGCTTGGCGGGCAGGACAGTCGGACGGATCGCCGGCGCGCGGGACTGGAGCGCGCGCCGGGTGCGGGCGTCGTGCGACCCGGCGTCGCACGCTGGGCGAACACATCCGCGACGGCCCCACGGAAGAGTGGGGAACGGCCGGTCCGGCTACCGCCCGTCCCTGCGCTATGCCATCCTTTGCCCGTGGTTGGAGCCAATGTCCCGATGCGCGCCCTTCGCGCGCCGTCGGCGCCGTACGCTGGAGAACCGTGCGCCTACGTACTCCCGCGCGCCCTGCCACACTACGGGGGCTGTCGTGGAATCTGGGGTCCGTTGTGAGCGCCGAGGAACAGAACGACTACGGGTACGGCCTCGACTTCGGGGGCCTGTCCGGTAGTACCGCCGAAGGGTCCGCCGCGGGCCCGGGCGGGGTCGGCGGCGCAGGTGGCGCAGGTGGCATCGGCAGTGTCGGAGGGGCCGGCGGTGCCGGCGGGTCGGCCCAAGTGCCGGGCGCCGCACCGGGTTCGGCCGCCGGACACGTCCCCGACCAGGCCGGGATGCCCAGCCGCGAGTCACTCTCCGCCTCCGCCGCCGCGCTGCCCTCCGGCCGGGTGCCCGGCCAGGCCCCGGCGGGCCGGGGCGGCGTCGCCCCCGAGGCGTTCGTCGGTGAGCCGTTCGGCGACAGCCGGCCCGCGCGCCCGACCGTGCCCGCGCCCGCCGACCCGGTGGACGGCGAGCGCCCGCCCTCCGACGCCGAGTTGACCGCCCGGGTCCGGGCCGGCGACGACACCGCGTACGAGGAGATCTACCGCCGGCACGCCGACTCGGTCCGCCGCTACGCACGCACCTGCTGCCGGGACAGCTTCACCGCCGAGGACCTCGCGGGCGAGGTCTTCGCCCGCACCCTCCAGGCCCTACGGGCAGGCAGGGGACCGGAGTTCGCCGTCCGCGCGTACCTGCTGACCGCCGTGCGCAACGTCGCCGCCGCCTGGCACCGCAGCGAGCGCCGCGAACAACTCGTCGACGACTTCGCCGTCTTCGCGCAGACCTCGGCCGCCGTGGTCGACCTCGACCTGGCCGACCCGGGCGCCGACGCCTGGGCGATGGCCATGGCCGACCAGCGGATGGTCATGCAGGCCTACGCCGAACTGCCCGAGGACGACCGGGTGGTGCTCTGGCACACCGAGGTCGAACGCGAATCCCCCAAGACCGTCGCGGTGATGCTGGGCAAGACCGCCAACGCCACCGCCGTCCAGGCCCACCGCGCCCGCGACCGGCTCGCCGCCGCGTTCCTCCAGGCGCACGTCTCCGGCAGCCAGGACAGCGGGTGCGAGGCGTACGTCAACCGGCTGGGGGCGTACGCGCGCGGCTCGCTGCGCAAGCGCGCCTCGGCGGAGGTCGGGCGGCACCTCAGGGAGTGCGACCGCTGCACGGCGGCCTGCCTGGAACTGACCGAGATCAACACCGGCCTGCGCGCGCTGCTGCCCGGCGGCGTGCTCATCTGGGTCGGGGTCGGCGGGTTCAGCGCCGCCGCGGCCGCCGTCGGTGGGGTCGCCGCGGTCGGCGGCGCGGCGGCGGGGACGGCGGCGGCGACCGCCGGGTCCTCGGGGGCTGCGGCCGGTACGGCGGGTACTGCGGCGGGTTCGGCCGGTGCGGCGGGTGCCGCGGGCAGTGGTGCGGCCGGTGCCGGTGCGGCTTCCGGCGGGAACACGGCTGCGGCCGTGGTCGGCGAAGGCCTGGGGACCGCCGCCAAGGCCGGGATCGCCGCCGCCGTCGCGGTGGCCGCGGCCGCCGTCGCCGCGTACGCGCTGACCGGCTCGCCCGAACCGAAGCCGCCGGTGGCCGCTCCCCCGGCCACCAGTGCCCCGGCCGCCCCCGCCCCGGCACCGCCCGCTCCCCGGGCACCCGCCCCCGCGTCGGCCCCGCCCCCCGCTCCCGCCCCTCCGGCCCCGCAGCAGCCCGCGCCGAGCCCCAGCGCGAAGCCGTCCGCCAGGCCCGCGCAGGCTCCGCCCGCCATCCGGGCGCCGAAGCCCGCCACGCCCGCGCCCAGCCGCCCGGCCGCCCCGAAGCCGACCATCGCTCCCCCGGTCGGGCCCGAGCCGACCCTGCCGCCGGTGCCCATGCCCGAGGTGCCCGTCGTCCCGACGCCCACCCTGCCGCCGATCCCGACCCCGACCGTCACCCCACCCGCACCGCCCAAACCGCCCGCGCCCACCGACTTCTGGGCCGACTCGCTGCCCGTGGTCAAGCCCGGCCACAACCGGGTGCCGCCGGACCGGCCGAGCATCCGGCAGAAGGGCAGTGACAACTTCTGGCAGCGCGAGGGCGGCTGGATCGGCGGCGACTACCACCCGCACGCCCTCACCGTGCACGCCCCGGCGACCACCCTGATCGACCTCAACCGCAGCTGCACGTCCTTCGACGCGGTGGCCGGGGTGGACGACGCCACGCTCTCACCGGGCGGGGTGGTCTTCTCCGTCCAGGCCGGCGATGGCCGCACCCTGTGGCACTCCCGGACGCTCGCCGCCGGCGACGACGCGGTGCCCGTGCACGTGCCGCTGGCCGGGCAGACGTCGATCCGGCTGGTGGTCACGCCGGCGCACGGGATCTGGTCGGCGCTGAACGTCGCGGACTGGGCCGAGGCCCGCTTCAGGTGCTCCTGAAACGGGCCTCGGGCTCCGGGCGGTAAGGCTCCGGGCGGCAGGGGTCGGCTGCGGTACGGGTCAGATGGCGCAGGAGCCGTCCGCGCAGGCCTCCCCGGCCGGGGCGACCTGCACCGGGGCCGGCCGGCGCTCGCCGATCTCGGCCGCGACCTGGTCCAGCACCTTGCGGAAGGTCTCGGCCTCCTGGCCGCCCTGGACCGCCCACTTGCCCTCGAACACGAAGGTCGGCACGGCGGTGATGCCCAGTTCCCGGCCCTCGGCCAGCTGGGCGTTGACCTCGGCGGTGCCCTCGTCGCCCGCCAGGTAGGCGGTCACCCGCTCCCGGTCCAGGCCGACCGCCACGGCGACATCGGTCAGCGCGGCGCGGTCGCCGACGTCGACGCCGTCGGTGAAGTGCGCCGTGAGCAGCGCCTCCTTCAGCCGCCCCTGGACGGCCGGGCCGTACTCGGCCTCGGCAAGGTGCAGCAGGCGGTGACCGAGGAAGGTGTTGGCGTGCAGCGCGGCGTCGAAGTCGTACGTGATGCCCTCGGCGAGGCCCAGCTCGGCCACCCGGGCGTCCATCGCCACCGACTGCGGGCCGTAGCGCTCGGCCAGCCAGGCACGGTGCGGGCTCGCCGTCGCGGGGGCGTCCGGGACCAGCTGGTACGGGCGGTAGACGACCTCGACCTGCTCCTTGCCCGGGAAACCCTCCAGGGCCTGCTCGAAACGGCGCTTGCCGATCCAGCACCAGGGGCAGGCGATGTCGGACCAGATCTCGACCTTCATGCGGGGGGCTCCAGGGGGCGTCTTGTCAGATGTGTACGAGATGGGTGAACGATGAACCATCTCGGTACATTCCCGACAACCCCCTGACCTGCCGATTCAGCCCGCGGGCGGCGCCGGAACCACCAGAACCGGACACGCCGAGTGGTGGACCAACGCCGAACTCACCGAACCCAGCAGCAGCCGGGCGAAGCCACCGTTGCCCCGGGTGCCGACCACCAGCGTGTGCTGCCGGGTCGCCGCCTCCAGCAACACCTCGATGACATTGCCCAGCACCACGTGCAGCGACATCTCCCCCACGTACGGGGCGGGGCGCTGCCGCTGCACGGCGGCCACCGAGCGGCGCAGCCCGTCCGCCGTACTCTCCACCAGCGTCTCCACGCTCTCCTGCACCAGCTCCGCCATCCCCGGCGGATAGCCGGCCGGCGCCGGGTTCACCACGGCCAGCACGTAGAGCGGCAGGCCGAACAGCTCCGCCTCCGACATCGCCCGGTCCAGCGCCCACAGCGACCCGTCCGACCCGTCACACGCCGCCAGCACCCCGGCCGGCCGGCCGGTCGGCGGCCGCCCGAGCACCGACAGCACCACGGGCACGTCCCGCCCCGCGCTCCCACCGGCCACCGCACACCCTCCTCACCCGGATCCACACCCCCGCCATCATGGCCCGCCCCGCCGACCGCACCCCCGCCACCGCGCCGAGAGCGAGAGGAGGAGACCGGCGGACGGCGGGCGGGGTTCGGGTGGGCGCCGGGGCTGAGCTCGGGGCCGGTGGGAGCGCGGGGCGGGGCCGGAGGGTCAGGGGGCCAGGGCGGGGGGTTGGGGGTGGGGGAGGCCGGTCCAGCAGGCGCCGTGGCGGCGGGCGCGGAGGCGGCGGAGCCAGAGTTCGGTGGAGACGAGGTCGGCGAGGCCGGCGAGGGCGGCGGGGGACAGGGGGGTGGCGGGGTCGGCGGAGTGGGCGAGTTCGGCGCGGACGGCGGGGAGGTCGATGAGGCCGGCTTCGGCGAGGAGGGGGGCGTCGAAGAGTTCGGCGAGGCCGTCGGCAGCGAGGCGGAGGCCGGCGCGGGCGGGGGCGGTGCGGTCGGGGCGGGGGCCGCGGCCCCAGTCGGGGGGCAGGTCGGTGCGGCCGGCACCGGTGAGGACGGCGTGCAGGAGGGCGTGCCGGGCGCCGGGTTGGAGGCGGACGTCGTCGGGGAGCAGCCGGGCGGCGCGCACGACCTGGTTGTCGAGGAAGGGCGCGTGCAGCCGCTGGCCGGGTTGTTCGGCGGCGTGCACGAGCGTGCGGAAGGAGCGCGCCTGGCGGTAGAGCGCGTGCCGGGCGCGGTGTGCGCCGGGGTGTTCCCCGGGTGCCGGTTTGCGCGCCGCCAGGCGGAGCCGCAGGGCCACCGAGGAGAGCGCCTCGTCGGAGAGCCAGCGGGCGGCCGGGCCGGGCACGCACCAGGCGAGGTCGACGGCCGAGCGGCTGCCCGCCGTCCCGCGGCCGTCCGGGACGTGGCGGGCGGTCAGTTTGGCGGCGGCCTCGTCCAGCGCCTCGGCGTAGCGGATCCGGGAGAGCCGGTGGGCGGCCCGGACCACGGTGAGCGGGGTGCGCAGCGCGCCGGTCAGGACGCCCGCGACGGCCCGGTCGGCCCCGGCCAGCGCGGCGACCGGGGGCAGGAGTTCGCGCGGGCGGCCGGCCCGGATGAGGTCGGCGAGGCGGGCCGGGTGGCCGTCGAGGACCTGGCGGGCGCCGTAGCCGGTGAGGTGGTCGGTGCCGCCGGCGTCGAAGCGGGCCTCGGCGCGGTCGGCGGCCACGAGTTCGGGCCCGGGCTCGTCGGTGAGCCGGCCGGCCTGCGGGTCGGTGCGGAGTCCGGCGTACGGGAGGGTGTCGGGGCCGGGGTCGAGCACGGTGTGCCGCAGGCGCGGGGTGTCGGGGGCGAGCGCGAGGGTGGCGGGGGGTTCGGTCTCGCCGAGCGTGACGGCGGCCAACTGCTCGGGGGCGGCGGGTTCCCGGGCGGCGGGCCGGGCCCAGGAGCCCTTGACCGCGCCGTTCCTGGCGCCGACGGTCTCGGCGGTCTGCTGGGCCGGGACGGTCGGCGCGGGCACCGGCGGCACCGGCGGCAGCGGGACGGCGGCGGCGAGCAGGGCGACGGTCGCGGAGGCCGTGCCGTACGAGAGGTCGACGCCGAGCCGGGCCCGTCCGACCGGATCGAGGACCGGCGCGGTGGTACGGACCCGGGAGCGGACGGATTCCAGCAGGGCGCGGGTGAGTTCGCGGACGGCGGGCGCCTCGTCGCGGGGCTGCTCGGCGAAGGGCGGCTCGTCGTAGGCCGACAGGTACGGCCGGCCGCCGCGGATCCCCAGCACGTGGCCGGGCGGCACCTGCTGGACGCCCAGGTACGGGGTGCCGGTGCCGAGCGCCTCGGGAGACTCGGGGCAGGCGAGGCGGGCGGCGAGGTGACCGGTGTCCACGGCGGCGCCGACCAGGTCGGCCAGCGGGAGGGCGGCGGTGGCGTACGCGGTGCCGCCGCCCCAGGGGGTGTGGAAGACGGGCTGGGCGCCGGCGAGGTCGGTGAGCAGCAGGGTGGAGCGGGTGCCGGAGCGCAGGACGACGGTGTAGCTGCCGGGCCAGGCGGTCAGGTGGCGGACGGCTCCGCCGCGGGCGCCCGCGAGGCCGGCGGCGAGTTCGGCGTCGGTGGCGCCGCAGTGGCCGAGGACGGCGAGCCGGGTGGTGGCGGGGGTGTCCTCGACCGGGTCGGGGGCGGTGGGGCCGGTGCTGACCACGGCGGGGGCGCCGGGGCGGAGCGTGACCAGGCGGATCTCCTCGGGGCGCCAGTCGCCGACGGCCCAGAGCGGGTCGGCTCCGGTCCACAGCGGGCGTGCGGCGATCGGCGCGACCGTGCCGGGCGTCTCGCGCGCGGGTGTGCCCGCCCGGGGTGTGCCCGCTCTGGGCGTGCCCGTGCACCAGCCCGTCAGCCACCGCATCGTGCCTCCACCGGACGAGGACCTGCATCCGCGCGGCGCGTTCGCCACCGGGCGGGCGGTGCCGTCGGGCGGCCGGGTGGGTGTGCCGTGGCGGCCCGCGCGCGTCCCGACGTGCCTCCGCAGCTCGACGCGCCGTCAGGGGACATCGTGCCACCGCTCGGCGTCGCCGGGGCCGGTGTTGCCGGTTCCGCTTCGGTGGCGACCGGCCGACGGCGGGTGGGAACGGGCGGAGCGGCTGTCGGCACCGCGGCAAAACCGCGCGGAGCGGCCTGTCGGCGCCGGGTGGAGCCGAGGTGGGGCCGGGCGGGCCGGGCCTCCCCCTCCGTGGCCCGGACCGCCCGCGGGCCGCCTTTGGCATGGGCATCGCGAGATGGCCGAAAGGCGTCACCCGGCCCGGGAGGGCATCCGCATGCCCTCCCGGACTTCACCGCCACCCGCGGGGATTGAGGCGGCGGCATCCCCGGCCCGCCGGGTCCTCGACGGCGGGCCGACCCACGACCACCAGCGAATCGCCGACCAGCCGGTCGGGCCAGGGGGCACGGCCGGGCGCACGTGAACACGGGACCGGAGCACGACGCTCCGGCGCGCGGCGGGATCGGCCGGATCCGAGCGGTCCGGACCAACTCCCGTGCGACACCGCCGAGTGCGCGATCCCGCCATCCGGAATGCGACCTCTTAACCGTCGGAACGCGTCCGACTACTCTAGGTACAGCAGCCACGGCCCGGTGCCGCCCGGGCCCCGCGCACAAGGCCGCAGGAGGTGCCGCCGCCACCATGACCGTCAGCCCACGTGGACCGAACGAACGGCTCGGCACGCTCCTGACCCTCGCCCAGATCAGCAACGCCGGACTGGCCCGTCGGGTCAACGACCTCGGTGCCCAGCGCGGGCTGACCCTGCGGTACGACAAGACCTCGGTGGCCCGCTGGGTCAGCAAGGGCATGGTCCCGCAGGGGCCCGTCCCGCACCTGATCGCCACCGCGATCGGCGGCAAGCTCGGCCGGCCCGTCCCGCTGGAGGAGATCGGCCTGGGCGACACCGACCCGGCACCCGAACTCGGCCTGGCCTTCCCGCGCGACGTCGCCGAGGCCGTCCGCTCCGCCACCGACCTGTGGCGGGTCGACCTCGATCTGCGCCGGGGCCCCGGCGGCGGCCGGTGGAGCGACAGCCTGGCCGGCACCTTCTCGGTCGCGGCCTACGCGACGCCGGTCTCCCGCTGGCTGATCACCCCGGCCGACGGCTCGGTGGCCCGCGAGGTGCCGCGCTCCCCCAGTGACACGTCCTCCTACCGGGTCGGCCACTCGGACGCCGCCAAGCTCCGCGAGGCCGCCCAGGAGGCACGCCGCTGGGACTCCAAGTACGGTGGCGGGGACTGGCGTTCGTCGATGGTGCCGGAGTGCCTGCGAGTGGAGGCGGCGCCGCTGCTGCTGGCCTCGTACAGCGACGCGGTCGGCCGGGCGCTGTTCGGCGCGACGGCCGAACTGACCCGGCTGGCCGGGTGGATGGCCTTCGACACGGGGCAGCACGAGGCCGCCCAGCGGTACTACATCCAGGCCCTGCGGCTCGCCCGGGCCGCCGCCGACGTGCCGCTCGGCGGCTACGTGCTGGCCTCGATGAGCCTGCAGGCGGGCTACCGGGGCTTCGCCGAGGAGGCGGTCGATCTGGCGCAGGCCGCCCTGGAGCGCAACCGGGGCCTGGCCACCGCCCGCACCATGAGCTTCTTCCACCTGGTGGAGGCCCGGGCCCAGGCCAAGGCGCGCAACGCGGCGGCGTGCGCGACGGCGCTCGGCGCGGCGGAGAGCGCACTCGAACGGGCACGCGCCGGGGATCCGGATCCGGCGTGGATCGACTTCTACGCCTACGACCGGCTCGCCGCCGACGCCGCCGAGTGCTTCCGCGACCTCGGAGTGCCCTCGAAGGTCCGGCAGTTCACCCGCGAGGCGCTGGCCACGCCCACCGAGGGCTTCGTCCGCTCGCACGGCCTGCGGCTGGTGGTCTCGGCGATGGCCGAGGCGGAGGCGGGCAACCTGGACGCCGCGGTCGCCGCCGGCGAACGCGCCGTCGAGGTGGCCGGCCGGATCTCCTCGCAGCGCAGCCGGGAGTACGTGGTGGATATGCTGCGGCGCCTGGAGCCGTTCCACGGCGAGCGCCGGGTGCGGGAGCTCGCGGAGCGGGCACGGGCGGTGATCGTCGCTCCGGCGTGAGCGGTCGGGCCGGCGGGCGGCGGGGCGAAGGGGCGAAGAGCCGGCGGGGCCCGTTACGGCCTGACGGTAATTGAGGTGCGCCGGCGAGAGGGGCCTGGCTATGGTCTCTCTCGTCCAGGTGCGCAGGCAGAGGTTACTTCCAACTCCTTATTGGGCAGGTCGCGGGTTCGAATCCCGTCACCGGTTTCGGACCGGTGTAGCTCAGTGGCCAGAGCAGCTTCGTCACCTCAGCCGCCTTCGATCTCTGGACACCTACACGTGAATAGGTTTTTCCGCACCTCCCGGTGCGACGGCAGCGGTTACTTCTGGTAGGCGCCGGATTTCCGGCGTAGCGGTTCGAACCCGCGAAACACCGCCGCCACTCCGATCTCGGGAGGCAGTGCGCTTCGGAGTGCCCGGTGCGCAGGCGGGGGTTACTTCGGATCTTGCGGTTCCGGGTTCGAGTCCCGGGTGTGCCGTGCGCGAGCGCGGCCGCTAGCTCAAGTGGTAGAGCACAAGGCATACACCTCCGCCGACGTCGGCCGTCCCACGGTCGGCACGATCTCGGGCACCCCTCATGCGGCATGCCTCCGTCCCACTGACACCAACAGGCCGAGGGGGGCTGTCGCATGTCCAGGTTCAACATCCGCAAGACCAAGGCGAGTCCGAGTTCACCGGTGGCCACGACCGGGCAGCTCACCCGCAACCACAACGGCGGCGTCGGCCACGTCCGGAACCGCAAGTCCGAGCTGTTCCTGCTCGCGGTGGCCAACATGGTCGGCAAGGACACCTTCTACGAGCGCGGCGGCGACCGCGACGACCGCTACACCGCACTGGTGCGCGAACTCGCCGTCGCCGAGCCCGAGTGGACCCTCGGGCTGCTGCGCTGGCTGCGCTACGGCGCCCACATGCGCACCGCCGCCCTGGTCGGCGCCGCCGAGTTCACCCGCGCCCGGCTCGACGCGGGCGCCCACGGACACTCCCGACAGGCCGTCGCGGCGGTGCTGCGGCGCGCCGACGAGCCCGGCGAGCTGCTCGCGTACTGGACCTCGCGCTACGGCCGGGCGCTGCCCAAGCCGCTCAAGCGCGGCGTCGCGGACGCCGTCCGGCACCTCTACGACACCCGCTCGCTGCTCAAGTACGACACCGCGGGCAAGGGCTACCGCTTCGGCGACGTGATCGAGCTGACGCACCCTTCGCCGGACCCGGACAAGCCGTGGCAGGGCGCGCTGTTCGCGTACGCGCTGGACCGCCGGCACCGGCCGGAGGAGGCCGTCCCGCCCGCGTCCGACCGGATGCTGACCGCCAACCGCGCGCTGCTCTCGCTGCCCGTCGAGGAGCGCCGGGCCGCGGTGACCGCCGAGGACGGCGCCGAGCGGCTGGCCGCCGCCGGGCTGACCTGGGAGGCACTGGCCGGCTGGCTGCGGGGGCCGCTGGACGCGCCGGTCTGGGAGGCGGTCATCCCGTCGATGGGCCCGATGGCGCTGGTGCGGAACCTGCGCAACTTCGACCGGGCCGGGGTGTCGGACACTGTCGCGGCCGAGGTGGCCCGGCGGATCTCCGACAAGGGCGAGGTACGGCGCTCGCGCCAGTTCCCGTTCCGCTACCTGTCCGCGTACCGGCACGCGCCCTCGCTGCGCTGGGGGCACGCGCTGGAGACGGCGCTCGGGCACTCGCTGGCCAACGTGCCGGAGCTGCCCGGCCGGACGCTGATCCTGGTGGACCGCTCCGGTTCGATGTTCGACCGGTCCGGCGGCCCGACCGAGCTCAACCGGGCCGACTCGGCCGCGATCTTCGGCACCGCGCTGAAGGTCCGCGCCGCCGAGGCGGACCTGGTCGAGTTCGGGACCACCAGCCGGGTGATCGAGGTCGGCCGGGGGGAGGCGGTGCTGCGAGTGCTGGATCGTTTCTCCAGTCTCGGCGGCACCAACACCGCCGACGCCGTCCGCGCCCACTACCGCGGCCACGACCGGGTGGTGATCGTCACCGACGAGCAGACCGGCCCCCACCACTGGGGCGGCGACCCGCTCGCCGCCGTCCCCGCCCACGTCCCCGTCTACACCTGGAACCTGGCCGGCTACGCCCCGGCCCACGGCCCCAGCGGCGGCGCCCACCGCCACACCTTCGGCGGCCTGAGCGACGCGGCCTTCCGCCTCATCCCCCTCCTGGAAGCCGGGGCGAACGCCCACTGGCCCTGGGAGGAGTAAGAGGAGCAGGGGGCGGCGGCCGGCACGGTCGGCGGCCGGCCCCGGGGGCCGCACCGACCGAGGGGAGACGGTCGGCGTGGCGGCGAGCGGCCGGGAAGGGACCCACGGGGGTGGTTCCTTCCCGGCCGCTCGCCGTTCCGGCGCGGGCCCGTCGCGCCCTCGACCGGTCCGGGCCGCCGTGGCAGCATCGGCGGCGGGGGCGGCCGGGCGAGGCGAGGAGTCGGTGGTGGCGGACGAGGTCGACGTGCTGGTGGTGGGCGGCGGGATCGTCGGGCTGGCCACGGCGTACGCGCTGACCCGGGCGCGGCCCGGGCTGCGGGTCGCGGTGCTGGAGAAGGAGGCCGGCTTCGCCGCGCACCAGACCGGGCGCAACAGCGGGGTGATCCACAGCGGCGTCTACTACCGACCCGGTTCGTTCAAGGCCCGGTACGCCGTGGCGGGTGCCGCCGAGCTGGTGGCGTTCTGCCGCGACCACGGCATCCCGTACGAGGTGACCGGCAAGCTGATCGTGGCCACCGGCGCCGCCGAGCTGCCCCGGCTGGCGGCCCTGGCGGAGCGCGGGCGGGCGAACGGCATCCCGGTCACCGAGCTGGACCGGGCCGGGATCGCCCGGTACGAGCCGGAGGTGGCCGGGCTCGCCGGGCTGCACGTCGGCACCACCGGCATCTGCGACTTCCCGGCCGTCGCCACCGCCTACGGCCGGCTGGCCCGGGAGGCCGGCGCCGAGCTGCGGCCCGCCAGCGAGGTCCGGACGGTGGCGCGGCGCAGGGACCTGGTGACGGTGGGCACCGCCACCGGCGAGCTGCGCTGCCGGGTGCTGGTGAACTGCGCCGGACTGCACAGCGACCGGATCGCCCGGCTGGCCGGGGACGAGACCGGGGTGCGGATCGTGCCGTTCCGCGGCGAGTACTACGAACTGACCGAACGGCGCCGGAACTTGGTGCGCGGCCTGGTCTACCCGGTGCCCGACCCGGCCTTCCCCTTCCTCGGCGTGCACCTCACCCGGGGCATCCACGGGGACGTCCACGTCGGCCCGAACGCGGTGCCCGCGCTGGCCCGCGAGGGGTACGACTGGCGCACCGTCCGCCCGCGCGACCTGGCCGGGACGCTGGCCTTCCCCGGCACCTGGCGGATCGCCCGCCGGCACTGGCGGTACGAGCTGGGCGAGCTGCACCGCTCGCTGTCCAAGCGGGCGTTCACCGAGGCCGTCCGGCGGCTGCTGCCCGCCGTCTCCGCCGAGGACCTGGTGCCGGCCGCCGCCGGGGTGCGGGCCCAGGCGGTGGCCCGGGACGGCTCGCTGCTGGACGACTTCGCCTTCGCCGGCTTCGACCCGCAGGACCCGCGCTCCCCGCGCCGCGCGGTGCACGTGCTGAACGCCCCCTCCCCCGCCGCGACGGCCTCGCTGCCGATCGGCCGGGAGGTGGCCCGCCGCGCCCTGGCCGCCCTGGAAGCGGGCGGCTGAGCGGGCGGGTCCGCGGGCGGGTCCGCGGGCGGGTCCGCGGGCGGACGAGCGGGCGGACGAGCGGGCGGACGAGCGGCGGAGAAGCCCCGGAATGAGCCCGGTCACAGGCCCTTCGGGGGAGCCCCGGCGGCCCCGTAGACTCGGGGGATTGTGACTGCCACCGCCCCGATCCCCCAGCCCTCGCCGTCCGCCCGGATGTCCGCGGCGCCGGCCGCGTACCCCGCGCCGATGTACCCGCACAAGGCCACCGAGGCCCAGCACCGGGAGCACCGGATCCGCAGCTTCCAGCCGCGCCGGGGCCGGATGACCAACGCCCAGGCGAGCGCGCTGGACCGGAGCTGGGAGACCTTCGGCATCCCGATCGACGGCGCCCCGCTCGACCTGCGGGAGCTGTTCGGCGAACTGCCGGTGACGCTGGAGATCGGCTTCGGCATGGGCGAGACCACCGCCGCGATGGCCGCCGCCGACCCGGGCATGGGCATCCTCGCCGCCGACGTGCACACCCCGGGCCACGGCAACCTGTTCGGCCTGCTGGAGCGGGACGGCTCGGAGAACGTCCGGTCGGCCGCCGGGGACGCGGTGATCCTGCTGCGCGACATGCTCCCGGACGCCTCGCTGGCCGGTCTGCGGGTCTTCTTCGCCGACCCGTGGCCCAAGCCCAAGCACCACAAGCGCCGGCTGGTCCAGCCCTCCTTCCTCGACCTGGTGCTGCCCCGGCTCGCCCCCGGCGCCCTGGTGCACTGCGCCACCGACTGGGAGCCGTACGCGGAGCAGATGCTGGCGGTGCTGTCCGCCTCGCCGGAGCTGGAGAACCTGCACCCCGAGGGTGACGGGACCGGCTGGCTGGAGCCCGCGGACCACCCGGACGGCAGCGTCCCCGGTTACGCACCGCGACCGGACTGGCGGCCCGTCACCAAGTTCGAACGGGCCGGGATCGCCAAGGGCCACGTGGTCCACGACCTGCTGTTCCGCCGCCGCTGACGCACCGGCCGCCGTTCGAACGGCGGCCACCCGCCGACCGTACGGGCGGGCCACCGGCGGACGGTTCGTCCCGAGTCCTCCCGGCGGGCGGCTGCCGTGGCCTACCCTGTGCCGCATGGGCGGCCCGTCCGGCGGCGGGTCCCGGCCGATCGTTCGGACGACTGTTCGGACAGAGGTTCAGGTCGCCGCCGACGCACCGGAGACGGTCCCGCGCACCGGCGACACCCGGACCATCCCGGGGCCCCGGAGGCGCCGGGTCCACCGCCTGCTGCCCCGGCCGGGCGGCCCGTTACCGCGGGCCGCGAACGCCCAAGCCGCCGCGCCCGGCACGCCCGGGGGGCCGCCGGGCCGCAGCCGCTCGGTGGCGCTCTCCTCGGTCACCGCGACCGCCGTCCTGACCATGGTCGGCTGCGGGGCGCTGATCCTGCACCTGGTCCAACGGCAGACCGGCACCGTCGGGCTGCTGGTCGGCCTGGGCCTGGCGATGGTGCCGCTGCCGTTCGTGCTGGGCGGCCTGGCCTGGCTCAACCTCACCGCCCGGGTGCCGCTGCGGCACACCGTGTTCTGCCTCGGCTGGGGCGCCTGCGCCGCCACCACCGTCGCCATCCTCGCCAACAACTGGACGGCCGACTACCTGACCCGGCACCAGGGTTCGCTCGGCGAACTGCTCGGCGCCGGAATCGCCACCCCGGTGATCGAGGAGACCGCCAAGGCCACCGCCCTGCTGGTGCTGCTGCTGCCGCTCGGCCGACGGCAACGCTGCCAGGGCCGCCGCACCGGGCGCCCCTGCGCGCCGCTGCTGCGCCGGCTGCCCGCGCCCCGGCGCCCCCGCCCGTACCAGCGCCGCCAGGTCGGCCCGCACGCCCGCGGCCGGCTGCGCCCGTACCTGCGGCCGCTGCCCTACCTCCGCCCGGCCCCGCCGTCCGGCGGCGCCGGGCCGCACCGCCGCTCCCGGCCGCGCACCCTGGCCGCCGGAGTGGTGCTCGGCGGGATGACCGCGTGCGGCTTCGCCTTCACCGAGAACGCCCTCTACCTAGGCCGGGCCTTCACCAGCGACCAGCGGCAGCGGCTGGACAGCATCGGCCTCGGCGATCGGCCCAGCCTGCGCGACTTCGACAGCACCGTGCAGACCTTCGTCCTGCGTGCCCTGCTCTCCCCCTTCGCCCACCCGCTGTTCACCGCGCTGACCGGGATCGGCCTGGCCGTCGCGCTGACCACCGGGCGGCGCCGGCTCGCCCGGCTGGCCGCGCCGACCGGGCTGCTGCTGGCGATACTGCTGCACGGCACCTGGAACGCCGCCGCCGACCTCGGTACGGACGGCTTCCTGGTGGTGTACGCGGTGCTGATGGTGCCCTGCTTCGTCGCGCTGGTCTGCTTCGCGGCCTGGGCGAGGGCCCGCTCGGCCCGGCACCCGGCGCGGGGCCCCCGGCGCGGGCGGTCGAAACCCTCGCCGAGGGGCGCTTGAAGAACCGATTTCCCATCTCGGTGACTTCCACGTATTGTTGTGTTCACCGACGCGGGGTGGAGCAGCTCGGTAGCTCGCTGGGCTCATAACCCAGAGGTCGCAGGTTCAAATCCTGTCCCCGCTACTCAGTAGCCGGAAGGCCCGGAGGATTCGTCCTCCGGGCCTTTCGCGTTCCCGGCACCACCGCACCGCCGCAAGGCCGCGAATAAATCCGTTGCCCTCCGATCGGTGGGCTGCCTATCGTGGCAGCACACTGAAAGGAGGTGATCCTGAATTGAGTACCGTCAGGATGTGTGAGGTGGCTGCTCGCTAGAGCCGCCCCTGCCTGCGCAGGGTGAGGCCCCTGGCCTCCGGCAGGCGAAATCCATAGCAGTCACCCGGCCCGCGGGCTCACCGGAACATCCCCGGTGCCTCGGCGCCTGGCCAGTGCACGGGCCGGCGCGGAGGAGTAGCCCGCGGGTCGTCTGCGTTTCCGGGGGCGCCCGGGCCGCCCGCGGAGTCCTGGCGCCGCAGTCGGTGCTCCCGTGTCGTAGCCGGGGCACCCGTGTGTAGCCGGGGCACCCGTGTCGCAGTCGGTGCTCCCCCGTGTCGTAGCCGGGGCGTGCCCGGGACGTTTCCGGGGTGGGCCGCGGCGCTAGAGTCGGCGCGGGGTTCCGGAGCGGAGCGGCACGGACACAGGGGGTAGGCGATGACGAAGGCGCGACGACTTGGCGGCGGATCGGCGCTGCGGACGGCGCAGTGGGGTGCCGCCGGAGTACTGGCCGGGACGGGGCTGATCGGGCTGCTGCTGTTCGCCCTCGGCCGGGACCAGACCTGGCAGGCGCTCGGCGGCGGCCTGGTGGTGGCCGGAGCCTCGACGGTGCTCGGCGGCGGCCTGGGCTTCCTGTTCGGTGTGCCCCGGGTGCGCGGCGACTCGGGCGAGCCGCACGGCTCGTACGCGCCGAACACCAATCTGGAGCAGGTCTCGGACTGGCTGACCAAGGTGCTGCTGGGCGTCGGACTGACCCAGCTCGGGTCGCTCGGCGAGCGGCTGCACGAACTCGGGTCGGCGCTGGCGCCCACGCTCGGCGGGGGCGACGCCGCGGTGCCGTTCGCGGCGGCCCTGGTGCTCTACTTCCTGGTCTTCGGCTTCCTCGCGGGCTGGCTGGTGACCAGGCTCGCGCTGCCGCGGGCGCTGAACGACGCCGACCGGGCGCTGGACCTCTTCCTCGCCGGGCAGGACCGCGACCGGCACGGCGACAAGGTGGGTGCGGACGACCTGCGGGTCCGCGCGATGCAGCAGCTCGGGCTGCTGGGCGGCAGCGCGGAGCACCCCGCCGCGCTGGCCGGGCAGCTGCCGCCCGCCTCGGGTTCGCCGGCCGGGCCGGCGGGCGTGGTGGCCGAGGTCCGCTCGACCGCGCGGCGGTCGGCGCTGACCGCGGACCAGGTGCGGGACCTCTTCACGGACGGCTCCGAGGGGCGGCGGATCCAGGCCCTCGCCCTGATGCAGGGCGACCCGTCGCTCGCGGACCTGGCGAGCGTGCTGGACGCGATCGAGCACCCGCGCTCGGGCTTCGAGCAGTACCACGCGCTGCTGGCCGCCCGGGGACTGCTCTCCCGGCTGCCGGCCGCCGAGGCGCAGCGGCTGCGGGACGCGGTGGCGGCGCAGCTGGTCGATCCGCGGGGCATCCCGTACGGGTCGGACCGCAGCTGGCTGGCGGAGAAGATCCTCTCCCGGCTGCAGGTGACGGCCTTCGTGCCGGCCCAGCAGGCCCAGGCACCCCAGCCGACCCAGCCGACCCAGCCATCCCAGCCGTCCGGCTCGGCTGCACCCGATGCACCGGCCGCACCGGATGCACCGACCGCACCGGATGCGCCGACGTCGCCCGCCTCGCCCGCCTCGCCCGCCTCTTAGCGGCCCCTACAGCCCGGCGGCCACGGGCTGCCCGGCCTCCGCCCGGGGGCGGCGGTCGGCGGCCCGCAGGACCAGGACGCGGCGGGTGCGTCCGTCCTCGGCCCGGGGGAAGCGGCGGACCTCGCTGGCTATCCGGCGCTCGCCGAGCGCGTACCGCAGGGGGTCGAGGTGCCCGCAGCGGCGGCCCCGGCCGTCGTGCAGGGGCTGGACGCGGACCTCGCCGCCCAAGGAGGTGACCCGGACCAGCTCGGTCAGGGCGGCCAACTGGTGCTCGGGGCCGAAGAGTTCGGGGTAGGCGAAGAGCAGGTAGCCGCTCAGGGTGAGGGCGAAGGTGCCGTCCGCGAAGGGCAGCCGGGGCAGCGCGGCGGCCACGTACCGCTGCGGGTGCGCGGCGGAGTCGGCGGCGAACAGCCGGCGGGCGCGGTCCCAGCTGCGCAGGTAGCGCTCGGGCCGGTGCGGGCGGGGCGCGGGGTAGAGGTGCGGGCGGGCGGCCATCGCGACGGCCATCGCCGCCCGGGCGGCCCGGGCGCGGTCCGCGACCACCGGCAGCGGCAGGGCGTACGCCGGGTCGGCGGCGATCACCCGGCAGCCCAGCGCGCGCGCCTCGGCGGCCAGGCCGGCCGCGCCGCCGGGGCAGTCCAGCAGCGGCCCGGGGAGGGCGGCGAGCTGGGCCCGGGTGAGGTCGAACAGGGCGCAGTACTCGTCCAGCGGGCGGGAGGTGACCAGGACGTCCGGGGGTTCGGGGGGAATGCCTGGGGCGGCCACGCGGTCATCCGAACACGCGGCGGCCCCGTCCGCATCCGGAGTGCGAACGGGGCCGGGACCGAGTCGGGGCCGGACGGTCAGCGCCTGGTCAGCGGCCGAGCAGGCCCTGGGCGGCGGCCCGGTTGACGTTGGTCAGGCCGCGGACGAGCTGCGCGGTGAGGAAGACCAGCACCACCCCGACCAGCGAGAACCCGGCGATCTGCCACATCCCCTCGACGTAGTAGACGTGCCGGACGTGGTGGCCGTCGGTGTAGTCGAACAGCTGGTACCCGCGCCAGCCGGTGTAGGTCGGGAAGACCCAGTGGTAGACCGGGTAGAGCGCCATCGCCCAGCCGAGCAGCAGGAACACCAGGGTCATGGTGAAGCTGAAGATCGCCCAGGGGAACATCACCACCTGGTACAGCGCGGCCTTCCAGCCCGCCCCGTCCGCCAGCCGCGCGGTGATCGCGCCCCAGTTGCCCGGGCGGACCGGGCGCACCGGCTTCGGGCCGGGAACGTCCAGGGCCAGCATGCCCCGCGCCCGGGCCCGCTCCAGTCGGCCGAAGCCCCGGGCGGCGATGGTCAGGCCGGCCAGCACGGGCAGGCCGAGGGCGGTGACGAAGGTGCCGAGGCCGAGGCAGAACAGGGTGATCGCGACGGCGAAGCCGGCGATCGCCACCGGCAGGCCGCTGAGCACGTAGCCGACCTCGCGGTAGTAGTGCGCGGAGAACGGCGCCGTCCAGAAGGCGGGCGGCTGTCCGGTCCGGTGGGCCCGGGCGGGGCGCGGGTCGTCGCCGTGACCGTCCAGGACGTCCCACTCGTGGTCCCGTGTGCTTCGGCTGCTGCTCATGTTCCGGCCCCCGGCCCCTCGTACTGACGGTCGTTCGTGCTCGCTGACGTCGTCCAGTCTGGCCGAACCGCAGGTCGCGGCGGCATCCGGAGGCCTGGCGGATCGGGGGTGGGGTTAACCCCCCGGCCCCCGGCCCCCGGCCCCCGGTCCGCCGGCCCGCCGGTCTCCCTGGCCACACGGGTGCGCCGTGGGGGTTCAGCCGGTCGGGCCCGGCCACTCGTCGACGAGCAGCGCGAAGAGGTGCGAGTCGGAGCGGACGCCGTTCTCGAGCCGGTCGTGCCGGGCCCGCCCCTCCAGCCGGAACCCGAGTCGGGTGAGCACCTTGGCGGAGGCCGTGTTGCCCACGTCGGCCGAGGCCGTCAGCCGGTGCAGGTCCAGGGTGTGGAAGGCGAAGTCGCAGAGCAGGCCGGTGATCTCGCCCGCGTGGCCTCGGCCCCGGAAATCGCGGCCGAGGACGCAGCCTAGGTCGGCGGCGCGGTGCTTCCCGAGGGTGAGTGCGGCGTGTCCGATCGGGGTCGCGTCCTGCGGGTCCTCGGCGTCGGCGAGCCTGGTGACGGCGAGCCGGTAGGTGTCCCGCTCGTCGGCCATCGCCTCCTCCAGGTAGAGCTCGATCTGGTCGGCGCAGGTCTCGCGGTCGTACGGCTCGAACGGCAGGTGGCGGGTGACCTCCGGGTCGCCGAACAGGGCGTGCAGCGCGTCCACGTCGCCGTCGGTGTGGTGGTACTCGCGGATGGCCAGCCGGGGGCCGGTGAGTCGTACGGGGACCATGGCGGCCGACCCTACCGGCCCCCGGAGGCTACCGTTCGGACTATGAACGACGAAGACCTGCGACTCGCCCCGCGCACCAGGGCCGCCGACCTGCTCGCCTGGGCGGCCGAGCAGGGCCGCACGCCGGTGGCCGAGGCGCCGCTGCGCGCGGTGCTGGCGCTGCTGGAGCTGGGCGAGGGCAGGATGCACGACGGCTGGCCCGAACTGACCTCCGACGCGGTGGAGCACCTGCTGTACGAGCGGCTCCACCTGTACGTCCAACCCACCCCCGAGGAGGACCCGCTCGCGTACGGCGACGCGGTCCGGTTGCTGATCGACCACCAGCGGGCGGTCCGGCGGCTCAACGCCAAGCGCCAGGAGCGGCTGCACGCGGAGGCCGAGTGGCAGGGCGAGGTCGCGGCCGGGCTGCTGCGCCGCGCCGACCTGGTGACCTGGCCCCGGCTGTACGCGCTGCTGCTGCACGCGTACGGGGTGGACGTCGCGGACGAGGCGGCGGTGCGGGACTGGCTGACCGGCTTCGGCGAGCTCCCGGAGGAGGAGCGGCTGGCCGCGTACGAGTCGCTGGTGCCGGCCGGCTGGCTGGACGAGCCGGACGAGCGGGGCTGGGGACCGGGCCGGGTGCTGTCGGTCGGCATGGCCACGGACGGCGCGCGGCGGCTGCTGGAGCAGGGCCTGATGCGGCGCAGCTACCGCAACCTGGCCGAGCTGACCGCGCTCGGGCGGCCGATGCCGGACGAGCTGGCCGGTGACTTCGGGCAGTTCGAGGAGGCGGCGGTCGACGCGGCGCTCGACCTGTTCGGGGAGTGGACGGTGCCGGGGCTGCCGCGGCTGCTGGTGGCGGAGTTCCCCGAGCTGGCGCCGGAGCCCGGCCAGGAGGAGATCGACGCGTACGTGGCGCAGTTGCCCGCGGAGGAGTGAGACGCCGCGAAAAGCCCCCGGCCGCTCGAACCGAGCGTGCGACCGGGGGCTTTCGGGTGTCCGTTACGGGTTGAGGCCGTGCTGCTGGAGCCAGGGCTCCGGGTCGACCGGGGCGCCGCCGCCGGGGCGCACCTCCAGGTGCAGGTGCGGGCCGGTGACGTTGCCGGTCGCGCCGACCTTGCCGATCTGCTGGCCGGAGGCGACGCCGCCGGAGCCCTTGATGATCGAGGAGAGGTGGCAGTACCAGATCTCGGTGCCGTCGGGCAGGGTCTCGACGATCCGGTAGCCGTACGAGCCGGACCAGCCGGCCGAGGTGATGGTGCCCTGGCCGAGCGCGTACACCGGGGTGCCGGTGTCGGCGGCGAAGTCCAGGCCGGTGTGCAGGTTGGCCCAGTAGCGGGCGCTCTGGCCGTAGTGGGCGGAGAGCCGGTAGTCCTTCACCGGGAGGGTGAGGGCGGCGGCGCGCTTGGCCTCCGCCTCCGTCGCGGCGGCCTTGGCCTCCGCCTCCTTGGCGGCGGCCTTGGCCTCGGCCTCCTGCGCGGCCTGCACGCGGGCACCCTCCTCGGCGGCGGTGCGCTGGCTGTCGGCCTGCTGCTGGATGCGGGCGGCGAGCGCGAGGCCGGGGTCGGCGGCGAGCGCGACCGGGGTCTCGTCGGGGGCCTCGATGGCGGGCGCGACGGCCGGGGTGGCCGAGGCGAAGCCGGTGGCACCGAGGGTGGCGGCGACGGCGGTGACGCCGAGCAGCGGGGAGGCGCCGCGGGTCTGACGCGGCATCCGGTGCCGGTTGGCCTCGGCCTCCGGGCCGAGGGCCTCGGGCCCGTCCACGCCGGGGTGGTCGAGGAGCTGGGTACCGGCTGCGGGGCCGGCCGGGTGTGCCGGGGTGTGCGTCGACGCCACGGAGGCGCGCTCCTTTCCTTCCTTCGCGCCTACCGGGTTAGCTGACGGGTTCGGAGCAGGAAGGTCTCCTACGGCCGGGCCGGGGCCCCGCCGATTCACCCCAAGGAACATGGTTCCCCGGCTCCCTGACCTGCCCGGAGGCCGGTCGGCGGGATTAGGCGACGGCGCACGGTGCCGTCTGGGAACGGCGTTGACGACCGCGCTGCGTTATCAAACGTTAATCCTAGGACGCTCTGATTCCAAGCCATCCGTCCGGGACGGCAGTGGAGCGAGTGATCGGACGTCAACGAACGACCCCTCATGCGAGCACCCCATCTGAGTACTCCTACTCATGTGCGGCCCGGCCGGGCGGCCGCATCCTGGCGCCATGAGCGCACCGATGCAGAACCGCACGACGGCCGCGTACTACATCCAGGCCATCCTCTCCTTCGCCCTGTCGGGCACCGCCCTCGCCGTCGGGATCGCCTACCTGCCGGTCGGCGGGTGGACTCGGGCATTCCTCGGGATCGGCCTCCTCTACACGGTCACCTCCTCCTTCACCCTGGCGAAGGTGATCCGGGACCGGCACGAGTCGAACGAGATCGTCAGCCGGGTCGACCAGGCCCGACTGGAGAAGCTGCTCAGCGAGCACGACCCGTTCAAGCCCGAGGGGATCTGAGGCGAGCCAGCCTTCCCCTCTCCCGTCGACGCCCTCTTCGACAGTTCCTTCGAGACTCTCTTCGGCCGAGGGCTTGACGGCTAAGGCTATTAGCCTTAGCTTTATGGCTATCGGCAGCAGCGCCGATGTCGCAGCGAAGGACCGAGGAGGCCCACCATGAACGCCCCCATCAGCCCGGACACCCAGTACCTGACCGTCCCCGGCGGGCGGATCGCCTTCGACGACACCCGACAGGGCGACGGCACCCCCGTCGTCCTGCTCCCCGGAATGCTCGACAGCCGGGCCGCGTACCGGCACCTGCGCCCGCTGCTCGTCGCCGCCGGCCACCGCGTCGTCACCATGGACCTGCGCGGCTTCGGCGAATCCTCCATCGCCTGGGACGACTACGGCCCCGCCGCCATCGCCGGCGACGTCCTCGCCCTGCTCGACCACCTCGGCATCGAACGCGCCGTCCTCGCCGGGAACTCCTACACCGGCGCGACGGTCGTCAAGGCCGCCGGGGACGCCCCGGAGCGGATCGCCGGGATCGTCCTGATCGACGCCTTCGTCGAGAACCCGCAGCCCGGCGCCCTGATGCGCGGCGCCCTCCGCCTGATGAGCGCGGCCCTCGTCCACTGGCCCGCCTTCTGGGGCTTCTACCTGCGCCGGATGGCCTTCCCCGGCGCCAAGCCCGCCGACTTCGACGGCTACGTGGACGGACTGGTCGCCGCCCTGCGCACCCCGGGCCGCAAGACCGCCACCCGCGGATACGTCACCGGGGACTCGTCGCCGGCCGGCTGGACGGCCGCCGTGCGGTGCCCGGCGCTGGTGGTCATGGGCAGCAAGGACCCCGACTTCCCAAAGCCGGAACTCGTCGCCGACCGGCAGGTCGCGGCACTCGGCGCGCGGAAGGCGATGATCGAGGGGTCCGGGCACTATCCGATGGCCGACAACCCGCAGGCCACCACGGACGCCCTGCTGCCCTTCCTCGCCGAACTCGCCTGACCGCCGGCCCGGCCGCCCGACCGAGCGGCCGTCCGGCCCGACCCGTCGCCCGACTTCCGTACGGAGAAGCCGAAACCATGCCCCGCGTAGGACTGACCCCCGACCAGGTCGTCGACCACGCCCTCGCCCTCATCGACGAACAGGGCGCCGACGCCCTCACCCTGGCCGCCGTCGCCGCCCGGGCCGGGGTCGCCACCCCCTCGCTGTACAAGCACGTCAGCGGCGGCCTCGCCGAACTGCGGCAGCTGATCGCCGTCCGGGTCACCGAGGAGTTGGCCGACCGCCTCGCGGACGCCGCCGTCGGCCGCAGCGGGGACGACGCCGTCGCCACCGTCCTGCGCGCCTACCACGCGTACGCCACCGAACGCCCCCACCGCTACAACGCCCTCCCCCAGGCCCCGCAGCCCGACGACGACCTGGCCCGGGCGGCCGCCCGGCTCGTCGGCGTGATCATCGCCGTCCTGCGGGAGTACGGCCTCGACGGCTCCGAGGCGATCCACGCCGCCCGCACCGTCCGCTCCCTCGCCCACGGCTTCGCCTCCCTCACCACCGCCGGCGCCTTCCAACTCGCCGAGGACCTCACCACCACCCAGGACCGCCTCATCACCGCCCTCACCACCGGCCTGCGCACCTGGCCGGCGTAGCGGCCCGACCAGGTGCGCAGGCCGTGGTGGGCGGGGGCCGGTGCGGCGGCTCGGTCACCCTCCACCGTCCGGGGAAATGGGGTATTAAGAATCAGTGCCCCCCTCCGAGGACGACAGCCGGACTCCCGACCAGCGCCGGACCCCGCTCAGCGGTTCGACCACGCGCAGTGCGATGCGCTGTGTGCGCCTGCTGCTCGGCTGCACCAGCGCCGCCGAACTGCTCGGCACCGTCCTGGCCGAGGGCCCGAGTTGGATCACCGGCGAGGGTTCCGCGCTCTACCTGCTGGATGCCGCCGGGATGCTCCGGCTGACCGTCTCGCACGGGCTGCCGGAGCGGGCGCACGAGCGCTACGGCGTGGTCGATCCGGCCGGTGAGCTACCCGCGGCGATGGCCCTGCGGCTGCGCCGCCCCTACCTGCTCAGCCCGGAGCACACCGGCATCGACTACCCGAACCGGAACGCCGGCATGGGCACCGGGATGGTCACCGTGATCACCCTGCCGATGGTGGTGGACGAGCGGCCGGTCGGTGTCCTGGCGCTCGCGCTGGCCCACCGGGGCACCGTCCCGCGCCGTGACCTGGACGTCCTGGAGACGATCGCGGAGGCCTGCGCGCACCGGATCGACCACCTGCTCGACCACGCCGCGGACGCCCGGCTCCCGCAGGGCGCCCGTTCGCCGCTCGGCGCCCGCTCACCGCAGGGCGTCCGGTTATCCGACGGCCCGGTGCCGGAGGGGGCGGACGGCCGCCCCGCCGGGCCGGCCCATCCGCTGTTGTCGCTCGCCGTCCGGGCCGCCGGGCACGGCGCGTTCGAGCGCGATCTGGTCACCGGGGAGAGCTACTGGGACGCCGCGGCGTTCCGGGTGGCCGGGCGGCCGGTCTCCCCGGACGGCGCCGCCCCCGAGCTGGACCGCCTGGTCCACCCCGAGGACCTGCCGGACGTGCAGGCCGCGCTGGCCGAGGCGCTGGCCGCCGGCGGGCACTACCGGATCGGCTACCGGGTGCAGCGCCAGGGCGGCAAGGTGGCGCGGGTGGAGGAGTCCGGCGAGGTGATGCCGGACGTGCACGGGCGGCCGGTGCGGATCGCCGGGCTGCTCGCGGACGTCGGTCACCGGGAGCGGCCGCCGACCGACGAGGGGAGCTCGCCCGCCACCGCCCGGACGGCGCTGCTGCTGGCGCTCACCCGGGCGCTGTCGCGGGCGGTGACCGTCCGGGACGTCACCGCGGCGGTCACCGACATCGCCCGGCCGGCCCTCGGCGCCGCCGGCATCGTCCTCGACCTGGTGGACGAGGGCCGGCTGCTGCCCGTCTCGCACACCGTGTACGGGGGCCCGCGGCGCACCGAGCTCACCCGGCTGGCGGACCTGTCCGAGGCCGTGATGCAGCGTTCGCCGGCCCGCTCCGCCCCGCTGTTCAGCGAGCCCTCCGCCGCCCGCGCCCGGCACGACCCGCTCACCCCGGCGGCCTGGGCGGTGCTGCCGCTGGTCGCCTCCGGGCAGCAGGTCGGCTCCTGCCTGATCACCTTCGCCGCCGAGCGGGTGTTCAGCCGCGAGGACCGCACCCTGTACTCGGCCTTCGCCGGCATCCTCGCGCAGTCCCTGGAGCGGGCCCGGCTGTACGACACCCACCACCACCGGGCCACCGAGCTGCAGCGGGCGATGCTGCCGCGCACCCTGCCCCGGCTGTCCGGGATCGCCAGCGCCGCCCGCTACCTGCCGAGCACCGAGGGCATGCAGATCGGCGGCGACTGGTACGACCTGCTGCGGCTGCCGGACGGCCGGGTCGGGCTGGTGATCGGCGACGTCCAGGGGCACAACGCCGAGGCGACCGCCGTGATGGGCCAGCTGCGCAGCGGCCTGCGGGCGTACGCGACGGACGGGCACGACCCGGCCGCCACCCTGACCCGCACCAGCCGGCTGCTGGCCGAGCTGGACACCGAACTGTTCGCGACCTGCCTCTACCTGACCCTGGACCCGGCCGACGGCGAGCTGACGGCGGCCCGGGCCGGCCACCCGGCGCCGGTGCGGATCACCGCCGGCGCCCGGGCCGTCGAGCTGGACCTGCCGGGCGGGCCGCCGCTGGGCGTGGCCCCGGAGCGGCCGTACCCGCTGGCGGTGGAGCGGCTGGCGGTCGGCGAGACGCTGCTGGCGTACACCGACGGGCTGGTCGAGGACCGCGAGGAGGACTACGACGAGTCGGTGCAGCGGATGCTCGGCGGGCTGGAGCTGTGGGCCCGGCAGACCGGGCCGGGGCGGATCGGTCCGGCGGCCTCGCTGGAGCGGCTGGCCGACCTGCTCACCCTGAACGTGACCGAGCGGCGGTCCCGGCCGGACGACGTGGCGCTGCTGCTCCTGCATCGGACGACGCCCCTTCCGTAACGCCCTGCACACAGGTCCCACACATCACGGGACGTGAATCGGCCATCCGGCGTGACGCCGCCGCACCGCGGTCGGCCTGGCGGCGCCGTCCCGAGGTCTCGTGAGGTGCGGCGATCGAGGGCGAACGAGTCCGGGTTGAGGGCGGATTGGCGCGATTTTGACGAGATCCGGTCACTTGGCGAGATCCGTTCACACCTTCGTAGGATCATCACCCTAGAATTCGCCGCGTGACGATGACTCAGTGGTCCGTAACGGCAACCGGCGTACTCGCCGTCCTCGCCCTCGTGGCCGCCGCGCGGTACCGCGCCGTGTCCGTCACCCAGCGCCGCCGTGCCGACAGCCTCCAGCTCTCGCTGCACATCGCCGGCAAGGAGTTCCTCCTCGAACACAGCCGCCGGAACACCGAACTGGCCGCCGTGCAGCAGGAGCAGGAGCACACCGCCTCCACCCAGCGGGCCTTCCTCAGCGTCGCCCGCCGGATCCTGGTGATGGCCCACGACCAGCAGGCACTGCTGGACGAGATGGAGCGCACCCACGACGACCCGGCGCTGCTGGAGGGCCTGCTCAAGGCCGACCACGCGGCCGCCCAACAGGCCCGGCTGGCCCAGACCCTGGCCGTGCTGTGCGGCGCCCGGGCCGGGCGGCACTGGCCGGAACCGGTCACCCTGGAGGACGTCGTCCGCGGCGCCCAGTCCCGCATCCTGCCGTTCCAGCGGGTGGTGGTCCGCAGCCGGATCGAGACCGCGGTGGTCGGCGCCGCGGCCGAGGCGCTGATCCACGCGATCGCCGAACTGCTGGACAACGCCACCCGCTACTCCCCGCCCAGCACCCAGGTGTTCGTCACGCTGATGCCGGTGCACAACGGCGCCGTCATCGAGATCGACGACGGCGGCGTCGGCATGCCCGAGCAGGCCGTCGCCAAGGCCGCCGCCGCGCTCGCCGGCGGCAGCACCCTGGAAGTCTCCCGACTGGGCGAGGTGCCGCAGTTGGGCCTGGCCGCGGTCGGCCGGCTCGCCGAGCAGTACGGCTTCCGGGTCACCCTCAGCTCGGCGCCCTCACCGTACGGCGGTGTGCGCGTGGTCGTCCTGCTGCCGAACGCGCTGCTCACCGAGCCGCTGCCGCCCACCGTCCCCGGCCTCGGGCCGGACGACCGGACGTTCGACCCCGACCCCCGACCGGCCTCTCCCGTCGGTCACCCCCTGGTGGAGACCCCACCGCCCGGTCGGGCCCCCCAGCTCGGCGACACCCCGCCGCCGCTGCCCCGCCGGAGCCACCGGCGCGACCGCGCCGACCGCCCCGCCCAGCACGCCGCTCCCCCGCCGCCGCCCGCCCCGCCGTACCGCTCCGCCCGGGACGCGCAGGCGTTCATGGCGATGTTCCAGGCCGGGACCGCCAGCGGCCGATCGGCCGCCCGGGCCCAGGCCCCCTCCGACCCTTCCCGTCCTGCTTCCCCCCGACTTCCCCAGCGCTCCGGAGAGTTCCATGACCACCACCCCTGATCTCGGCTGGCTGCTCGCCGACATCATCGCCGTCCCGCAGGTCCAGCACGCCGTCGTCGTCTCCAACGACGGCCTGGAGATCGGCCGCAGCACGGGCATCGCGCGCGAGGACGCCGAACGGCTCGCCGCGGCCTGCTCCGGACTGCAGTCGCTGGCCCGCGGCGTCGCGACGGGCTTCGGCGGGCCGGGCAGCGCCACCCGCCAGATCATCATCGAGTACGGCGGCGGCTACCTCTTCATCGTCGCCGCCGGGGCCGGGGCGCACCTGGCCGTGGTGACCAGCGAGGCGGTGGACGCCGGCCTCGTCGCGTACCAGATGCAGGTCCTGGTCGAGCGGATCGGAACCCACCTCACCAGCCCGCCGCGGGTCGACCACGCGGCGGGGGGCCACCGGTGAGCGGGCCGGTCCGGCCGTACGTCATCACCGGCGGGCGCAGCCGCTCCACCCGGGCCGAGCTGGCCGTGGAGAGCCTGGTCAGCGCCCTGCCCGGACCATTAGGGCGGCCCGAACCGCCGCAACTGCCCGAGCACGCGCTCCTGAACCGGGAGCACCGGCGCATCCTCGGACTCTGCCACAGCCTGCTGTCCATCGCCGAGGTGGCGGCCCACCTGGGGCTGCCCTTCGGCGTCGTCAAGGTGCTGGTCGGGGACCTGTGGGACCTCGGCGCCGTGCAGGTGCTCCCGCCCGTCCCGCAGGCCGAACGCCTGCCCACAACCCTCCTGGAAGAGGTGCTCGTTGGCCTCCGCCAACTCCGCTGAAGCCGTCCCCGAGGCCGCCGGTGCGGCCGACGGGCCGCAGTACCTGCCGTCCTCGGTGCAGGGCGCGGTCAAGATCCTGGTCACCGGCCCGTTCGGGGTCGGCAAGACCACCCTGGTCGGCTCGCTGAGCGAGATCACCCCACTGCGCACCGAGGAGACCATGACCGCCGCCAGCAGCGGCGTCGACGACCTCACCGGGCACGACACCAAGACGACCACCACGGTCGCGCTGGACTTCGGCCGGATCACGCTCAACCCGCGGCTCGCGCTGTACCTGTTCGGCACGCCCGGACAGCAGCGGTTCTGGCCGCTCTGGGACGACCTGTCGCGCGGCGCGCTCGGCGCCATCGCCATGGTCGACCTGCGCCGACCGGACGAGAGCTTCGACGTCCTCGGCCGGCTGGAGGAGCAGCGCATCCCGTTCGCGGTGGCGGTCAACACCTTCCCGGACACGCCGAGCTACCCGGAGGAGGAGCTGCGCACGGCGCTGGACCTGCTGCCGGACGTGCCGATCCTGTTCTGCGACGCGCGCGACCGCCGGCAGTCCTACGACCTGCTGATCGACTTCGTCGACCACCTGCACCGCAGCTCGATCCTGGAGCTGCAGGGATGAGCGCCCCCGAACCCCCCATGCCCTCCGGGTGCCCCGTCGCGCACGGCGGCGGCCGCCCGCCCGGCAGCGGACTGCCCGTCGGCGTGCCGCTGACCCCGCTGTACGGACCGGCCGTCGCCGAGGACCCGCACGGCCTGTACGCCCGGCTGCGCGAACGCCACGGCCCGGTCGCGCCGATCGAGCTGGAGCCCGGGGTCGAGGCCTGGCTCGTCCTCGGCTACGCCGAACTGCTCGAACTCACCCGCAACGAGGCGCTGTTCTCCAAGGACTCGCGCCGCTGGCGGGTGCCCGCCGAGGGCCGGCTGCCCGCGAACTCCCGGCTGCTGACGATGACCTCCTGGCGGCCCACCCTGCTCAACCTGGACGGCGCCGAGCACCAGCGGCTGCGCTCCGCCGTCTCGGACACCCTCGCCCAGATCGACCACCACCAGCTGCGCGGGACCACCGAGGCCGCCGCCAACAGCCTGATCGACAGCTGGGGGCCGGACGGCACCGCCGACCTGATCACCCAGTACGCCCGGCGGCTGCCACTGCTGGTCTTCACCCAGCTGATCGGCCTGCCGGCCGAGGCCGGCCCCCGACTGGTCGAACTGATCAGCCACTTCGTGGACAGCAGTGCCGAATCGCAGCGCGCCGGCGCCGAGTTCCAGGCGATCCTGGTCGACCTGGTCCGGCGCCGCCGGGCCGCGCCCAGCGCCGACCTCACCTCCTGGCTGCTCGCCCACCCGGCCGGGCTGACCGACGAGGAGGCGGTGCACCACCTGGTGGTGCTGATGGTCGCGGGCAACGAGACCTCGATCAACTGGACCGGGAACACGCTGCGGCTGCTGCTCACCGACCGGCGCTTCCGGGCCACCCTCACCGGCGGCCGGCTCACCGTCTCCGACGCCCTGGAAGAGGTGCTCTGGCGGGACCCGCCGACGCAGAACTTCCCCGGCCGCTGGGCCACCGGCGACACCGTGCTCGGCGGCCAGTACATCAGCGCCGGCGACATGCTGGTCCTCGGCCTGGCCGCGGCCAACGCCGACCCGGCCGCCCAGGGCGTCTCCGCCGCCGCCCAGGGCTCCCTCGGCGGCAACCGGGCGCACCTCGCGTGGGGCGCGGGCCGGCACGTCTGCCCGGCCCAGCACCCGGCCCGGATCATCACCGAGACCGCCGTCGAGACCCTGCTGCACCGCCTGCCGGACCTCCAACTCGCTGTCCCGTCGGGCGAACTGGCCTGGCGCCCGTCCCCGTGGTCACGGGCCCTGACCGCCCTTCCGGTGCTGTACAGCGCCTTCACCCCGCCCCGCCCGCCAGCCCCCGAGAGGCCCGCATGGACACCGCCGTCGACTCCGCAGGAACCCGCCCCGAGCCCATCAGACTCGACCCCTTCGGAAGCGACCAGCACGGGGAGAACGCCCGACTCCGCGCGGCCGGCCCCGCGGTCCTGGTGGAGCTCCCTGGCGGGGTGGTGGTCTGGGCGATAACCCACCACGACACCCTCCAGTCGCTGCTGGCCGACCCCCGCGTCGGCAAGAACGCCGGACTGTGGACGACCTTCCGGGAAGGGCGGCTCCCGGAGGGCTGGCCGCTGACCAACTTCATCGTCGTGCCCGGCATGGTCACCGCCGACGGGGACGACCACCGGCGGCTGCGCGGACTGGTCTCGCAGGCCTTCACGCCGCGCCGGATAGCCGCCCTGGCGCCCGCCATCGAGGCCAGGGCCATCACGCTGCTCGACGAGGTCGCGAAGCTGGAGGGCGAGTTCGACCTCCGCACGCACTTCGCCTACCCGCTGCCGATGCAGGTGATCGGCGAACTGCTCGGCCTCGCGCTGGAGCAGCAGGACGAGCTGCACGCGCTGTCCGACACCCTGGTCTCCAGCTCGGCCACCCCGGCCGCGGCCATCGCCGCGCAGCGGGACCTGAACGCGCTGCTGGCCTCGGTGGTGGCGGCCAAGCGGGCCGCGCCCGGTGACGACCTGACCACCGACCTGATCGCCGCCCGCGAAGCCGGCCACAGCCTCGACCAGCAGCGGCTCAGCGAGGCCGAACTGGTCGGCACCCTGCTGCTGATGCTGGTCGCCGGGCACGAGACCACGCTCAACCTGATCACCAACGCCGTCCGCGCCCTGCTCGCCCACCCGGACCAGCTGCGGCTCGTCCTGGACGGCGCGCAGCCGTGGTCGGCGGTGGTCGAGGAGACGCTGCGCTACGACTCGCCGGTCGGGCAGTTCCCGCTGCGCTACGCGGTCGAGGACATCGAGGTCGGCGACGTGGTGATCCGGCGCGGCGAGGCACTGCTGGCCTCGTACGCGGCGGCCGGGCGCGACGCCGGGCACCACCCCGACGCCGACCGCTTCGACCTCACCCGCCGGCCCGCCCGGCACCTGTCGCTCGGCCACGGCCCGCACTTCTGCCTCGGCTCCGGGCTGGCCCGGCTGGAGGCCGAGACGGCGCTGCGGCACCTGTTCACGCGCTTCCCCGGGCTGGCCCTGGCGGAGGGCCGGACGAACGAGCCGATCGCGTCGTTCGTCAGCAACAGCGTGCGCACCCTGTGGGTGACGGTCGGCGCCGCCCGGTGACCTGAGGGCGGCCGGGTCGTTCGGCAGGGCATGAAGAAACTCGCCACTCTGGCCGCCCTCACCATGGCGGGCCTCGCCATCGCCGCCCCGGCGGCCTCCGCCGCCACCCAGACCGCCTCCTCGCCGGACGCCACCGGCGGCCTGACCGACGGCCTGAGCCTCTCCCCCGCCGACCTCGCCCTGAAGACCGCGAGCAAGCTCCCGGTGGTCGGGCACACCGCCGACGAGGTGGAGGCCGTCGGCACCAACCAGATGAGCCACCCCGGGCTCAGCGGGCAGATCGGCTGACCACCCGGTCAGCCGAGGGCGGCCGGCCGACCCCCGAACGGCCGGCCGCCCGGTTCGAGGTGCTCAGCCGGCGAAGAGCCCGTTGAGCTCCGGGTAGGTCAGCCCGCCGTCGAGGGCGGTGTACGTGCCACTCGCGTACACCTCCTCGGCGGCCCGGCGGACCGCCGCGTACGCCGCCCTGGCCAGACCCGGGCCGAGGCTGATCCGGGCCACGCCGAGCTTCGCCAGCTCGGCGACCGACGGCGAGCCCGGGCCGGCCAGCACGTTCAGCGGCGCCGGGACGGCCGCGACCAGGGCGGCGATGGTCTCCGGGTCGGCCACGCCGGGGACGAACACGCCGTCCGCGCCCGCCTCGACGTACGCCCGCAGCCGGCGGACCGCCTCGTCCAGCCGGCTCTCCGGGGCGCCGATCCCCAGTAGGAACACGTCGGTGCGCCCGTTGACGAAGAGCGGGACGCCGGCCGCGTCGGCCGCCGCCCGGGCCGCCGCGATCCGCTCGGCGGCCTCCTCCAGGGGGCGTCCCCCGTCCTCCAGGTTCACCCCGACCGCGCCGGTGTCGAGCAGCGCGGTGACGCTCTCGCCGACCCCGGCGGCGGTGTCCGCGTAGCCGCTCTCGAGGTCCGCGGTGACCGGCAGGTCGACCGACCGGACCACCTGGGCGGTCCTGGCCAGCACCTGCTCGCGGTCGGCGCCGCCGCCGTCCGGACTGCCGAGCGACCAGCAGACGCTCGCGCTGGCCGTCGCCACCGCGCGGGCCCCGGCGACGGCCACCAGGCGGGCGCTCGCCGCGTCCCACACGTTCGCCAGCACCAGGGGCTCGCCCGGGCGGTGCAGCTCCCGGAGCAGCCGGGCCTTCTCCTGCTGGGCGGTCAGCGTCGTCATGTCCCCGCTCCTCACTTCGCGGCCGGGCTCATGCGGGTGCTGACGGCGATCCGGTTCCAGGCGTTGATGGTGGCGATCAGCGCGACCAGCTGGGCCAGCTCCGCCTCCTCGAACTGCCCGGCGGCCTCCGCCCACACGGCGTCCGGCACGTGGCCCTGGGTCAGCAGGGTGACCGACTCGGTGAGGGCCAGGGCGGCGCGCTCGCGGGCGGTGAACCAGGGGGTCTCGCGCCAGGCCGGGAGGGAGAGCAGACGGTGCTCCCGCTCGCCCTGCTTGACGGCGTCGGTGGAGTGCATGTCGATGCAGAAGGCGCAGCCGTTGATCATCGAGGCGAGCAGCTTGACCAGCTCGACGATCACCGGGTCGAGGCCCGTCCGGGAGGCCCGGTCCACGGCCACCATCGCCTGGTAGTAGGCGGGGGCGTGCTCCGGCATCGAGAGGCGCTGGTCCGGGCCGGGCACGTGGGCGTGGGTCCCGTCCGCCGTCACGGTCTCATTCGTCGTCGTCATGGCTGCCAGCCTAGGCAGTCGGTGGCCCGTTGCACTGGTGCATTGGGTGCCGGGTTCCTTGGGCCACTTCCGGTGCACGAACAGGCGTGCGAGGATCGCTGGGAGGACGAGGTCAGGGGACAGGGTCGTGTGCACGGCGTTCGTCAGCATCGAGCCGGGTGCGGCGGTGCCGGTGCTGCTGCTGTCCGTCCGGGACGAGTACCTGGGGCGCGCCTGGCTGCCGCCGGACCACCACTGGCCGGACCGGCCCGAACTGCTCGGCGGACTGGACCTCGCGGCCGGCGGCACCTGGCTGGCCGTCGACCCCACCCGGCGCACCGCCGCCTGCCTGCTGAACGGCTTCGGCCCGCTCGCCCCCGCCGACTCCCGGCGGACCCGGGGCCGACTGCCGCTCACCGCCGTCACGGAGGGCGGCATCGGCCACCTCGACCTCACCCCGTACGACCCCTTCCACCTCGTCCTGGTCCGCCCGGACGGCGCCACCGTCGCCGGCTGGGACGGCAACCGCCTGGCGGAGCGCGAACTGCCCGCCGGCCTCAGCGTGGTGCTCAACGACGGGCTGGAGGGCCTGGCCGCCAAGCGCTCCGCCTCCGAGCGGATCAGCGCGCTGATGGCCGCCCGCGCCGCCCACTTCCGGGCCCGCTTCACCGCCGCGCCCCGGCCCGAACCGACCGGCGACGGGCCCGCCGCGCGGGCCTGGGGCGGGTGGCTGCCGATCGTCTCCGGCGACGGGCTGGCGCGGGACGAGGACGCGGCGCTGATCCAGCGGCGGGACTTCGGCGACGGGCGGATCTGGGGCTCCTCGTCGATCTCGCTGCTCGCGCTCGGGCCGGACCGACTGCGGTACGACTTCGCGGCCGCCCCGGTGGCGGCGGACGGGTCGGGCTGGCAGCGGGTGGCGGTCTCCTGAGGCCCGCCGTCGGCGGCTACGGCGTCAGGGACTTGAACCTGACGTTGCGGGAGGCGGCATCGTGGCGTGCGCCGAGCCCGAAGCCGCACCCCGAGGAGCCACGATGCACCGCCTGCCCGCCGTCCTGACCGTCGCCCTGCCGCTGGTGGGCACGCCGCTCGCGGTGAGCGCCGTCGTCCTGCTCGGCGACGCGGCGCACCGGGCCGTCCCGTCCCCCACCGTACTGGCCGTCGTAGCAGGGGCGTTGATCCACCATCTCGGCGCCGATGTCGCCCGGACGTACGGTCGGTGAACTTCTGGCGGCGGGACTGCCGGGCGTCTACATGCCCGTAGTAGCTTCGCGAGGGCCACCGGATCAGGCCGGCCGCCGACCCCCCGAGCGAAGGTGCGCGATGTCCACCCTGACCTACCCGGAAGCGATAGGCGTCGGCCTGCTGCAGGGTGTGACGGAACTGTTCCCGGTCTCCAGCCTCGGCCACAGCATCCTGCTGCCCGCCCTGATCGGCGGGAAGATCCAGCACGACCTCGACATGACCGCCGAGGGCTCGTCCTACCTCGCCGCCCTGGTCGCCCTGCACCTGGCCACCGCGCTCGCCCTGGTCGTGTACTTCTGGAACGACTGGGTCCGCATCGTCGGCGGGCTCCTCAGCTCGATCCGCCACCGCCGGGTGGAGAGCCGCAACGAGAAGCTCGCCTGGCTGCTCATCCTCTCCACCATCCCGGTCGGCGTGGCCGGCCTCGTGCTGGAGAAGGCCCTGCGCAACGCGCTCGGCAAGCCCGTCCCGGCCGCCGTCTTCCTCGCCCTCAACGGGCTCGTGCTGCTCGGCGCCGAACGGCTCAAGCGCGGCGGCACCGGCCGCCGCCGGGCCACCGGGCACGCCGCCCCCGTCGACGAGCCGGGCCTGGACCCGGCGGTCGCCTCCGACCAGCGGCTGACCAGGCTGGGCTACGGGCAGGGCGCCTGGATCGGCGCCGCGCAGATCCTCGCGCTGTTCCCCGGCATCAGCCGCTCCGGCGTCACCATGAGCGCCGGCATCCTGCGCGGACTGCACCACGAGGACGCCGCCCGTTTCTCCTTCCTGCTCGCCACCCCGGTCATCCTGGCCGCCTCGGTGCTGAAGGTCCCCGAGCTGTTCAAGCCGGAGAACTCCGCCGTGCTCGGCCCGGTCGCCGCGGGCAGCGTCGCGGCCTTCGTCGCCGGGTACGTCTCGGTGCGGTTCCTCACCAAGTACTTCGAGACCCGCAGCCTGACGCCGTTCGCGGTCTACTGCTTCCTGGCCGGCGTCGGCAGCGCGGTCTACCTGTCCGTCTGACGACCCACGGGGAACGGCCGGACCGGGCGGGACGCGCCGCGGTGGGCGGCCCTCCGGGCCCGGCCGGCGGGGTGCCGGACGGGCCCCGAGCACCGGCCGGGCCTCAGACCACGAGGCCCAGGGCGGCCAGGCGGGTCGGGTCGGTGAGGATGTTCATCTCGGTGATGCGCCCGTCGTGGATGGTGAACGACATCACCGACAGCGGACGGCCCTCGGCGAAGGACACCACCCCGGGCGAACCGTTGACCAGGACCAGAGCGCCGTCGGCGGCGAAGCGGGCGAAGGCGATCGCCTGCGACGCGACGTCCGCCGCACCCCGGCGCAGCACGCTCGGCACCAGCGTGCCGCCGTCGGAACGGGCCACCACGTCCGGGTCCAGCACGGTCAGCAGGGCATCGAAGTCACCGCCCCGGGAGGCCGTCAGGAAGGCCTCCACCACCTCCCGCTTACGGGCGTTGTCGGCGTCCGCGGCCGGGGTGGCGCCCTGCACCCGACGGCGGGCGCGACTGGCCAGCTGCCGGGTGGAGGCCGCGGTACGGCCGAGCACCTCGGCGATCCCGTCGAAGGGCACCTCGAACATGTCGTGCAGCACGAAGGCCACCCGCTCCGCCGGGGACAGCGTCTCCAGGACCACCATGAGCGCGATCCCGACCGAGTCGGCGACCAGGATCTCGTGCACCGGGTCCAACGCCGCCAACCCGCTCACCACCGGGTCCGGCAACCGCACCTGCCCGTCCTGCTCCGGCAGCGGGTCCTCCCGGCGGGACGTGCGGGAGCGCAACTGGTCCAGGCAGACCCGGCCGACCACCGTGGTGAGCCAGGCCCCGAGGTTGCGCACCTCGCCCACGTCGCTGCGGCTCAGCTTCAGCCAGGCCTCCTGGACGGCGTCCTCGGCTTCGGCGATCGACCCGAGCATACGGTAGGCCACCGCCCGCAGTTGCGCGCGCTCCGCCTCGAAACGCCCTGCCAGCACGGCCAGTTCGGCCGGAGAAATTTCCTCGCTCACGCTGTCACATCCTCGCGTCGGGATCCGTCGGTCCAGTGACGGACGCTAACCGAAGAGGAGATCACCGTGACCACCGCCCGCATGAAGAACCCCGCCATGGTCCTGCCGGACGCGACCAAGGGCATCCAGGCCATCTACAAGGCCGCGTACCAGGGCGGCGTCGCCCCGCAGCTCCTGGAACTGGTCCACCTGCGCGCCAGCCAGATCAACGGCTGCAGCGCCTGCGTGTTCTCGGGCGTCAACGGCGCGAAGAAGCACGGCGAGACCGACGAGCGGCTGCACGCCGTCGCGGCCTGGCGCGAGGCACCGTTCTTCACCGACGAGGAACGCGCCGCCCTCGAACTCACCGAAGCCGCCACCCGCATCGCCGACCGCTCCGGCAAGGCCGTCCCGGACGCGATCTGGGACGCCGCCGCCGACCACTTCACCGAGGAGCAGCTCTCCGCGATCATCCTGATGATCGCGCTGACCAACTTCTTCAACCGCATCAACACCACCATCGAAGAGCCCGCCGGCACCACCTGGTGAACCCGGCTGGCAGCTCCCCCGCGCGAGAATGGGAGCGTGACCGGCTCCTGGACCTCCTTCGGCGGCGACCTGCACCTGGACCTCACCGAGCGGCGCGCCGCCGGAGCCGGGCTGCGGGCCGCCCTCGAGGACGCCCTGCGCGAGGCCGTCCAGGACGGGAGACTCGGACCCGGCACCAGACTGCCCTCCTCCCGGGCCCTCGGCGAAGACCTCGGGATCGCCCGCAACACCGTCGTCGAGGCGTACGGCCAGCTCACCGCGGAAGGCTGGCTGAACTCCCGGCAGGGCTCCGGCACCACCGTCGCCGGACGGACCGTGCCGGACCCGCCCGCCGCGGGCCGGCGGGCCGCCGCCCGGACCGAGCCCCGGCGGCGGCCCGTCCGGCACGACCTGATGTCCGGGCGGCCCGACCTCTCGCTCTTCCCCCGCACCGCCTGGCTCGCCGCCGCCCGCCGCGCCCTCGCCACCGCACCGCACGAAGCCCTCGACTACGGCAGCCCTCTCGGCCGGATCGAACTGCGGCAGGCCCTCACCCACTACCTGGCCCGGGTCCGCGGCGTCCGTACCGACCCCGACCACCTGCTCATCTGCTCCGGCGTCACCCAGGGCCTCGGCCTGCTCTGCACCGCCCTGCGGCAGCGCGGCGCCCAGGCGCTCGCCGTCGAGGAGTACGGGCTGCCGCCCCAGCACGCCATCGCCCGGGCCGCCGGACTCACCACCGTCCCGCTGCCACTGGACGAGGAGGGCGCCCGGACCGACCGGCTCGACACCCGCCCCGGCGCCGCCCTGCTCACCCCGGCCCACCAGTACCCCACCGGCGCCCCGCTCTCCGCCGAACGGCGGGCCGAGGCGGTGCGGTGGGCGCGCGAACAGGACCGGTACGTCATCGAGGACGACTACGACGGCGAGTTCCGCTACGACCGGCAACCGCTCGGTGCCATGCAGGCACTCGACCCGGAACGCGTCGTGTACGCCGGAACGGCCGCCAAGAGCCTCGCGCCGGGCCTGCGGCTGGCCTGGCTCGCCCTGCCGGACGCCCTCGTCGAACCGGTCGCCCGGCTCAAGGTGCTCGCCGACACGATGTCCCCGGTGCTCGACCAGCTGACCCTGGCGGAGCTGATCACCTCCGGCACGTACGACCGCCACGTACGGCGCTGCCGCCTCCACTACCGGCGCCGCCGCGACACGTTGGTCGCCGCACTCGCCGAACACGCCCCGCACGTCCGGGTCACCGGCATCGCGGCCGGCCTGCACGCCGTCCTCCAACTCCCGCCCGGCTCCACCCCCGAAGCCGAACTCCTCGCCCGTGCCCAAGCCGTCGGCCTCTCCCTGAACGGCCTCACCTGGCACCGCGCCACCCCGACCCCCACCGACACCCCGCCTTCCCTCGTCATCGGCTACGGCACCCCGCCCGACCACGCCTTCCCGGCCGCACTGCAGGCCCTCTGCGAACTGCTGCGCGGCGCGTGAGGAGGAGCGGGCGAAGGGTTCCGCCCGCCTCCCTCAGGGTGGGGGCGGGCGGGCGGCGGGGGCGGCTACTTGTTGCGGCTGCCGAGTTCGAACAGGAGCATGATGAAGCCGGCGAAGACGTGGATGCCGGCGGTGTAGATGACCAGCCGGAGGTAGACCCGCTTGTTGGCCCACTTGCCGGCGTCCATGGTCTTCGGGCCGGCGGGAGTGTCAGCGGCAGCGGCCGGGGTGGCAGGGGCCGGGGTGGCAGTGGCGGGATCGGCCATGGGGATCTCCTCCGAGGTGTTCTGACGGCAGGTCAGTGGGTCGCGGCGGGGCCGCCGCCGAGGCAGAGTTCGCCGCCGGGACTCTGCAGCAGGGTGTGGACGAAGAGCAGTTCGACGCCGTGGTCCGACTCGGCGGCGATGCAGTGCGGGGTGAGCGAGTCGAAGTGGGCGGAGTCGCCCACGGCGAGGTGGTGGACCCGGTCGCCGAGGGTGAGCCGGAGTGCGCCCTGCAGGACGTACAGCCATTCCTCGCCGGGGTGGACCCGGACCACCGCGTCCTGGACACCCGGCGGGACGTGCACCCGCAGGGCCTGCATGGCGCGGCCGGGGGCGCCGGCCCGGCGGTAGCCCCAGCCGCCGGCCCGGCCGGGTTCGATGGCGCCGCCGCGGACCACCGGGTCCGGTTCGGCCATGGTCTCGCCGAGCAGGCCGGACACCGAGGTGCCGTAGGCGCGGGCGAGGCCGAGCAGGACGGGCAGCGAGGGCTGGCGCCGGCCGGTCTCCAGCCGGGAGAGATACGCTGGGGACAGTCCGATCCGCGCGGCGGCCACCTCCAGGGTGAGGCGGCTGCTGAGCCGGTGCTCGCGGAGGCGGGCGGCGAGGCCGGCGACCTCCTGGTCGTCGAGCTGGTCGCCGGTGGCGGGGGTGCCGGTGGAGCTGGTGGTCATGTGCCCAGTGGACACCTGGCGTGCCGCACGGGCAAGAAATTTGCCTCAGAGGCAATCCCCGGAGGCGCTCCCCCGTCGCTCAGGGCCGGGGGATGTTCCGCAGGTTGCTCCGGGCCAGGTCGATCATGCGTCCGACGCCGCCGGAGAGCACCGTCCGGCCGGCCGCCAGCGCGAAGCCCTTCAGCTGGGCGGCGGTGATGTGCGGCGGGATGGACAGCGCGTTGGGATCGGTGACCACGTCCACCAGGGCCGGCCCGGGCCGTTCGAGCGCCTCGGCCAGCACCTCCCGCACCCGGGCCGGTTCGGCCACCCGCTTGGCCGGGATCCCCATCGCCCGGGCGATCCCCGCGTAGTCCACGTCCCCGTTGTCGATCTCGTACTCCGGGTAGCCGGAGACCAGCATCTCCAGCTTGATCATGCCGAGCGCGCCGTTGTTGAACACCACCGTCTTCACCGGCAGCCGGTGCTTCGCCACCGTGAGCAGTTCGCCGAGGAGCATGCCGAGGCCGCCGTCGCCGGACATCGCGATCACCTGGCGGCCGGGGTTGGCGAGCTGGGCGCCGATGGCGTGCGGGAGGGCGTTGGCCATCGAGCCGTGGAGGAAGGAGCCGATCACCCGGCGGTGGCCGTTGGGCTGCAGGTAGCGGGCGGCCCAGACGTTGTTCATGCCGGTGTCGACGGTGAACACCGCGTCCTGGGCGGCGACGTCGTCGAGGACGGCGGCGACGTACTCGGGGTGGATCGGCAGGTGCTTCTCGATGTCGCGGGTGTAGGCGCCGACCACGTCCTCCAGCGCGCGGCAGTGCTTGCGCAGCATGCCGTCGAGGAAGGCGCGGTCGGGTTCGGCGTCCAGCAGCGGCAGGACGGCCCGCAGGGTGGCGGCGACGTCGCCGTGGACGGCCAGGTCGAGCGCGGTGCGGCGGCCGAGGCGGGTCGCGTCGTGGTCGACCTGAACGGTGTGGACCTGCGGCAGGAAGGAGTCGTACGGGAAGTCGGTGCCGAGCAGCAGCACCAGGTCGGCGGAGTGCAGCGCCTCGTGGCAGGCCCCGTAGCCGAGCAGGCCGCTCATGCCGACGTCGTACGGGTTGTCGTACTGGATCCATTCCTTGCCGCGCAGGGAGTGGCCGATCGGCGCGTTCAGGGCCTGCGCCGCCTCCATCACCTCGGCGTGCGCGCCGCGCACCCCCGCGCCGCAGAACAGCACGACCTTACGGGCCGCGTTGAGCAGCCGGGCCAGCTCCTGCACCTGGGACCACGGCGGCGCGGCGACGGCCTGCTCGGTGAGGAAGTGGCTGGTGCCGGTGGGTCCGGCGGCGGGCAGCGCGGCGACGTCGCCGGGGAAGGCCAGCACCGAGACGCCGTGCGAGCCGAGCGCGTGCTGGATGGCGATCCGCAGCAGCCGGGGCAGCTGGGCGGGGGTGGAGAGCATCTCGCACCAGTTGCTGCAGTCGGTGAACACCCGCTCGGGGTGGGTCTCCTGGAAGAAGCCGGTGCCGATCTGGCCGGACGGGATGTGCGAGGCGAGGGCGAGGACGGGCAGGCCACTGCGCTGGGCGTCGTAGAGGCCCTGGACGAGGTGGGTGTTGCCGGGGCCGCAGGAGCCGGCGCAGACGGCGAGCCGGCCGGTGAGTTCGGCCTCGGCGGCGGCCGCGAAGGCGCCGGCCTCCTCGTTGCGCACGTGCACCCAGCCGATGCCCTCGGACCGGCGGATCGCGTCCACGACGGGGTTGAGGCTGTCGCCGACGACGCCGTAGACCCGCTCCACCCCGGCCTGCCGGAGCACCTCCACCATCTGTTCGGCCACGCTCGCCACGGGTGCGACTCCTTCGCTGGGCGCCGATCGTCATGGGCACCTGCACCCTCCGACGGACGGGGGGTGCGCGCAGCCGGGGTGCGCCGAACGGGTGACACGGCAGGTCGGGTGACAGGACAGGTCGGGGGGGTCGGGCAGGTCGGGGGGGTCGGGCAGGTCGGGGGCCGGGCGCTACTCGGCCGCGAGGTGGTCCGGTTGGCCGAGTTTGCCGGCGGCCAGGCCCGCCTGGGGTTGGCGGCGGGCGGGCTCGCGGCCGGGAGGCTGGGCGACGCGCTCCTGGGCGGGCGGGGCGGTGGTGGGCAGGGTGACCGGTCGGCCCGCCTTGACCTGGACCGTCTCGCCGTCGTGCCGCAGGTGGAGGACCTCGCCGCGGCGCAGCGTGTACGTCGTGTGCTCGTGGCTGATCCGGACGCCGAGCAGGTGTCCGCGCACCAGCAGGGAGAAGCTCAGCCGCATCAGCCCGGACGGCAGCCGGGGGCGGAAGAACAGCGTCTCGTCGTGGTCGCGCAGCCCGCCGAAGCCGGCCACCAGGGCGATGCAGGCCCCGGCGAGCGAGGCCATGTGCAGGCCGTCGCGGGTGTTGCCGCCGAGGTCGTGGAGGTCCATCAGGGCGGCTTCGGCGGTGTAGTCGTACGCGAGGTCGAGCTGGCCGACCTCGGCGGCGATGACGGCCTGGGTGCAGGCGGAGAGCGAGGAGTCGCGGACGGTGAGGCGCTCGTAGTAGGCGAAGTTGCGGGCCTTCTGCTCGTCGGTGAAGGCGTCGCCGCGGACCTGCATGGCGAGCACCAGGTCGGCCTGCTTGACCACCTGCTTGCGGTACAGGTCGAAGTACGGGAAGTGCAGCAGCAGCGGGTACTTCTCGGGCGGGGTGTTCTCGAAGTCCCACACCTGGTGGTGGGTGAAGTCGTCGGCCTGCGGGTGGACGCCGAGGTCCTCGTCGTACGGGATGTACATCGCGGCGGCCGCGTCCCGCCAGGCGGCGGTCTCCTCGGTGTCGACGCCGAGGGCGGCGGCCTCGCGCGGGTGGCGGACGGCGGCCTCGGCCGCGGCGCGCAGGTTCGCCTGCGCCATCAGGTTGGTGAACACGTTGTTGTCGGCGACGGCGCTGTACTCGTCGGGGCCGGTGACGCCCTCGATCCGGAACCTGCCGGCGACGTCGTGGTGGCCGAGCGAGCGCCACATCCGGGCGGTCTCGACGAGGAGTTCGAGCCCGTACTCGCGCTCGAACTCCTCGTCCGCGGTGGCCCGGACGTAGCGGGCGACGGCGGCGGCGATGTCGGCGCCGATGTGGAAGGCGGCGGTGCCGGCCGGCCAGTACCCGGAGCACTCCTCGCCGCGGATCGTCCGCCACGGGAACACCGCGCCGGACAGGCCGAGTTGGGCGGCCCGTTCGCGGGCCAGCGGGAGCGTGGTGTGCCGCCAGCGCAGGGCCTGGTTGACGGCGGCAGGCAGGCAGTAGGTGAGCACCGGCAGGACGAAGGTCTCGGTGTCCCAGAAGCTGTGCCCGTCGTAGCCGGGGCCGGTCAGCCCCTTGGCGGGGATGGCCCGCTCCTCGCTGCGGGCGCCGGCCTGCAGGACGTGGAAGATCGCGAACCGGACGGCCTGCTGGAGTTCGACGTCGCCCTCGATCTCGATGTCGCTGGTCTCCCAGAACTCCCGCAGGAACTCGGCCTGTTCCGCGACCAGTCCGTCCCAGCCGGTGTACCGGGCGGCGGTCAGCGCGGCCTCCACCTGGTCCCGGACGGCGGGCAGCGAGCGGGTGCCGGACCAGCCGTAGGCCATGAACTTGGCCAGCCGCAGCCGCTGTCCCGGCTCCAGCACGGAGGTGACGCTGATCCGGCACTGGTCGGGGTCGGCCTCGGCGACGGTGTCGAGCTTCTCCGGGCCTTCGATGACGTGGTCCATCCCGGCCGCGACCCGGATGCCGCTGTAGCGGGTGCGGTGGACCAGGACGCCCTTGGTGGCAGTGGCGTGGTGCGCCTCGGACTGCAGCGGCGCCTCCAGGACGGCCGCGGCGCGCGGGTCGCCCTCGGGGCCTCCGGGCAGCTGCTCGTTGGCGACCAGCTCGGACTGCAGGACGATCCGCACCGGGCCGTCCACCGCCTCGACGCTGTACTCGACGGCGGCGACGGCGCGCTGGGTGAGCGAGACCAGCCGGGAGGAGCGCACCCGGATGGTCCGGCCGGCCGGGGAGACCCACTCGGCCTCGCGGTGCAGCAGCCCCTCGCGGAAGTCCAACCAGCGCTTGTGGCTGATGAGTTCGCCGTAGCGCAGGTCGAAGGGCTCGTCGTCCACCAGCAGCCGGATGATCTTGCCGTTGGTCACGTTGATGACGCTCTGGCTGGACTCCGGGTAGCCGTAGCCGCCCTCGCCGTACGGCAGCGGGCGCAGCTCGAAGACGCCGTTGAGGTAGGTGCCGGGCAGGCCGTGCGGCTCACCCTCGTCCAGGTTGGCCCGCAGGCCGATGTGCCCGTTGGAGAGCGCGAAGACGGACTCGGAGCGGGCCAGCGCGGCCAGGTCCAGGCCCAGTTCGGTGATCTGCCAGGGGTCGATCGCGAAGTTGTCCGAGGGACTCATGCACCCACCTCGCTGCGCTCGGCAGGGGCATCCGCCCAGACGCACCCCTCGATGACTCGCTCACTACGCTCGCTCATGCACCCACCTCGCTGCGCTCGCTCATACGGGCTCCTGCAGGAGTTCGGAGAGGTCGTCGACGACCACGGTGGCGCCGTCGCGGCGCAGTTCGGCGGCCTGTCCGGTGCGGTTCACGCCGACCACCGCGCCGAAGCCGCCGGCCCGGCCGGAGGCGACCCCGGCGAGCGCGTCCTCGAAGACGGCGGCGCGCGCGGGCTCGACGCCGAGCGCGCGGGCGGCGTACAGGTAGGTGTCGGGAGCGGGCTTGCCGGGCAGGCCCTCGGCCTTGGCGACGGTGCCGTCCACGATCACGTCGAACAGTTCCTCGATGCCCGCCGCCCGCAGCACGTCACGGCAGTTGGCGCTGGAGGAGACCACCGCGCTGGGCAGCCCGGCCGCGCGCAGCCGGTGCACGTAGGCGACCGAGCCCTCGTACGGCTGGACGCCCTGCTCGCGGATCATGCGCAGCACGGTGTCGTTCTTGGCCCGGCTGATCCCTTGGACGGTACGGGAGTTGGGCGGGTCGTCGGGGGTGCCCTCGGGCAGGTCGATGTCTCGGCTGTGCAGGAACGCCCGGGTGCCGTCGAGGCGTGGGCGGCCGTCCACGTAGGTGTCGTAGTCGATGACGGCGTCGAAGGGGACGAACGGCCCGCCGGTGCGGGCGGCTTCGGCGCGCAGGAAGGCGTCGAAGGTGTCCTTCCAGGCCGCGGCGTGCACCTTCGCGGTCTGGGTGAGCACCCCGTCGAGGTCGAAGAGGAAAGCGCGGATGTCGTCCGGTAGCCCCAGCATGGGTGCAGTCTTACCCGGGAACGGGGGGAAGCCGCCCATTTCCCGGCGGCGCGTCGCGGGAAGGGCGGCTTCCGCCGGCCCGGCCGTGCCGCGGGCGGCTACGGGGGGCACGCGGACGACTACGGGGAGTCGGGCAGCTGCGCGTCGGGCGCCTGGACGACCGCGAAGACCGCGCCCTGCGGGTCCCGGACCACGGACATCCGGCCGGACTGCATGTCGAACGGCGGCTGGATCACCGAGCCGCCCGCCTTGACCAGGGCGTCCACCGTGGAGTCGGTGTCGTCCACCGAGAAGTAGGTCATCCAGTGCGAGGGGGTGCCCGGCGCCAGGTAGCCGGGGATCGGCTGCATGCCGCCCACCGTGCGGTCGGCGACGTTGAACGACAAGTAGCCGTCCATGCCCTGGATGGTCGCCGCGCGCAGCCCGAGCGCCGGCCGGTAGAAGCGGCCGGCCGCGTCGGTGTCGGCGGTGTTGAGCTCGTTCCAGACCAGCGCGCCCGGTTCGTTGACCACGCCCGCGCCGATGAAGTCCATGGCCTGCCAGACGCCGAACACCGCGCCGGTCGGGTCGGCGGCGACCATCATCCGGCCGATCGTGCCGACGTCCATCGGCTCGTACAGGATCGTGCCGCCGGCTGCGGCGATCGCCCGGTTGCTCTCGTCGGCGTCGTCCGAGGCGAGGTAGGTGGTCCAGGCGACGGACGGTGCCACGTTGCTGCCCGACGGCGCGACCGCCGCCATGATCCCGGCGACCGGCCGGTCGTTGAGCATGCACACGGAGTAGCCGCCGAAGTCGGCCGGGCCGACCTCGCCCTGCCAGCCGAACAGGTCGCGGTAGAAGTCGAGCGCGGCCTGCTGGTCGCTCGCCATCAGGTCGACCCAGCACGGGGTGCCGGGCTGGTACGGATCGGTGACTACGGGCATTGCGGGGCCTCCCGGAGGCGGTGGTGGCCGACGGCTGTGGAGACAGGGGGGCGGGGAAACAGGGGGGCGGGGAGACAGGGGGGCGGGGAGACAGGGGGGCGGTGGTCGCGGGAACGGGGCCGGTGCGACGGCGCCCCACCGCCACCATCGGCCCGGCGCCGCGATCCCGCCACCGGACGGCGCCCCGGCGGGCGACCTGCGGCAGGTTACGGAGCGTCGTGGCGCCGGGCCGTGACGAAGTACGGCTGCACCTTGCCGCTCTGCGCGTAGTCCTTGAGCCGGACCAGCAGTTCGGCCCAGGTGCCGGCCACCGCCGGGACGCCTTCCTCGCTGCCCGGCTGCCAGCCGCCGTGCCGGAACAGCAGCCGGGTGCGGTCGGGCGCTCCGGGCTGCTCGGGCTGTCCGGGGTGTCCGGGGTGTCCGGGGTGCTGAGGCTGCTCGGGCTGCTCGGCGAGGTCCCAGCTGATCCAGGTGCCGGCCCAGTGCGGCGGGAAGGCTCCGGCGTTCGTCCACACCACCCGGTCTTGGTCGGCCCGTTCCACGCGGAGCCGGAACGGCTCGGGGACCTCGGGGAAGTCGAACAGCAGGATGTCGTCCTCCCGGTCCACGGCGGTGGTCCACCAGGCGGTCAGCCCGTCGTGCGTGGTGAGTGCGGCGAGGACGACGGTCCGGGGCGCGGCGATGTCGAGCTGCAGGGCGATCTCGGGCATGGGGTCCGCCTTTCGGGACCTCGGACAGGCCTACGGCCACCATGGCACGACCCCCGGGCCCACGCGCCCCGGAGGGCGCCGGCCCGGGGGTCGTCCCCGCTGTCCGGTGGCTGCGGTCAGCCGCCGCTGCCGTAGGTGGTGTTGGCGCAGATGTCGTCGTCCGCCGAGCGGGCGTCGTTGGTGACGGTGGTGGGCAGCGGCTGCGGCGGGGTCGAGGCGCCCGGGGCGCCGCCGGCCGCGGCGGAGGGGACGCCGAGGCCGACGGCCGACGCGAAGTCCTGGCCGACGATCACCGAGATGCCCCGCGAGCTGCCGGAGGAGAGCTCGGCGCCGGGGAACAGCGCGGCGATCTTCTCGGCGTTCGCCTTCTGCCCGGAGCCGTACTCGATCGTGGTGGTCTTGTACTTGGTGCTCGCCGCCTGGCCCCCCGTGGTGGCGGTGAACTTGGCGGCCTTCAGCTGCTCGGTGCCCTTGCCGGCCAGGCCGTTGACGACGGTCCCGTTGTAGACCGCCACCTTGATCGCGGCGTTGGAGGCGTCCCCGACCGGGGCGGGCGGGGTGGTGGGCGAGGGCTGCTGCGGAGCCGGGCTGGTGCCGCTGCCGGCCCCGTCCGGCTGCTGGCCGGTGGCGTTCTGGCCGTCGATGGTCTGGTCGGCCTTGAGGGTCTCCCAGAGCTTGTTGGCGTCCGGCTGGATGAGGTCGATGTTGGCGTCCTGGGTGCGGTAACGCCAGGGCGCCGTCACGAACTTGAGGTCGTGCAGGTCGATGTTCTTCAGCGACAGGCCGAAGGAGAGCAGCTTGTCGGCGGAGTCCAGGCCCGGGTCGACGGTCAGCGACTTGGTGGCGGCGTCGGCGAGCGGCAGGAGGGTGGTGGGGCCCATCCCCTCCTTCTTGATCTTGCTGATGAGGGAGCTCATGAAGGCCTGCTGGCGCTTCATCCGACCGATGTCCGAGCCGTCGCCGATGCCGTGGCGCAGGCGCACGTAGTCGAGCGCCTTCTGGCCGTCCACGGTCTGCTTGCCCTGCGGGAGGACGAGCGCGCCCTTCTTGTGCAGGTTGGGGTTGATGTCCCCCTCGTAGATCGGCTCCGGCAGGCAGACGTCCACGCCGCCGACGGCCTTGGTCATCGAGGAGAAGCCGTTGAAGTCGACCACGAGGGTGTGGTCGACCCGGATGCCGGTCACCTTCTCCACGGTGTTCTGGGTGCAGGCCGGGTTTCCGGCGTCAGTGCCGCCGGTCGAGAAGGCGGCGTTGAACAGGTCGTTGTTGCCGCCCTTGCTCCATTTGCCGTTGGGCAGCTTGCAGGACGGCAGCTGGACAATCGTGTTGCGCGGGATCGAGATGCCCACGGCGTGCTTGTGGTCGGCGTAGACGTGCAGCAGGATCGTGGTGTCCGAGCGGGCGCCGCCGTCCTCGCCGCCGCCGAGGTCGTTGTTCCCGTTGCCGCGGCTGTCCGAGCCGATCAGCAGGATGTTGACCGGCTTGTTGCCGTCCGCGTCGGCCTTGGCCTCGGGCGGCCGGTCGGTCGCTATCGCGTCGGCGTCGAAGGACTTGATGTTGGCGTTCAGCTTGAAGTAGATCGCACCGCCCGCACCGGCGATCAGCACCAGCACACCGGCCGCCGACCAGGCGACGATCTTCTTCACGTTCTTCTTCGGCTTGGCGTTCTTGCGCGCCGCCGCCCGGCCGCCGGCCCCGGAGTCCGCGTTGCCGCCGCCGCGGCCGCCCTTGCCCTGGGCAGCGGCACGGCGGGCCTCGGCCCGTCCGCCGGACCGCGGGGACGGCACGGCGTCACCGCTCTCGGTGCCCTCCGCCGTGAGGGCACCGGGCGCGTCCTCGCCCCGAGCCGGGCCCTCGCCCCACTGACCTGACATGCGCGTACCTTTCACCGACGGAAGCGACGCCCCGGACGATCTGGCGCACCGCACACAGAGAGACGGCCCGAACCGTTCCCAGGTTGCACATACGACCGTCGGCATCAACCGACGATCGTGGCTTCCGATCATATTTAGGTGCGGCACGGTCACGGACCCCCGGTCGGCGGGCAAACCCGCCGACACCCGGGCAACCACCAGGCAGAACACCCGAAACCGCCCGATTCCGACGTGACTTACGCCACTCCGGCGCTCCCTGCCCGGGGTGCGGACGGGCGCTGCGACGGGCTCCGCAGCAGGCCCTGGGGCATGTCCCGGGGCATGTCCCGGGACATGCCCCGCGGCAGGCTCTGAGACATGCCCCGTGGCAGGCCCTGAGGCATGCCCCGCACAAGGCTCAGAGCCAACCTCGGCGCCCGGCCAGGAGGCCGGCCTCGAAGCGGCTACGGGCGCCGAGCCGGTCCATGAGGTCGGCCATCATCCGGCGCACCGTGCGCAGGGAGACACCGAGGTGCTTGCCGGCCGCCTCGTCGGTGTAGCCCTGGCCGAGCAGGCGGAGCAGCTCCTGTTCCTGGCGGGTCAGGCCCTGGGCGTCGCGCTCGCGCGGGGCCCCGAAGGGGGTCGCGTCGGCCCAGGTCTGCTCGAACAGCGAGAGGAGGGCGGTGATCACGCCGGGCGAGGAGATCTGCACCGCGCCCTTGCGGGTGTTGGCCGGGTCGATCGGGACGAGGGCCACCCGCCGGTCGATGACCATCATCCGTAGCGGGAGCGCGGGCACCGTCCGCACCTCGCAGCCCAGTCCGGTCAGCCACTCGGCGTGCTGGACGGTGGCCCGGTCCTTGCGGACGCTGTCCAGGTAGACCGTCCGCATCGCCACGCCGCGGGCGAGCAGTTCCTCGTTGCCCGGGCGGCTGGCCTGGAGCGAGGCGGCGGACTGGGCCCCGCCGGGGTTGAAGGTGAGCAGTTCGTTGGAGACCGAGCGGACCAGCTCGTCCAGTCGGGCCTGCACCGTGGCGAGCCCGATCAGCCGCTCCAGCTGGCTGTCCTCCCGCGCCGACTCGTCCCGGTACTCGGCGAGCAGGGTGGTGATCGCCGCCTGGCGCCGCTCGAACTCCTGCTGGGCACGCTGCTGGACGGACTCGTAGTGGCGCAGCAGGGCGGGCAGCCCGACCCTCGGGTCGACCGGCCGCAGGCCGCCCGGGAGCTCGCCCGGGAGTTCCTCGGACGGTCGGAGCAGGCGGAGGTCGGCGAGCTGGTCGAGCGCGCCGCGGACCCGCCCCTCGGTCAGGCCGAGCTCCTCGGCGAGGCCCTTGGCATCCAGGTGATGATCGGTCAGCATTAACCGGTAGACCGCCTGTGCCGCGTCGTCGATCCCGTCCAACATCGGCGCACCACCCCCGCAGTCCGTCCCCTCGACCGGCAACTTCGACCGGACGAGTTGCCGCCTGATCATGCCAGGGCGAACGGACCGGGACAACCGTCCGACGCCCCCCGTTCCGCCCCCCGGATCGGCCGGATCGGGACAAGGTAATGGAAGGGTAATGGCACCATCGTGCCAGGGCGATCTTCCTGCCGTCCCGAACACCTTCCGGTGCCCCTCGGCGTGCAGCAGACTTTCGGTTGTCGGGGAGCGGCGAGCTCCCCGGCCGGGCCCGCCAATGACCGCGGACCGCCCTCACCGGCGGTCGACCGCCGCGGCCGCGGAAATGCCCGGCATCCGCTTCCGAAACATCGCTCGTCCAGGGGGATTCCATGCTTTCCTGTCGCAAGTTCGCCTGCACCACCGCCGCCGCGATCGCCCTGGCCTGTGGCGTCCTGGCCGGGTCCGCGCAGGCCGCAACCGGCCACGCACCGATCGTCGGCACGGGCGTCACCCTCCCGGCCGCCACCGTGCTGGGCCACCTCGCCGACGAGATCAACATGTCCCGGCTCGCCGAGGCGCCCGCCATCAACACGCCGGGAGACTGGCGCTGGGAGTGATCGGCAACACCGCCGACGAGCCCCGCACATGACGTCTCCTCACCGCACCCCGGCAGCCGGGCAGCCTGACCGGACGGTGAAGGACTTCCGGGCGGACGCGCCCGGCCACTGAGCCGGGCGCCGACCCCGATGCACCGCGCCCCCCACCCGTCCACACCGGCCGCAGCGCCGCCGACAGGTGCTCCCCGGCCCCGCACGCCCCACCTGGGCCGTCGCGGCCGGGACGAACTCCGGGTGCCATCAGAAATTGAATGTGCAACAAACCCGTCAGGAGCGACAGTGCCGGTTATCGAACCGATTGTGCTGAACTTCTTCGGCATCGAGGTCGGCCTCGTCCGGGCCGACCGCGACGAGATCTCGTTCCATTTCGGCCCGCACCTCACCGGGATTTCCCAGGACCCCGACCAACTGCGGGTGGAATTCTCCGGCACCCCCGGAAAGGGCGACCCCGTCGATTTCCTGGTCCGCCGCAGCGACGGCACGCCCCTGCTGCGCCGCACCTTCCGGGGCTGGGGCAACGTGCCGCCCGCCGTGCCGCCGTTCGCCGCGCTGCAGGACCGGTTCTGCCTGGCCCCGGCCGTCGTCCTGGCCAAGGGCGGCGCCACCGTCGCGCTGCTCGGCGGACCGTACTCGGAGCAGGCCAACGTGGGCGCCGCGCTGGCGCAGCGCTCCTGGGAGTTCGTCTCCGGACGGCTGCTGGTGCTGGACCGGCGCAGCGGCCACGTGCTGCCCTACCTCGCCCCGCTGGAGGCGCGCGGACCCGCCGCGGCCTGGCTGCGCGGCGCCGGACTGCCGGAGGGGATGTGGCGCACGGTCGCCTCGCCCATCGGCGGTGAGGTGCTGCTGGTGCGCCCGGAGTGCCTCGGCCCGGTCGTCCCGGTACGGGCCCGGCTGGCGCCGCCGGCACTGGTTCGGCTGTGTCGCAGCGCCGACGAGGAAGTACGCCTGGCACCATGGGAGTTCACGACCCAGACCTGGCCGGCCGGATCGGCCGGCCTGCTCGCCGAAGCGCCGACCCACTGCCTGCACCTGCCCGGTGTGGGCGGAGCGGAGGAGGCGGCGGGCCTGATCGACCACGCAATGACCAACGAGAAGGACGAGTCGTGCCTCGACGTACCCGCTATGCCATCGGTGCACCGTGCTGGGCTGACTGCATCACTCCCGATCTGAGCGGCAGCCGGGACTTCTACTCGGCGCTGTTCGGCTGGGAGTTCGTCACCGAGTCGACGGACTACCAACTGGCCATGCTGGACGGGGAGATCATCGGCGGCTTCGGTGCCGCGCCGACCGGGCTGCCGCCCGGCGCGGTGTGGAACATCTACCTGGCGACCAAGGACGCGAACCACAGCTGCGCGCAGGTCGGGCGGCACGGGGGCCGGGTGGTGATGCCGCCGGTCCCGGTCGGGGCGAACGGACGGCTCTTCCTCGCCGTCGACCCCGCGGGCGTCGCGGTCGGGTTCTGGGAGGGCAGCCGCGCCGAGGGCGTGGTGCTCGCCGACGAGGCCGGCGCGATCTGCGGCCACGAGCTGCGGGTGCCGCTCGCCGCCGCCGCCGAGTCCTTCTACGGCGCGCTCTTCGGCTACCGGCTCACCACCGACGGGGAGTTCGAGCTCGACGGGGTCGGGCAGGCCCGGGTGGTGGAGAGCGACCAGGGCCGCCCGCTGTGGCTGCCCCACCTCGGCTCCCCCGATCCGGCGGACACCGTGCGCCAGGCGATGGAGCTGGGCGCCCGGCTGATCCGCCCGGGCCGCGAGGAGCCGCCGGTGCTGCGCGATCCGTGGGGCGCCGAGTTCGGCGTCGTCGCGGTGCCGGACGGGGCCTGACCGACCGAGGCCGCGGGGGACGGCACGGGGGCCGAGGCCGCGGGGGCCGGCACGGCCCGGGTCACGGGGGACCCGTGGGGGCGGGAACGGGGGGACCGCACGGGGGCGGGAACCCGGGGGGAGCGAGTGGGCGGGGTCACGGCTTACGGCCGCGGCCCCGCCCGTCGGCATGTCCGGGCGTGGGGCGGGGCCGGGCGGGGCCCGAACCGGCCCCCGCCGTCACAGCGCCTTGACGGCCGAGGCCAGTTCGGGCCTCCCCTTGATGGCCAGCTTGCGGTAGATCCGGCCCAGGTGGGTGTCGACGGTGCGCTTGCTGAGGCAGAGGCGTTCGGCGACCTCCAGGTTGCTCAGCCCCTGCAGGACCAGTTCGGTGACCCGGCGTTCGCTCGGCGTGAGCCGGACCGGGCCGGCGTCGCGGGTGCCGATGGCGGGGCCGCGGTCCTCGGCCGGACGGGGGCGGGCGTCGCCGCCGGGGAGCGGGTCGGCGGCGATGGTGCGGGCGGCGGCGGGTTCGCCGAGTGCCTGGTAGGCCTGTGCGGCGTGCGAACGCCACGGTACGCAGGCCGGGTTGGCGATCCCCCGGGCGGCCAGCTGGTGGCCGCACTCGAGGAAGAGCCGCAGCGCCTGCTGGTGGTCGCCACGGTGGGCGGCGAGCAGCCCGCGGGCCTCCAGCACCACCGCGCGCAGCAGCGGGTGGGCCTCGGCCGGCAGGTCGACCGCGGCGAGGTCCGCGCCGTCCACCGGCAGGCCCCGGCGCAGCCGGGCCCGGACGACCAGTGCCCTGGCCGCGCCCGCGAGTTCGTCCGCCCGGACCCGGCAGGCCAGTTCGGCGGCGTGTTCGGCGTCGGCCAGGGCGGCGTCCAGCCGGCCCTGGCGGTGGGCGATGTCGGAGCGGGCCAGCAGGGCGAGGGCCAGTTCGCCGCGGTGGTTCCAGCGCTGGGCGGAGCGGACCGCCCGGCCGGCCCAGGCGGCGGCCTCGTCCAGCCGGCCGGTCCAGGCGTAGGCCATCGCCGCGCCGAGCACTTCGACGCCGGCCTCGGCGGGCGAGACCCCGCGCACGCTGCGGGCCGCGAGCCGGACCGCCGTACGGGGCAGTCCGCCGGCGGCGGCCACCGCGGCCTGGGCGCCCAGCAGGTCGGGGGCGGCGGCCGCGGAGGCGTCGGCGCGCAGCGCGGCGACGGCCTGCCGCAGGGCGGTGCGCCGGCCGGTCAGCAGCGCCTGGGCGGCGAGCGGCAGCAGGAGGTCGGCGGGCGGTTCGGTGGTGGCGGCGAGGGCGTGGGCGGCCTCGGTGAAGGGGACCGGCGCGGCGCCTGAGGAGCTGAGTGCCAGGACCGGGCCGGCGAACGGCCGCAGCAGCTCGGCCCGTTCGACCGGGTCGGCGACGGCGGCCAGGCCGGTGGCGCAGCGGGCGGCGGCGGAGACGTCCCGGTGGAGTTCGACGGCGCCGAGCTGCCCGGTGAGCGAGCGGACCGTGTCCGGGTCGGTGGTGTCGGCGAGCGCGCGCTGCAGGTAGCGGGCGGCGTCGTCCCAGTGGCCGTCGACGGCGGCCTCGCGGGCGGCGGTCCGCAGGACCGGGACGGCCCAGTCGAGGCCGGTGGTGCCGGAGGACATCAGGTGTTCGGCGGTGCGGCCGGCCGGGGCCCCGAGCCGGACCAGCAGGGCGGCGGCCCGTTCGTGCAGGGCGACCAGGACCCGCGGGTCGGTGCGGGCCAGCACGGCGGTGCGGACCAGCTCGTGCCGGAAGGTCTCCGGCGGTCCGGGCTCGATCAGGTCGGTGCGGCGCAGTGCCTCGCGGGCCTCGTCGGCGAGCAGTTCGCCCTGGCCGGCCAGCAGGGCCGCGGTGGCGAGGTCGGCGTCGGCGCCGAGGACGGCGAGGCCGGTGAGCAGTTCGGCGGCGCCGGGGTGGCTCTGCCGCAGCCAGCTGAGTGTGGTGTCGGCGAGGGTGCCGGCGCCGATCCGGCGCACGGTGTCGAGGTCGGGCGAGCCGGGTGAGATCCGGGCGGCGACCAGCCGGGCGGTGAGCTCTTCCAGCACCAGCGGGTTGCCCCGGGAGAGGTTGTGGCAGACGGCGGCCAGTTCGGGGTCGACCGGGGCGTCGAACTCCTCGGCGACCCGCTCGGCCACGCAGCTGTCGCAGAGCGGTCCGGGGGTGACGGTCCGGGCGTGGCCGAGTGCGCCGAGTTCGGCGGCCAGTGGGTCGTCGGCCTCGTCGGCGGTGGTGGCGAGCAGCGCGACCGGCAGGCCGTCGAGCCGGCGGGCGAGGTAGGAGAACCACTGCCGGGACTCCTCGTCGGCCAGGTGGAGATCGTCCACGGCCATCACGACGGGGGTTCGGGAGGTCAGCGAACGGGCCGCGTGGAAAAGGCTGTTGAGGACCCTTTCGCGCCCGTTCCCGGGGGTTTCGGAACTCTCCGGGATCGCTTCGGCGAGGAATTCGCCGCCGGGGAATTCCCCGTCTTGCGCGGAGATGCTTGACATGCGCATGATGGGGTCGAAGAGCTGGCGCACCACCCCGTACGGAAACTCCCGCTCGTTGTCGTGACATCGGGCCCGCAGCACCACCGCCTCGCCCGGCATCCGGGCCAGCGCGGCCCGCAGCAACGCACTCTTGCCGATCCCCCGCGGACCCCTGACCAGCACCACCGCAGGCCTCCCGGCACCGGCACCGGCCACCGCGCGGGCCAACTCGGCCAGCTCCTGTTCACGGTGCAGCAAAACTCCAGTCGGCATCGCAACCCCCCGTCGACACGCTCGCGCGGACACAGCAGTATCCCCTGCCCCACCCCACTGTCAACGCGCCGGACGAATACGTACCGCACTACGTACCGGCGCCGCGGAATACGTAATTCCACGCGATGCGTATATCGACCGGCCGACCGAATATGCAGTATGTACAGCTGTTTTGACGGCGTGTTGAATATCCGCAAGGAACTTGTGAACACAGGGGGATGACTTATGGAGCGTCCGCGGCTCAAGGCCCATTTCCTCACCGAGACGGTGGGCGAAAAGGTCTTCCTGCTCGGAGAGGGTCAGGACTACCTCGTACCGGGGGCCGCCGCGGTGCGCCTCCTGCCCTACCTGGACGGACGGCGCACCGTCGCCGAGATCCTCCAGGAACTCGGCACCACCGTGCCGCTCGGCCAGGCGCTCACCGCGCTGCGCCGCTACGAGGCGGCCGGGCACCTCGCCGAGGGCCGGCCCGACCTGCCGGACCACGTGCTCGCCTACTGGGACGCCCAGGGCGTCGACCCGGCCGTCGCCCTGGAGGCCGCCCAGGCCACCGAGCTGCTGGTGCTGGCCCTCGGCGCCGCCGACGCCGCGCCCGTCGTGGACGCGCTGACCGCGACCGGCCTGCGGGCCCGGGCGGTGACCGAGGACGACGCCGTCGCCGCCGGCCCCGACACCATGGTGATCGCGCTCACCGACGACTACCTGGACGGCGCGCTGGAGCGGCTGAACACCGCCCGCCTCGCCGACGGCCGCCCTTGGCTGCTCGCCAAGCCCACCGGCACCGCCCCGTGGCTCGGCCCGCTGCTGCGCCCCGGCGAGACCGGCTGCTGGACCTGCCTCGCCCAGCGGATCAGCGGCAACCGCCAGGTCGAGCGCTACCTGGCCGGCAAGCGCGGCGAGACCGTGCCGCTGCACCCGCTGCGCGCCGCGATCCCGGCCGGCCCGGCGATGGCCGCCCAGCTGCTGGCCGCCGAGACCGCCCGCACCCTGGCCGACGAATGCTGCTCCGCGCTGGCCGGCACGATGGTCAGCCTCGACCTCAACACCCTGCAGACCACCGAGCACACCCTGGTCCGCCAGCCGCAGTGCCCGAGCTGCGGCGACCCGGCGCTGCTCACCGAGCGCAGCCCCAAGGTCGTCCTGCAGCCCAGCCCCGCCCGGCACACCACCGACGGCGGCTACCGGGTGCAGGCCCCGCAGTTCACCTACGACCGGCTGAAGCACCACATCAGCCCGCACCTGGGCGCGATCACCCGGCTCGGCGCGCACGAGGACACCGGCAACGGCATCACCTACAGCTTCACCGCCGGCCACAACTTCGCCATGGTCAACGACAACATGGACCTCCTGCGCCGCAACATGCGCGGCCAGAGCGGCGGCAAGGGCCGGTCCGAGATCCAGGCCAAGGTCAGCGCGATCTGCGAGGCGATCGAGCGCTACTCGGCGGTCTGGCGCGGCGAGGAGCCGGTGGTGCGCGCCGCCTACCGCGACCTCGACCCGGCCGTCGCCGTCCACATGGACGCCCTGCTGCAGTTCTCCGAGGAGCAGTTCGCCGGCCGCGCCGCGTGGAACGCCGACCCCAACCACCGGCTGCACCTGGTGCCCGACCCGTTCCCGACCGACGTCGAACTGGACTGGACCCGCGCCTGGTCGCTCACCCACGACGCCGAGCGCCTCGTCCCCTCCGGCTACGCCTGGTACGGCCACCCCGACCTGCAGCAGCACTTCTACTGCGTCGGCGACTCCAACGGCTGCGCCAGCGGCAACACCCTGGAGGAGGCGATCCTCCAGGGCTTCTGCGAGGTCGTCGAGCGCGACGCGGTGGCGCTGTGGTGGTACAACCGGCTCGCCCAGCCCGAGTTCGACCTCGACTCGCTGAACGACCCGTACGTGGACACCATGCGCGCCTTCTACGCCTCGGTCGACCGCGAGCTGTGGGTCCTGGACATCACCTCCGACCTCGGCGTGCCGGTGTTCGCCGCCATCTCCCGGCGCAAGCACGCGGTCGAGGACATCATGGTCGGCTTCGGCGCCCACCCGGACCCGCGGATCGCCGCGATCCGCGCGCTCACCGAGGTCAACCAGTTCCTCCCGTTCGTCGACCGCCGGGACGAGGAGGGCAACACCCTCTACCGCACCGACGACCTGGAGACCCTGGAGTGGTGCAAGACCGCGACCGTCGCGAGGGAGCCCTGGCTGCTGCCCTCCCGCGACCAGGCCGCCAGCACCCTCGCCGACTTCGCCCCGCTCGTCGGTGACGACCTGGCCGGGCACGTCCGGGACTGCGTCGAGCGCGCTGCCAAGGCCGGCGTCGAGGTGATCGTGCTCGACCAGAGCCGCCCCGACCTCGACCTGAGCGTGGTCAAGGTGATCGCCCCCGGCATGCGCCACTTCTGGCGCCGCCTCGCCCCCGGCCGGCTGTACGACGTGCCGGTGCGCCAGGGCCGGCTGGCCCAGCCGCACACCGAGGAGCAGCTCAACCCGAAGAACGTCTTCTTCTAGGAACGGCCGGGTGCTGACACCATGACCACCGCACTGACCACCGCGCCGACCACCGCCGTGGACGAGATCCACCTGCCCGCGACCGCCCGTACGGTGCGCCGGCTGCGGCTGCGCCCCGACGGCGCGTTCGCGCCGCTCGGCCCGCGCGCCGTCCGGCTGACCGCGCCCGTCGGCGCGCTGAACCTGAACGACCTCGCCCCCGGCGCCCTGGAGGCCGTGGCCGCGCTGGCCGCCGGGGAGCAGACCGAGGAGGAGCTGGCCGCCCTGGTCGCGGCCCGGGACGGCGACGCCGGGCTGCTGCGCTGGCAGCTGACCCGCCGCCGGCTCGGCACCGCCGGGCTGCTGGAGCACTCCGTCCACCTGGTGACCGAGGCCTCCGAGGCTTCCGAGGCCTCGGACGAGCCGCTGGCCCGGCTGCGGCCCGTCGGGCGCGGCGCCGCCGAGCCGGGGCCGACGCCGGACCCGACCGGACAGGTCAAGCTGTCCCGCTTCGCCTCCGCCTCGGCCGAGGACGGCGCCCTGCTGGTCCGCGCCCCGGGCAGCCCGCTGGCCGTCCAGCTGACCGCCCGGGCGGCCGGGCTGCTGGCCGCGCTGGCCGGCTGGACCAGCCCCGCCGCCCTCGCCCAGCTGCCCGGCGGCCTGCCGCTGGACGCCGTCCGGCAGACCCTGCGGCTGTTCGCCGCGGCCGGCCTGCTGGCGTACGGGGCCCCCGGCGCCGAGCCGGAGGCCGAGGAGCAGCGCTTCGCCCAGTGGCAGGCGGCCGACCTCGCGTTCCACTCCCGCACCCGCCGGCCCACCACGGTCGCCGGGTACGGCGGCACCTACCGGTTCGGCGACCGGTTCGCCCCGGAGCCGGCCTCGCCCGCGCCGTTCCCCGGCGAGAAGGTCGCCCTGCCCGTCCCCGACCCGGACGAACTCGCGCGGGCCGACCGGCCGTTCACCGAGGTGCTGGAACAGCGCCGCTCGGTGCGCGACCACGACGAGCAGGCGCCGATCACCGTCGAGCGGCTCGGCGAACTGCTCTGGCGCTCCATGCGCCGACGGCAGACCTTCACCGGCGGCGACGGCCAGGAACTGGCCGACCGGCCGTACCCGAGCGGCGGCGCGGTGCACGAGCTGGAGGTGTACCCGCTGGTCACCTCCTGCGCCGGCCTCGCGCCGGGCCTGTGGCACTACGCGACCGACCGGCACGAGCTGGAGCTGGTCAGCGAGCCCAACGCGGCGACCGCCCAACTGGTCGCCGGCGCCCGCAAGTCGAGCCTGATGAAGGCCGACCCGCAGGTGGTGCTGCTGGTCACCGCGCGCTTCGGCCGGGTGATGTGGAAGTACGAGACGGTCGCCTACCCGCTGATCCTCAAGCACGTCGGCGCGCTCTACCAGACCCTCTACCTGGTCGGCACCGCGATGGACCTCGCGGTCTGCGGCCTCGGTGGCGGCGACGCCGCCGACTTCGCCGCGGCCAGCGGCATCGACTACTTCACCGAGGGCACCGTCGGTGAGCTCGTGATCGGCAGCCGGCCCCCGACGCTGCGCCAGGACGTCGGCGTCCCACGGAGAGAAGCCAGACGATGAAGTTCCGTTTCAAGGCCCTGCAGCGGATGCGCGAGCCGGACGAGCTGGACTCGCCCACGCTGCTCGCCGCGCCGCGGGGCTGGATCGCCCTGTTCGTCGTGATGATCACCATGGCCGCGGCGCTGCTGTGGACCTTCGCCGGGAACATCCCGATCACCGTCGACGCCCCCGGCCTGCTGACCCGCCCGCACGGCACCGCGATGATCCAGAGCCCGTTCGGCGGGATGGTCCGCTCCGTCCTGGCCCGGCCCTCCGACCAGGTCAAGCAGGGCCAGTCGGTGGCCCGGATCGAGGACGCCGAGGGCCACAGCCGGGAGATCACCAGCCCGTTCGGCGGGCGGGTGGTCGGCCTGTCGGTCACCGACGGGCAGGTCGTCACCCCCGGCTCCCCGGTCGTCTCGGTCGAACGGATCGAGGACCCGCAGGAGGGCATGGTCGCGATGGTCTTCGTGCCCGCGGCCCGCACCGTCGGGCTGGAGCCCGGCGACCAGGTCGACCTCAACGTCTCCACCAGCCCGGCCGGCGCCTTCGGCCTGCTGCGCGGCACCGTCAGCTCGGTCAGCCCGTACGCGCTCACCAAGGAGGCCGTGTCCGGCCTGGTCGGCGGCGACCTCGCCGCCCAGCGCTACCTGGGCAAGGAGGCGCCCCGACTCGTCGTCGTCGACCTGATGCCCGACCCGAACACCCCGACCGGCTACTCCTGGACCTCGCAGAGCGGCCCGCCGAACCCGCTCGGCACCCAGGTGTCCGTGACCGCCACGATCAACGTCGGTCAGCAGACGCCGTTCAACCTGATCCTCGGCCGCTGAGGGGGGCTCCGATGACAGCCACGATCCCGGAGAGCACCCGGACCACCGCCCCGGAGCCCGCACCGGGCAAGAAGCCGAGGAAGAGCCGCCGCGACCGCCCCACCCGGGCGGCCGCGTCGCGGCGCTGGCGGCACGTCGTACCGACCGTCCTGCAGATGGAGTCGGTGGAGTGCGGCGCCGCCAGCCTCGCCATGATCCTCGCCTACCACGGCCGCTGGGTGCCGCTGGAGGACCTGCGCGGCGTCTGCGGCGTCTCCCGCGACGGCGCCCGCGCCTCCACCCTGCTCAACGCCGCCCGGACGTACGGGCTCAAGGCGCGCGGCTACCAGACCGAGGCCGAGAAGCTCCGCGACCTCGACGGCCCGGTGATCATCTTCTGGGCCTTCCAGCACTTCATGGTGGTCGAGGGCATCCGCACCCGGTACGGCCGCACCGTCGTCGCGGTCAACGACCCGGCCAGCGGCCCGCGCCTGATGGAGTGGGACGAGTTCGACTCCGGCTTCACCGGGATCGTGCTCTCCTTCGAGAAGGGCCCCGACTTCGAACCCGGCGGCGACAAGGGCGGCATCACCCGCGCCCTGCTGGAACGCCGGCTGCCCACCGGCCGCGCCATGCCGCTGGTGCTGCTCGCCAGCCTGCTGCTGGTGCTGCCCGGCATCGCGATCCCCGCCTACACCCGGGTGTTCATCGACCGGGTCCTGGCCGGCAGCGGGAGCGGCTACCTCCTCCCGCTGCTGGCCGCCATGACCGCCACCGCCGTGGTCGTCTTCGTGCTGACCTCCGTCCAACGGCACTACCTGCTGCGGATCGAGATCCGGATGGGGCTGGTCAGCTCCGCCCGGTTCTTCCGGCACCTGCTGCGGCTGCCCGTCGACTTCTTCCTGCAGCGCCGCCCCGCCGAAGTGGCCAAACGGGTGTCCGGCAACGACGTGGTCGCCGAGATCCTCTCCCGCGACCTCGCGCTGACCGTCATCAACCTCGGCCTGGTGCTGTTCTACGCGGCCATCCTGATCCGCTACGACATCCTGCTCGGCGTCGTCGGCGTCGGCATGGCGCTGCTCAACATCGTCGTCCTCCAGGCCGTCGCCCGGTCCCGCACCGACGCCGTCGCCGCGCTGCGCACCGACCGCGGCAACCTGACCGCGACCACCTTCACCACCCTCTCGCTGATCGAGACGGTCAAGGCCACCGGCGCCGAACCGGACGCGTTCAGCCGCTGGGCCGGCTTCCTGGCCAAGGTGGTCACCGCCAAGCAGAAGCTGGGCATCCCCAGCGCCGTGCTCACCGTCGTCCCGCCGATGCTGGCAGCCCTCAACAGCGGGCTCATCCTGCTGGTCGGCGGGCAGCGGGTGGTGGACGGCGCGATGAGCGTCGGCATCCTGGTCTCCTTCCAGACCCTGCTCTCCTCGCTCAGCCGCCCGGTCACCCAGCTCACCAACCTGGGCGGCCGGCTGCAGGACGTCACCGCCGACATCAAGCGGCTGTACGACGTCGAGCGCTACCCGGTCGCGGCCGCCTTCGCCAAGCCGGAGCCGCCCGCCGGGCCCAAGCTGGACGGCAACCTGGAGTTCGAGAACGTCCGCTTCGGCTACAGCCCGCTCTCCGACCCGATCATCAAGGACCTCAGCCTGACCGTGGTCCCCGGCCGCCGGATCGCCGTGGTCGGCGGCTCCGGCAGCGGCAAGTCCACCCTCGGCCGGCTGCTGACCGGCCTCTACACCCCGTGGTCGGGCCGGATCCTGCTCGACGGGCGGCCCCGCGAGGAACTCTCCCGGACCGTCCTGGCCTCCTCGCTGGCCTACGTCGACCAGGACATCTCGCTGTTCGAGGGCACCGTCCGGGACAACCTCACACTGTGGAACGACGACGTCCCCGACGAGGCGGTCACCGCCGCCCTGCACGACGCCGCCGTCTTCGACACCGTGATGACCAGGCCCGGCGGCATCCACAGCCCGGTCCTGGAAGGCGGCCGCAACTTCAGCGGCGGCCAACGCCAACGCCTGGAACTGGCCCGGGCCCTGGCCACCGAGCCGACCCTGCTGGTCCTGGACGAGGCCACCAGCGCACTCGACCCGGAGACCGAGCGGGTGATCATGGACAACCTGCGCCGCCGCGGCTGCGCCTGCCTGATCATCGCGCACCGGCTCTCCACGGTCCGCGACGCCGACGAGATCATCGTGCTGAACCAGGGCGAGATCGTCGAACGAGGCACCCACGACGAGCTGTTGGCGCTGGGCGGGCACTACACCGCGCTCATCGAGTCCGCGCGCCGCGAGGAGGAGGACGAGCTGTGAGCGAGCGAACCATCAGAAGGTGCGACTTCGCGGCAGCGGCTGCCGAGCGAAGCGAGGTGGCCGCATGAGCACTGCCCTGGAGGTCTTCTCGCCGTTCTTCACCGAAGCCGCCGAACCCGTCGAACCGCTGACCGACCGCTACCTCGTGCTCGACGACCCCGGGCGGATGCTGCTGGTCCGCTCCGGCGCCGTCGACCTGTTCGCCGTCAGCCTCGACTCCGGCACACCACAAGGCCGTTGGCACTTCCTCTGCCGGATCGAGGCAGGCACCCTGGTACCCGGCGCGGCCGCCGGACCGCGCCGCGGCATCGTCGCCCGCCCGGTGCTCGGCGCCGAACTCTCCTTCCTCGCCACCACCTGGGTCGAAGGCCTCTCCGCCCGCGGCCGCGAATGCGGCACCGCGGCCGGCGCCGCCGTCCGGGCCCTGCCCGCAGGCGAACAGCAGCAGGCCGCCGACCAGTTCCTCGCCGGGCTCGCCCTCGGCCTCACCGCACTGGCCGGCGCGCTGCGCGACACCCTGCCGCCCCGCGAGTTCACCCCGCTCGACCCGGCCGAACCGACCGTCCTCAAGCGCGGCCAGGCGCTGCGCTCCGTGGACGGCCTGCAGTGGGTCCGGGTCGAGGAAGGCGCCGTCGAGGCGCCCGAAGGCGCGGCCGGCTGCGCGGCCGGTGAACTCGCCGAGGGCGCCGAACTCTGCCTCACCGAGAAGGACTGGCTGGTCGCCACCGGCCCGGCCACCGTCCGGGCCCGCTCCCCGCGCGAACTCCTCGACGAAGGCGGCCTCTGGGAACGCCTCGCCACCCACTGCGGCCGACTGCTCGACGCCGTCGACCGCCGGATCGGGACCCGCCGCGACAGCGAGACCGAACTCATCGCCGCCCGCCGCGAACGCGACGCCGGCACCCTCGCCGACTCCGCGCGCGGCTTCGAGACCATCCTGCGCGACACCGCCTCCCGGCTGCGGATCGGCGACGCCACCGGCGACGATCCCACCCTGGCCGCCGCCCGGCTGGTCGCCGCCCACGAGGGCTACACCGTCACCGCCCCGGTCTCCGGCAACGGGCACGACCGCCGGCTCGACCGGCTGCAGGCGATCGCCCTGGCCTCCGGCGTCCGTACCCGCTCCGTCCGGCTGGACGGCCGCTGGTGGCACCACGACCTCGGCGCGATGATCGGCTACCGCAAGGCCGGCGCCCCCGTCGCGCTGCTCCCCCTCGGCGACGGCTACGTCCTCGCCGAGGGCGGCAAGGTCACCCCGCTGACCCCGAAGGTCGCCGCCGAACTGCAGAACAAGGCCACCGTGCTGTACCGGCCACTCCCGGCCACCGTACGGACCGTCGGCGGACTGCTGAAGTTCGGCCTGCGCAACAACCGGCGCGACCTGTGGATGTTCACCGGCATGGCCGCCCTCGTCGCCCTGATCGGCCTGCTCGTCCCGGTGATGACCGGCGAAGTACTCGGCACCTTCGTCGCCCACGCCCAGCGCAACCTGATCACCGAAGGCGCGCTGGTCGTCATCGGCTCCGCGATGGCGGTGGCCGCACTGTCCATCGTCCAGAACATCGCCGTACTGCGGATCGAAAGCCGCTCCACCGCGGCGATGCAAGTCGGCGTCTGGACCAGGCTGCTGTCCCTGCCCGCGCCGTTCTTCGCCAACTACTCCACCGGCGAACTCGGCACCACCGTGCTCGGCGTCAGCGCCGCCCAGGAAACCCTCTCCGGGATGATGACCACGGCAACCCTCGGGCTGCTCACCGGGCTCGCCAACCTGGTGCTGGTCTTCTTCTACGACCTGCGGCTGGCCGGGCTGGCCACCCTGCTCGTCCTCGTCGGCGGCGGCTTCGCCCTGGCCGCCGGCCGGTTCGAGGTCCGCTGGCAGCGCCGGCTGTACGCGCACGAGCAGACCATGTCCGCCCGTGTCTTCCAACTGCTCACCGCCATCCCCAAGTTGCGGGTCACCGCAGCCGAGGACCGGGTCTTCGGGGTGTGGGCCGCCGAATTCGGCAAGGGACGCGGCCTCGCCGCCTCCTCCCGCCGGGTCCAGAACGCCGTCACCACCTTCAACGCCGGCTTCCCGCTGGTCTGTTCGGTCATCGTCTTCGGCGTGATCGCCGGCCCGCTGGACGGCCGCGTACCGATCCCGGTCTTCCTGTCCTTCTTCACCGCCTTCAACCTGCTGATCGCCTCCAGCCTCCAGTTCACCTCGGCCGCGGTCACCGCGATGGGCGTCGTCCCGATGCTCGAGCGGCTGCGGCCGATCCTCGAGGAGAAGCCCGAGGTCGACGACACCAAGGCCGACCCGGGCGACCTCTCCGGACGCCTCGGCCTCAGCCACGTCACCTTCCGCTACGGCCAGGACGGCCCGCCCGCCCTGCAGGACGTCACCCTCACCATCGAACCCGGTGAGTTCGTCGCCGTCGTCGGCCCGTCCGGCAGCGGCAAGTCCACCGTCCTGCGACTGCTCCTCGGCTTCGAACGGCCCGAGGCCGGCACCGTCCTCTACGACGGCCAGGACCTCGGCGAGTTGGAGGTCTCGGCGGTCCGCCGACAGTGCGGCGTCGTGCTCCAGCACGGCGCACTACTGGCCGGCGACATCAAGGCCAACATCGTCGGCTCCACCAACCACACCCTCGACGACGCCTGGGCCGCCGCCGAAATGGCCGGCATCGACAAGGACATCGCCGCCCTCCCGATGGGCATGAACACCGTGCTCTCCGAAGGCACCAGCACCCTCAGCGGCGGCCAGCGGCAACGCCTCATGATCGCCCGCGCACTCGTCTCCCGGCCCCGCATCGTCTTCTTCGACGAGGCCACCAGTGCCCTCGACAACCCCACCCAGCGCCTCGTCACCGAATCCACCCGCCGGCTCAACGCGACGCGCGTGGTGATCGCCCACCGGCTCTCCACCGTCGCCGAAGCCGACCGGATCATCGTCATGGACCAGGGGCGGGTCGTCCAACAGGGCCGGTACGAGGAACTGCTGGCCGACCGGGACGGACTGTTCGCCCGACTCGCCAGCCGCCAGATGTAGGCCGTTCTTCCCGGGGAGGGGACGCATGGAGTACGCACTGCTGGTCTACGGCCAGGAAACGGACTGGGACCGGATGACACCCGAAGAACGCGAGGCGCGGTTCACCGCCAACCGCGCCTTCGGCCGGGAACTCGCCGAAGCCGGCGTACGGATCTCCTACGGCGCGCGGCTCGCCCGGCCCGCCGCCGCCGAAGGCGAGGCCCGGGCAGCGGACGGCGTACCGGAGGTCGGCGGCCTCTGGGTGATCGACGTGCCCTCCGACCAGGAGGCGCTCGGCTGGGCGGCGAAACTGCCGGTCAGCGAATCAGGCCGGGTGGAGGTCCGTCGCTGCGACGGACCCCCGCGGACCAACCGGCCGGTGGGAACGGAGAACTGAGGATCATGGAATACACCCTGCTCATCCACGGCGACGAGCGGGTCTGGAACGGGCTGACCGAGGCCGAGGAGGCCGAACTCGACGCCGCCCACGCCAGATTCGGCCGCGACATGCACGAGGCAGGGGTGGCCGTCCGGTACGGCGGCGGGCTGCACCGCAGCTGCAGCGCCCGACTGGTAGTGCCGGGCGGCGCCTCCGGAGCCCCGGTCTCGGACGGACCGTACCGGGAGGGCCACGAACACCTGGGCGGCATCTGGGTCATCGACGTCGCCGACGAGGCGGAAGCCATCACCTGGGCCCGCCGCATACCCTCCGCCCCGGGCGACCTGGTCGAAGTCCGCCCAGTCCGGGCCACCTGAGCGGTTCGACGGAGGAGTGGGAAGTCGGCAGGTCCGACTTCCCACTCCTCCTTGCTTTGGCGGGCTTCACGGGACATCGGTGAGGTCGAGCTCCGCCCAGACCGTCTTGGAGTTGGGGTGGCGGGGGATGGTGCCCCAGCGGTCGCAGAGGGCGTCGATGAGGGTGAGACCCCGCCCTGACTGCGCGGTGGGGGTGAGGTCGGAGGGGAGGACAGGAAGCCTGTCTCCCCTGGGGTCGCTGATCTCGATGCGCAGGGTGGTGCCCCAGCGCGCGGTGGTGAGCGCGAGGTGCAGCTCGAAGCCGCGCCCCGGAACACGACTGTGCGTAGTCGCGTTAGCGGCCAGCTCCGCGACGATCAGCAAAGCCGAGTAGAACGGCTCGATGTGCGTCGAGTTCAGCCCCCAGAGGGTGAGTTGACGTCTGGCGATGCGCCGGCAGATGGCAGCGCCCTTGGGCGAGGCGGCGAGCGTGGTGGTGTGGCTGCGCGGGCTGTCGAGCGGGATTTCGGTCGTCATGGGAGAAAAGCGTGACGGCACGGACGTACCCTGACCATGCATCCGGCGAGTACGGAGAGTGCATGTGCGGATGCGCAGGGTCTGCCTGTCGGGTGGCCCGGATCATTCGATCGAAAGGGCGGGTGATTGCCGTGGGTGGCGTCGAACGCACGGTCTCCGACGACGGCGAGACGGCGGAGAACTCCGACGGGGTCGCGGAGTTCTACAGCGCGGTGGGGAAGCTGATCAAGCTCTTCCGGGAGCGGGCGGGGCTCACGCAGAAGCAGTTCGCCAAGCTGACGGGCTACAGCGAGGACCTGATCGGCGCGATGGAGCGCGGGGTGAGAACGCCGAGGATCGAGTTCCTGATGATGGCCGACGGCCTCCTCAACGCCGGTGGCGCACTGAGGGCCGTCGCGGACGACGTGATGAAGGCGAAGATCCGGGTGGCCACGCGGCACCCGGCGTTCAACAGGGCCTTCACAACGGAAGAAGCCAAGGCCCTGGAGATCCACGACTACAGCACGCTCGACATCCCAGGCTTGCTTCAGACCGAAGCGCACACCCGGGCGCTCTATGAGATGCGGCGACCCTGGCTGTCAGTCGAACAGATCGAGAAGTGGGTCGAAGCGCGCCGAGCGCGGCAGGAGATCCTCACCCGGTGGCCGCTGCCGCTGATGACCTGGGTGATCGACGAGAGCGTTCTGCGGCGCCCCCTGGGCGGTTGGGACGTACATGAGGGGCAGCTCCGACACATCCTCAAGGTCGCGGAGATCAGGGGCCTTGAGATGCAGGTGGTTCCGCTCGACAGCACGGAGCACGCCGGGATGGGCGGACCCTTCACCCTGCTCACTCCGCCCGGCCGTCCACAGATTGCGTACGTTGAGGTCCAGCACGTCAATAGACTCATCACGGGCCCCGAAGAAGTCCGTAGGATGGCCGCACGATACGGCACCCTCAGGGGGCAAGCGCTCAACATGAGGGAGTCCTTGGCCTTGATCGAGAAGATCCTGGGAGAGCGGTGAGCATGTCCGAGATGGCATGGTTCAAGAGCAGCCACAGCGGCAACGAGGGCGCCAACTGCGTGGAGGTCGCCGAGACCCCCGGCACCGTCCACGTCCGTGACTCCAAGGACAAGAGCGGCCCCCAGCTGGCCTTCGAGCCGGCCGCCTGGGCGGCGTTCGTGGCCTTCGCCGCCACCACCGAGGTCTGACCGGACTTCTCCCGTCGGCCCGCCGCTCCCGAGCGGCGGGCCGTTGGCGTACTCGCCTCGCATGTACGGGTGGCGCGCACCTCGGCACGGCCTTCCCCACGGTGCGGGAACACCGGCACGCACGGCCCGCCGATCGCGGTCAGGTAGCAGCCGATTACTATCGGACAGCAGAACGCTGTCGGATACGCGGCCCCAGGCGGCGCCCCGGGGCCCGACTGCAGGGGGGAACAGATGGCAGACACTGATCTGGCCTTGGAGCTCAAGGTCAATCCGGCCGAGCTGGACGGCTGCGGGCAGAGCGCCCAGCACATCGGTGGCCTCATACCGGGCGAGACCGCGAAGATCACCGAACCGTCCAACCAGGCCGCCGGCACCCTGACGGGCTGGCAGCTGGCCGCCGCCATTCAGAACTGCGGCACCAACTGGAAGACGCTGCTGGACAAGCTCGGCGGCGACATGGGGGATGTCGGCACCAAGCTCGCTTCGTCGGCCGGCTACTACCGCCAGGTCGAGAAGAACATCCACGCGAGCCTCAAGGACCCCAACTCGCCGACCACGGACGAGCCGGACCCCTTCGGCACGGTCGTCGCCCCGGGCCCCGTGAAGCCCTACAGCGCGAAGGCGGCCGAGTAGACGATGGACATCAAGACGCTCTACGACGCCAACATCAACAACATCACCGTCGCGAAGAACGCCTACGACGCGCTCTTCACCGCCTTCGGCCAGCACATCGAGTCCTGGGACCACGACGTGGTCAATCGGCTGACCAACTCACACTGGACCGGTACGGCCTCCGGCCACGCCCACGCCCGCATCCAGTTCCTGGGCACCGAACTCCAGGCGGCGAAGCAGGAACTCGGCCTCATCAGCAAGGCGCTCTCCGACGCCGCCGAAGGCATCGCGGCAGCGCAGTCCCACCTCATCAGCGCGCTGGACGACGCCAAGAACAACAAGATGACCGTGGCTCCCGACGGCCGCATCACCTGGGACAACGACCCGAACTCCGCCAACTACGCGGGCGAGAAGGCCGAGGGCATCGCCCAGGCGATCAGCAAACGGATCACCGACGCGCTCACCGAGGCAGATCACGCCGACCAGGCCATCAGCGCACGGCTCGGCCACCTGTCCACCAACGCGACCAACGGCACCGGACTCGACGCCGCCACGGCGAAGAACGACCAGGCCGCGGCGAACGCACTCAGCCAGGTCCCCGCCGCCGGCACCGACCCGGACAGCGTGAAGAAGTGGTGGGACGGCCTCACCGACGCGCAGCGCCAGCGGATGATCGTCACCGCGCCTGACAAGGTCGGCGGCCTCGACGGCGTCCCCGCCGTCGCCCGTAGCCAGGCCAACCGGATCAACCTGCAGCGCGGCAAGGAGGACCTCCAGCGCCAGATCAACGACCTCGGCCCCGAGCCGGTGAAAACCCTGGCGACCGTCAACGGCCAACCCGTCAAGAATCCTGACTACGACGAGTGGAAGCGCAAGCACGACGCCCTCAAGGACAAGATGGATGGCGTCAAGGCCATCGAGGAGCGGATCAACAAGCCCGTCGACGCCGATAACCCGCCCGCGTTCCTGCTCGGCTTCGACACCAAGGGCACGGGCCGTGCCATCATCGCGGTCAACAACCCGGACACCGCCGACAACGTCTCGACCTACGTCCCCGGCACTGGAGCCCGCGTCGGCGGCAGTCTCGCCGGCGACATCGAGCGCTCGGACCTGATGGTCGCCTCGGCGAACGCGGCCACCAATAACTCCAAAACGACGTCGTCGATCACCTGGGTCGGCTACACCGCGCCACAGTCGATCGTCCCCGAAGCCGCAGTTGACCTCTTCGCAAAGGCCGCAGAGAACGACCTGCACAGCTTCGAGACCGGGCTCCGCGCCACCCATGAAGGAAAACCGTCGAACAACACCATCCTCGGCCACAGCTTCGGCACCACCACCGTGGGCTACACCCTGCGTGACAAGGGGCTGCCGGTCGACAACGTCGTCCTGATCGCCAGCCCGGGCGCCGGCGTCGAACACGCCCGTGATCTGGGCGTCGACCCGTCCCACGTCTTCGTGGCACAGGGCGACAAGGACGCCATCAAGTTTGCGATTCCGGAGAACGCGGACAACGCGGTGAGCAACATCGTCAACAACGTCGGCGCTGACCTTGGATACAACGACAATCCCGACCATCACGTAGCCTTCGGGCGCGACCCGAGCGTCCCCCAGTTCGGCGCGCAGACAATCCCCACCAGCCCGGGAACGGATCACAGCGGGTACTGGGACAACAACAGCGCCTCCCTCATCGCGATGGGAAAGGCCATCGCGGGAAAGCCGATCTCATGAGCACCAGGATTCATGCTTCCACAGCACCGTCACTGGCCAAGAGGTTCGCAGTCACAGCCGTGCTGGTGATCACGACGCTGGGCCTGAACGCCTGTGGGGTGGAGACGGCGAAGGAACGGTCAAAGCCCACGATGACGCAAGACCAGGCGAAGAAACTGATCGACAGCTACCAGACAGACATTCTGGCGAATCTGCCCATCAAACCGGTGTCGAGTCCGGCGCCATTCCGCGATCTGGAGTGCGACCTCAACAACGTTGGTCCGCACGGCCGGAAGCAGACTTGGCGGTCCGCCACCTTCGAGGACCTCCCACTGCCCGACAGGACACAAGCGGCGGACGCCTTCCGCACCTACCTCACCGGGCGGGGCTTCCAACAGGTCGAGGCCGACACCCATCTCGGCTGGGTGAAGATGAAGAACCCCAAGGACGACTTCGTCGCCGTCCTGGACGGAGCGGCCGACGGGAGCCGCGTCTTCCAGCTGGACGTCAGCTCGCCCTGCGTCTGGCCCAACGGCACCCCACCTGCCTGATCCGGCTCCCTCTCCGTCGGCCCGCCGCTCCCGAGCGGCGGGCCGACCGCACATCTCCCGCAGCACCACCACGCTGACGTGTGCTGCTCGGCGACGTTCGCGGCCGCATTGGCCCCGCGGCCGGCAGCTCCGCATCGAGGACCGATCGGCCGTACGCGTGCGGGCATCCGGAACATGAGATACCGCCGTGCAACGCCAAGTGCTGTACTCGGCATGGCAATTCCTTCATCAATCTTCGCGCCGCACCTCTTGCTGGGCTCATGACAGGTCGGCAACTCTGGACTGCCGCCGCGTCACGGCCACCCCCACGGCTCGTGCCGGCGTGTGAGCCTCCTGCCTGTTCCCCCACGAAGGAGCCAGCATGCGCACGTCCCTGATACGCGTCGCCACCCTCGCGGCGGCCGCCGTCCTCGCCGCCCCCGCCGTGCCGGCCACGGCGGCGGCCGCGCAGGCGGTGTCGTTCCGCCCGCTGAGCTACAACACCAACGGCTACAACTGGGGCGGCTACGCCGCCACCGGCAGCGGCTTCACCTCGGTCTCGGCGACCTGGACCGAGCCGCACGCGACGTGCAACTCCACCAACGACCTCTACGCCCCCTGGGTCGGCATCGACGGGTACGGCTCCTCCACCGTCGAGCAGACCGGGGTGGCGACCGACTGCTCCAGCGGCAGCCCCGTCAACCAGGCCTGGTACGAGATGTACCCGGCGAACCCGGTCTACCTGAGCCTCAGCTCGTACCCGGTGTCGGCCGGTGACTCCATCACCGCCTCGGTGACGTACGCCGGGAGCAACAGGTACACCCTCAAGCTGACCGACTCCTCGCGGGGCTGGACCTACAGCACCACCAAGTCCCTCACCGCGCAGCGGACCAGCGCTGAGGTCATCATCGAGTCGCCGACCGGCTCCTACCCCAACTTCGGCACCCTGAGCTTCACCTCGGCGACCGTCAACGGCAAGTCCCTCGGTTCCTCGGGCCCGGTCGCCCTCGACCCCAGCTCGAACGGCACCTACGAGGCCCGCACCGGTGGGCTCGGTTCCAGCGGCACCAGCTTCACCGAGACGTACCTGCACCAGTAGCCGCACCGACGTCGAAACGGCCCGTTCCCTGCGCGCAGGGAGCGGGCCGCACTCGTACGACGTTCAGGCGAGGTGCGCGGCGATCAGCGGGGCGCAGACGTCGGGGCGCTCCAGGAGCGGGAGGTGGCCGGTCTCCTTCAGCGACGACAGCCGGCAGTCCGGCACGGTGTCGCGCAGCAGCTCGGCGTTGCGGACGAACGCGGGCATGTCCTCGTCGCCGAGCACGACCAGGGTCCGTGCGGTGATCCGGCGCAGGTCGTCCGCCGTGTGCCGGTGGGCGGTGAGGGCGTCCATCGCCCGGTTGCCCAGTTCGGCCCAGCTGTGGCGGGCGATGACCTCACGCAGGGCGGCGCGGAGTTCGGGGTGGCGCCGGGTGCCGGTGAAGATGTCGGGCGGGGACTGCATCCAGAGGTCGGCCAGCTGTTCGCCGGGGCCGGCGAAGCGGTAGAGCATGGCGAGCTGCCGGTAGCGGACCCGGGCCGAGTCCTCGTTGGGGGTGCCGGCCAGGGTGGGGGCGGCGAGGACCAGGCGGTCGAGCAAACCGGCGTCCTGAAAGGCGAGTTGGATGGCCGACATGGAGCCGAAGGAGAGGCCGACGAGCCTGCGGGCGCCGGTCTCCTTCGCGACCTCGGCCAGCTGCCCGGCCAGGGCGGTGAGCGTCAGCCCCGGGGGGAGCGGGGCGGAGCCGCCGTGGCCGGGCAGGTCGACGCCGATGTGGGTCCAGCCGGGGAGGCGGTCCCACAGTGGCTGCCAGGTGGTGGAGTCCATGGTGTAGCCGTGGATCCACAGCACGGCCGGGCCCTCGCCCTGACGGCGCAGGTGCAGGTACGGGGCCTCAGGCACCGGTGCCTCCGGAGAAGTCGGCGCAGAAGGCCCGGAAGGCGAGCACCGGCTCGTCCCGGGCGTCGTAGCGCGGGGTCATCGTGTGGTCCAGGTGCTCCCAGACCACCTTGTCCTCGGCGAGCGCCTTCTCGCTGCCGCCGAGCAGGGCCGGCAGCGCGGCCCGCTGGTTCCCGCGCACGCCGATGGCGACCCGGGCGACGCAGCCGCCGTCCTCGGTGGGCACCGAGCCGGTGACGATCACCTGCCGTTCCTCGAGCGGGCCGAACTCGGTGACCACGATGTTCGGGCTGAACGCCTGGGCGTGGAAGCGCGGTTTGAAGTCCCAGCGGACGCGGCCGGTGCGGACCGCCTCCCAGCGGATCTCCTCCAGCTTGCGGGCGTCCTGCCAGGGCGAGGCCTGCATCAGGAACTCGCCCTCGATGACCAGCTCGCCGTTGTCGCCGGCGCGGGTGGTCATGCCGCGGGTGCCGGGGACGCCGTGGACGGCCTTGAAGTGGTCGGGGTCGAAGGCGTTCTCGACCACGTACTCGGAGGACACCGCGACCGGCAGGCTGACGGCCGCGACCAGCGGGTAGTCGTCCTCCCAGTCCTTCAGCGCCTGCTCGAAGCCGCGGTCGCCGTCCGGGTCGTCGGAGAGCCGGACGAACAGCGCGTCGCCCCACTCCAGCACCCGGTGCTCGGCGACGGACCAGTGCCTGGACGGGTCGCCGAGGGCGATCCGCTTGCCGTGGAACGGGCAGACCAGGCAGTCGCCCTCGCGCCGTCCGCCGTAGCCCAGGTGGGCGCCGCGGTGCGGGCAGTTGGCGTCCAGGACGCGGATCCGCCGGCCGCCCTCGCGGACGGCGATCAGGCGGCGCGGGCCGATCGCCAACGGGGTGATCTCGTCGGCCAGTTCGGATCGGAAGGCCAGCAGGTACCAGCCGTGGTGCACGGTCATCGGACTCACGTTCGTCGAATTGCCTTGAGGACTTGTTCGGCGGCCCGCTCCCCGCTCGCCAGGGCGCCGTGCACCCAGGGCAGCCGTTCGCCCGCGACGGTCGCCTCGCCGGCGAAGAACAGCGTGCCGTCCACCGGCTCCGCCCACTCCCGGGCGGCTCCTTCCAGTCCGGCGCGGGGCGCGGTGAACGCGCCGCCGGCGTACGGGTCCCGGCCCCAGTCGGCGACGGTGAGGCCGAGGACGGTGGCGTCGGAGGTCCAGGGCAGTGCGGTGGCGAGCAGGGCGGCGAGCGCCGTACGGTCGGCGGCGGCCGCGCGCAGGTCGGCGGCGGCTCCGGCCTTGGCGACCACCAGTGCCTCAGGGCGGCCGGCGGTGCAGCGGACGAAGCCGGTACGGCCGTCCACGTCGAAGACGATCATCGTGTCGGGTGCGGGCCGGTCCAGTGTCACCACGGCGCAGCAGCCGTCCCCGGCGGGCAGTCGGGCGGCGTCCGCCAGCTTGCGCGCGGGCAGTCCGGCGATCGCGCCGGCGGCGAGGACGGCGGGCGGGGCGGTGAGCACGACGGCGCGGGCGGTGGCCGTGCCCGTGTCGGTCCGGACGGTGACCCGCCCTGGTCCGTACATCAGCTCCCGGACGGGTTCGCCGAGCCGGACGTCCAGGCCCTCGGCCAGCCGCTCGGGCAGCCGGGCGAAGCCGCCCTCGACGGCGAACTCGCCCTCGCCGACGCCGTCCCGGCGGTGCGCGTCGGCGACGGCGGCGGCGCTCAGCTCGTCGGGGTCGGCGGCCCAGTTCTGCCGGAACCACTCGGTGGCGGCCGCGGCCTCCGGGCCGGTGCTGCCCTGCGCGCGCAGCCAGGTGCCGACGGACAGGCCGGTGATGCCGGGCGCGCGCTGCAGCATGGCTTCCAGCTGCCAGGGCGCGCGCCGGCCGAAGCTCAGTGCGCCCATCTCCCGGTTGGCGCCGTCCTCGACGATCCGGGCGGTGACCCGGCGCGGTACGGCGGTGGTGGCGCCCGGGCCGACCAGTTCGTGCACCGGGTTGTGCTCCCCGTGCACCACCTGGGCGCCGAGTTCCAGCGGCGGGCCGCCGTCGGCGGGGTGGTGGGTGTGGATCCGGCCGCCGAGCCGCTCCCGGGCCTCGAGCACCACGACGCCCAGGCCCTCCTGGCGCAGCAGGCGGGCGCAGTTCAGGCCGGAGGCGCCGGCGCCCACCACGATGACGTCGTACGTGCTCACAGCTCGCCTCCGAGGTCGATCGGCAGCGCCCGCAGGCGGCGCGGCACCAGGCACTGGTCCCAGTCCGGGGCGCCGGCCGGGCCGCGCAGGGCCGGGTAGCGGCGGACCAGGCGGGGCAGCAGCAGGGCCATGGTCTGGCGGACCAGCGGGGCGGCGAGGCAGAAGTGCGGGCCGCCGCCGAAGCCGAGGTGGGGGTTGGGGTTGCGGTCCAGGCGCAGTTCGTCGGGGTCGGCGAAGACGTCCGGGTCGCGGTTGGCGGCGGTGAGCACCGCGAGCACCCGGGCGCCAGGCGGGAGCACGCCGCCGTCGAGTTCGACCCGGTCGGTGGTGACCCGGGCGGTGAACGGGATCGGCGCCTCCAGCCGCAGCAGTTCGTCGACGGCGAGGCGGCCGGCGTCCTCGCCGGCTTCCGCGAGCCGGGCGACCGCCGAGCGGTCGGGCAGCAGCAGGTGCAGGGCGTTGCCGATGGACTCGGCGAGCGGCTGCCAGCCGCCGATGACGGCCAGGTTGAGGATGCCGAGCATCTCGGCGCGGCTGAGCCGGTCGTCGGCGGCGAGCGCGGCGAGCGGCACCTCGGCCCCGGAGACGGTGATCCGGGCGGTGTGCTTGTCGAGGTAGTGGGTGAGCGCGCCGGCGGCGCTGCGGCCTAGGGCGGCGCGGGCGGGCGGCACCATCGGGTCGAGGTTGACCGAGGCGGCCCGGGCGAGCGCCTCGAAGCGCTTCAGCTCGGTGGCGGGCAGGCCGAAGAGGCGGGCGTAGACGGCGGTGGCGAGCGGCCGTCCGAGGTCGGCGACGGCGTCCACCGGCCGGTCGACGGGAAGGGTGTCGAGCAGTGCGTCCACGTCGGCGGCGAGGTGGACGCCGAGCGGGCGGACGGCGGCCGGCCCCAGGAGCAGCGCCCCCGGGGCCCGGAGCCGGTGGTGGTCGGGCGGGTCGGTGGTGAGCATGGACGGCGGCAGGGCGTCGTCGCGGGCGCGTTCGCGCTGGCCCTGCGCGGCCGAGAAGCGCGGGTCGCGCAGTACGGTCGCGCAGTCGGCGTGCGCGGTGACGAGCCAGAGCCGGGACGCGGCGTCGTAGTGCACCGGGTCGTTGGCCCTGAGCCACCGGTACGCCGGGTGCGGGTTCGCCCGCCCGGCCGGGGCGAACGGGTGGATCAGGTGCTCCGGCAGGCGCACCGGCGCCGTCGTCATGTCCGGCTCCGAGCGGTCGTCATGGTCCGGCTCCCAGGGGGTCTCAGCGGACCCGGGGTCCGCGCCAGCGGAAGGAGAAGGCGGTCAGTACCAGGCCGGCCAGCGACCAGGCCACCAGGACCATCGCGATGTGCCCCAGTTCCCAGTTCCCGGCGGGTTCCACGACGGTGAAGGAGTCCGGCAGGAAGACCGAGCGGAAGCCCTGGGCCATCCACTTGACCGGGAAGAACGCGGCCACGGTCTGCATCCAGGCGGGCAGTTGGCCGAACGGGAAGAACACGCCGGAGATGAACTGCAGCACCATGAAGACGGGGGTGACGATCGCCGCGGCCGACCGGCTGTTGGGGATCAGCGCCGAGTACGCGGCGCCGGCCATCGCGCAGGCGACGGTGCCGAGCGCGAGGTCCCAGCCGAGGGTGAACCAGCGTTCCGGGGTGCTGGGCAGCGGCAGCCCGAACAGGGCCAGCGCGATGCCGATCAGCAGCACCGTCTCCAGCGCGGTGGTGACGATGACCCGGACCAGCTTGCCAACGAAGTAGGCGGACTTGGGCATCGGGGTCATCGCGAGCCGCCGGACCGTGCCGGTGTCGCGCTCGATCGCGATGTTGATCGCGAGGCCGGAGAAGGCGGTGCTCATCACGCCGGCGGCGATGATGCCGGCCATGAACACCAGCTTGACGTCGGTGTCGGTGCCGGCCACCTTGCCCGAGAAGATCGAGCCGAAGACGACCAGCAGGATCACCGGGAACATCAGCGTGAAGACCAGCGACTGCTTGTTGCGGAAGAACGCCCGCAGTTCCACCTTGGAGCGGGCCGCGCCGGCCCGCCAGATGCCGGGCGGCCGGGCGGCGCTCCGGGGCGCCTCGTCGGCCTTGCGGGCCCGGGCGGTCGCGGTCGGTTGGGTGAGGGTCATCGCTTGCCCGCCTCGGGGGTGCCGTGGCTCGTGCCGTGGGTGATGCTCTGGCTGGTGTCGGCACCGCGGTCGGTGCCGTCGGCGTGCTCCCGGATCAGGTCCAGGTAGACGTCCTCCAGGGTGGGCCGGTGCACCCGCAGCTCGGGCAGCTCGCCGACGCCCGCCTGGTGCGCCCAGGGGACCAGCGCCGCGAGCAGCGCGGTCGGGGCGTGCGTGGCGATCCTGAGCACGTTGTCCACGCCCACCGGGGCCGGTTCGGCCCCGGGTGGCAGCGGCGGCAGCGTGCGGCCGGCCAGCTCCGGCGGAATCCGGAAGGAGACCGTGGTCGGAGTCTGCGTACGGCCGCCGAACTCGGCCAGCGGCCCGTACTGGACCACTCGGCCGGCGACGATCACCGCGGCGCGCTGGGCCAGCGCCTCGGCCTCGTCCAGGTAGTGCGTGGTGAGCACGGTGGTGCGACCGCGCTCGGAGAAGTAGCGGACCAGGTCCCAGGCCTCTCGGCGAGCCACCGGGTCCAACCCGGTGGTGGGTTCGTCGAGGAAGATCAGGTCCGGGTCGCCGACGATGCCCACCGCGACGTCGAGCCGGCGGGCCTGGCCTCCGGAGAGGTCCGTGCTCTGCTTCTTCTCGTGCTTGCCGAGTCCGACCATGTCGATGACCTGGCCGACCGGCAGCGGGTTCGGGTAGAACGCGGCGAAGTGTTCGACCACCTCGCGCACGGTCAGGTCCGAGTAGGCGCCGGTGGTCTGCGGGACCACCCCGATCCTGGCGCGCCACTCGCGCCGGTCCTCGGCTGGGTCGCAGCCGAGGACCCGCACGTCACCGCCGGTTCGCTGGCGGACGCCCTCCAGGATTTCGACGGTCGTCGTCTTGCCCGCGCCGTTCGGCCCGAGCAGGGCGAAGACCTCACCCTGGTGGATGTCCAGATCCAGACCCTGGACCGCGTGCCAGTCGCCGTAACTCTTGCGCAGGCCGCGGACTGAGACGGGGTGTTCCCCGACGGCAGTCGCCACTGTGGATCGCTCCTCTGTGGGGTGTTCAGGCCGACCCGGTACTCGGGTCGACCGGCCGGGCGCTCTGCCCGGCGGGCGGGTTTCCCGGCTGGATCAGGTGCAGCAGCAGCACGGGCAGCAGCAGGAGTTGCCGCCGGCCGCGATGTCCGACAGGTCGCCCTCGCTCAGCTCGGCGGTGTCGATCTGCGGGGTCTCGGGGATGTGGAACTCGTAGCGACCGGTCGCCAGACCGATCTCGAAGAGCTCCACCTGCACCTCGAGGTTGCCCTCCTGCTCGCCCTCGGCGGCAGTCTGGACGATGACGATCTCGGCGTCGGCCGGGAGCTCCAGGCCGGCCTCGGCGAGGGCGGCGCGGGCGTCGGTACGCAGGCGGGCCGCGTACTCCTCGCTCGACCAGGCGCTGATCAGGGCACGGGTGTAGCCGTTGACGAACTCGGCCCGCTTCCTCTGGTCCAAAGCCATGTGACTTTTCCTTTTCTCGGTTTCCGGTGGTGCCGGCGGCGCTTCCCGGCGCTGCCTGCAAATGAAGAATGACACGGCCGCAATCGGCCGCCAAGACCTCATTTCCGGTGCCCGGACTAAGTATTGAGCACGTGCGGCAGGTGCGGTAGATTTCAGCCGTCACGCGCCCATGAATACGTATCAGAATACGCATCGGAATACGTATCCGAATACGTACGTGGAATTTCCGCGTACGCATTCCGGAGTCACGTACGTATTCCGGAGTCCCGGGTAAGCATCGAGAGGAAATCACGGGGGTGGTCCGCACCGTGCCTACGCACACCGTCCCGCCAGGCCCTGCCGACGACATCGACATGGCACTGATGAGGGAGTCGCCGCTCGACTTCATCACCGACCTGGCCCGCCGCTACGGCGACATCACCCGCCACCGTGCGGACGGCGACACCGTCTACCTGCTCAACCGGCCCGAGTACGCCAAGCACGTGCTCAAGGACAACGGCGCCAACTACACCAAGGAAGGCACCCCGGACGACGCCATGCTGCGCCCGCTGCTCGGCAACGGGCTGCTCACCAGCAACGGCGCCGACTGGGCCCGGCAGCGGCACCTGACCGCCCCGGCCTTCCGCCCCAGCGCCGTGCGCACCTTCGACACGATCGTCACCGACGCCACCACCGGCATGCTGGAGCGCTGGCGCCCGGCGCTGGAGTCCGGCGCCCCGGTGGAGGTGGACGAGCAGTTCACCGCGCTCACCCTGGGCATCCTCACCCACGCCATCCTCGGCGCCGACATCGACGGCATCGGCGAGGGCTTCGGCCGCGCGGTCGACGCCGTCAACCGCTGCATCGGCCACTACGTACCGAACCCCGACCCCGACCCGGCCGACACCGCGCGCCGGTTCGCCGACTTCGGCCGGGCCCGGGTCTTCCTCAACACCGTCACCCGCACCCTGATCGCCTCCCGCCGCGCGGGCGGCGGCGGAGGCGGCAACCTGCTGGACACCATGATGTCCACCGACCACCTGGTCTCCGACGAGGACCTGCGCGACCAGGTGCTGACCATCGTGATGGCCGGCCACGAGACCACCGCCAAGTCCCTGACCTGGACGCTCTACCTGCTCGACCGTCACCCCGAGGAGCTGGCCAAGGTCCGCGAGGAGGTCGACCGGGTCCTCGACGGCCGCCCGCCGACCGCCGCCGACCTCCAGGACCTCCCGGCCTGCCGCCGGGCGATCCAGGAGGCGATGCGGCTCTACCCGCCGGTCTGGCTGATCTCCCGGCGGGCGGTGGAGGAGGACACCGTCGGCGGGTACCGCGTCGAGCCCGGCACCCTGGTGTGCGTCAGCCAGTGGGTGCTGCACCGCCACCCCGACTACTGGGACGCGCCGGACGCGTACCGCCCCGACCGCTTCGACGGCGCCACCCTCCCCAGCCACCTCTACCTGCCGTTCGGCGGCGGCGACCGGATCTGCGTCGGACAGCACTTCGCGATGCTGGAGGCGGTCCTGGTGCTCGCCACGCTGCTGCAGTCGGTCCGGCTGGAACTGGTCGAGGGCTTCCCGGTGGAACCCGAGGCCCTGGTCACCCTCCGCCCCAAGCACGGCATGACGATGATCGCGAGGCCCCGATGACCACCGCCCCTGCCCTTGACCGCCCGGCCGAGGACCGTCCCGTCGGCGGCTCCTACGACCCGGCCCGCACCACCGGCGGCGGCCTGACCGCCGAACTCGACCGGCTGGAGGCGCAGGCCGCGCTCTCCTTCCCCGAGGAGCTGCGCATCCTGCGCGAACTCGGCCTGGGCGGCGGCACCGTCCTCGAACTCGGCGCCGGCCCGGGCGCGGTGACCCGACGGCTGCGCGCCGCGCTGCCCGCCGGCACCGCCCTGATCGCCGCCGACATCGACGGCGGGCTGCTCGCCCACGCGGCCGGCCCCGGCGTCACCCTGCTGGTCGCCGACGGCGCCGACCTGCCGCTGCCGGACGCGAGCATCGACTTCGTCCTGCTCCGCTACGTCCTCCAGCACGTTCCCGACCCGGCCGCCGTCCTGGCCGAGGTCCGCCGGGTGCTGAAGCCCGGCGGGCGGGTCGCCTGCACCGAGGTCGACTCCGCGCTGTGGGGCGCCGCCGAGCCCTCGTACCCCGAACTCGCCGGCGTGCACGCCAAGATGGCCGCCGCCCAGCGCGCCGACGGCGGCGACCGGTCGATCGGCCGACGGCTGCCCCGGCTGCTGCACGCGGCCGGCTTCGACGAGGTCGTGCTGCGCCCCTTCGCCACCACCAACGACGACCACCCCACCGACGCCTTCGCCCCCCAGCTCGGCCCGCAGCGGCTGGAACCGCTGGTGGCCCGGGGCGTCCTCTCCCTGGCCGAACTCGCCCTCGCCGCCGACCGCTGGAACCGCTTCCGGTCGGACCCCGACGCCTGGGTGATGCTGCTCGGCCTCACCGCCGCCGCGACCGCACCCGCGGGCCGCGGACCGCAGGAAACCGTCCGAGAGCAGCACTGACAGAGCAGCACTGAAAGGAAACCCGTGCACCCCAAGGTCAAGATCTTCATCACCATCTTCTGCTACATCAGCGCCGTGGCCGGCCTGATCACCGCCGTGATGGACGCCAGCCACAAGCCCGCCCAGACCACCGACGCGGTCGTCGCCGGCGTGCTCGGCGTCGCCTTCCTGCTGGGCGGTCTGGCGCTGACCCGGAAGCCGCGCTACTGACGGTGGTGTCGACGCCCGGTCGCTTAGCAGCAACAACGGGTCGGGGGGTAAGGCTTCAAAAGCCTTACCCCCCGACCCGTTTCCGGTACGGCCTACTCCGCGTCCGCCTAACGCGACCGGCGCAGCGGGTTGATCACCCCGAACGCCCCGGTCAGCGTGGACGGGTCGACGAAGGAGCCGCCCGGCCCGTGCGTGCGGCGGAAGTTGTCGACCAGCCCGCGGAACGACGGGTCGACCTTCGCGCGGTACGCGGCCAGCAGGTTGACCCGCTCCGGCGTGGACAGCTCCTGCTCGGCACGCAGCTGGTGGCTGCGCGACAGGTGGTACATGCCCTCGACGGTGTACCCGGCGTCCAGCCAGCCCTGCCACAGCGCGTCGCGGTCCGCCTCCTGCCCGGCGAAGTACTCCAGGGCGCGCTGCCGCGGCTCGGTCGGCGCGGCCGCGGCCGGCACCGGCTCGGCCCGCAGCTCGACCCGCCGCCCGCACAGGTACAGCACCGCGACGCCCTTGCGGACGCAGAAGTTGAGCGCCTCCCCGGCCTGGTCGACGACGGCCTCGGCCTTGTCGTTGAGCGAGGTGTTGCACAGGATCGGCACCCCGGTCGCGGCCCGGAACGCGTCCAGCGCCCGGTGCAGCCGCGGGTTGGACTCGGCGGTGACGGTCTGGTGCCGGGCCGAGCCGTCCAGGTGGACGATCGCGGGCACCAGGTCCCGCACCTCCGGCCGGACCTGGACGGCCTCCAGCATGTACGGCGACTCGCGGTCCGAGGCGAACCACTCGCCCGCGTACTCGGCCATCACCATCGGCGCGACCGGGCGCCACCACTGGCGCCGCTTGTACGTGTTCAGCAGGTCCTTGACCTTGTGCGAGCGCGGGTCCCCGATCAGGCTGCGGTGGCCCAGCGCGCGCGGCCCGAGCTCGGCCCGGCCGTCCACCCAGGCGATCACGCCGTCCGAGACGTCGGCGACGAACCGCTCGGCCTCGAAGTCCGTCACCGAGGCGATCCACGGCGCGAACTCGGCCAGCGCCTCCTCGACGTCCAGCACGTCCCGGCCGTAGTACGGCGAGACGATCCGCAGTCCGGCTTCCGCCAGCGCGCCGGCCCCGTACAGGCCGAGCAGGCCGAGGCCGATGCCCTGGCCGGAGTCGTTGGCGCACGGCGGGGTGACCAGGCCCTTGAAGCCGAACCGGTCCATCAGCAGCGTGTTGGTGGGGCAGTTGAGCGCGTAGCCGCCGCTGGTCGACAGGTGGGTGTCCTCGGCGCGGATGCCGCCGACCTCCAGCAGCCGTTCCACGTTGCGGATCGCGACGCCCTCGCAGCAGCGCTGGATGACCTTCATCACCGCGCTGCGCAGGTGGTCCTCGCGGCTGAGCGTGTCGTCGAGCTCGACGCCGGCCAGTTGCTCGTCGGCGGCGGCCACCACGGCGCGCACCAGGTCGTGCGCGGCCTTCCAGGGCTGGGTCGCGGCGCCGCCGAAGAAGGTGACTTCCGCGATGGCCGCCTCGGCGTCGTACTCGATCGCCGCGGTCGAGGCCGAGGCCAGGGCCATCAGCGAGCCGGGCTCCAGGCCGAACACCGTCTCGGCGGCGGTGTACAGCGGGCCGGGAGACTCCACCGGCTCGAAGGTGATCCGCCCCTGCTTCACCACGCAGCCGGCGTACCAGTAGGTGTTCGGGCGGCTCTCCTGCGCGTAGTCGGGCAGTGCGTCGATCGCCAGACCGATGATCTGCCCGTCACGGAACAGCGGGACGTCCCGCAGCACCCCGCTGAACAGGTGCGCCAGGCTGTGCAGCGGGAACTCCTCCGACCCGGCCGGCTTGGGCACCGACTGCGCCTTCGGCAGCCCCGGCGTGCCCCAGGTCGCCGTCACGTCGTCGAGGGTCAGCCCCTCCTCGGCCAGCAGGGCCGACAGGAAGGCCTCGGCCCGGCCCTCGGTGTACAGCGGCCAGAAGTGGTGCTTCTGCCCGCTGACCCGCTCCAGTTCCCACACCCGCACCAGTTCGACGTCGGCGCCGTCCCGGCGCCACAGCGCGACATTCTGGTCGTGCCGCACCGAGAAGACCGCACCCGGCCCCGGCGGCGTGAGATAGGCGGAAAGGAAATACTCGGCCACGGTTACCTCTTTTTTCCTCGGTCTGCCCAGGAGGAGGTAATTCCGGCCCGTTCGCGAGGGGATTTCCCGCACCCCGCCCAGGGCCGGCCGCCCGCCCCCGGCACCAGCGACTACCCGGTCATTCGACCATGCGTGCGGACGCCCGGTACATACTGAAATCCCCGTTTACGCACGTCCCGGCCGCCCGCATACGCATGCGCAGCGGGGCCGGCGGCCCGTCTGACGGAGTTTTTGACAGAGCAGCCAAGAACTGCCATCATCCTCCCATGGCACGCCCGAGGAAGTTCGACACCGAGGCCGCGATCGACGCGGCCATGAACACCTTCTGGACCAAGGGGTACACCGCGACCTCGACCGACGACCTGGCCGAGAGCACCGGCATGCTGCGCGGCAGCCTGTACAACGCCTTCGGCGGCAAGCGGCAGCTGTTCGAACTGGCACTGCGCCGCTACCGGGAGCAGGGCGCCGCCGGCGCGAACGCCATGGCCGACGACCAGCCGCCACTGGAGCGCATCCGGCGGCTGCTGCGCACCGGGGTGGACCGCACGACGGCCGACCACCGCGGCTGCCTGGCCGTCAACACCGTGACCGAACTGGCCGGGCCCGAGCCGGAGTTGGCACACCTGGCCCGACAGGCCTTCATCCCGCTGGAGTCCGCGCTGACGACGGCGGTCGAGGCGGGCCGGGTCCGCGGCGAGATCCGCGCGGACCGCACCCCGCAGCAGCTCGCCCGGCAGGTGATGGCCGCCTTCCACGGCCTACTGCTGCAGGCCAAGGCCGGCTTCGAGCCCGAATCGCTGCACGCGACCGTCGACGCCGTCGTCGACGACCTGCGCGCCTGAGTTTCTCCGCCGGGCCACCCCCGGCGCTTTTCCTGCCCAAGTTTTTGGCACTTCAGCCAATAACAGCCCTCACCGGAGGCCTGACCCGATGTCCGTCCAGCCCCGCCCGACCCATCAGTCTCGCCCGCCCCGTCCGTCCAGCCCGCTCCAGCGGCTCCGCCCACCCCTCCTGCCCGTCATCCTGGCGGCCTTCTTCATGTACGGCTTCGACGGCAACGTCGTGAACGTCGCCCTGCCCGCCATCCGCGCCGACCTCGGCGCCGGCCAGGCCATGCTGGAACTCGTCGTCGCCGGCTACGTGTTCAGCTACGCCACCGGACTCGTCCTCGGCGGACGGCTCGGCGACATCCTCGGCCACCGGCGGATGTTCCTTACCGGGATGGCCGCCTTCACCCTGGCCTCCGTGCTGTGCGGACTGGCCCAGTCCCCCACCCAGCTGGTGCTCGCCCGCCTGCTCCAGGGCCTCACCGCCGCCGCCATGGTGCCCCAGGTGCTCGCCCTGATCACCACCGCCCTCCCCGCCGAGGGCCGGCCCCGCGCTCTGGCCTGGTTCGGCGTCACCGGCGGACTCAGCGGCGTCTGCGGCCAGTTGCTGGGCGGCGTCCTGCTCGACGGCGACCTCTTCGGCCTCGGCTGGCGCGCCGTCTTCCTCGTCAACCTGCCGGTCGGCCTGATCGTCCTCGCCGTCGCCGCCGCCGTCCTGCCCCGCACCACCACCGGCCGCCGCCCCGCCCTCGACGGCATCGGCGTGCTCGCCGTCTCCGGCTCGCTGGCCCTGGCCCTCGTCCCGCTCGTCCTCGGCCGGGAGGCCGGCTGGCCGCTCTGGGCCTGGGCGATGCTCGCCGCCGCCGTCCCCGCCTTCCTGGCCGCCCTGCGCTGGGAGAGCCGCCTCGCCGCCCGCGGCGGACAGCCGCTGCTCGACCCGGCGCTGTTCCGCGGCCGGGTCTTCCGGACCGGACTGGCCGTCAACGCCGCCTTCATGGCCTTCTTCGCCGGCTTCGTCTTCGTCATCAGCCTCACCGTGCAGACCGGCTTCGGCTACAGCCCGCTCCGCTCCGGCCTGGTCTTCACCCCCATGGCCGCCCTCGCCATGGTCTCCTCGCTGACCGGCAAGCGCCTGATCCCCCGGTACGGGCTCCGCGTCCCCGTCGTCGGCGGACTGATCACCGCCCTGAGCCTGCTGCTCACCGCCCTCGCCCTGCAGACCGACGGCGAACGGCATGCCCTCCCCTGGCTGCTGACCACCATGGGCCTGATGGGCATCGGCAACGGCCTCGTCCTGCCCTCCCTGATCGGCGCCCCGATGGCCGGCATCACCCCCCAGCGCGCCGGCACCGCCGCCGGCACCCTCTCCACCACCCAGCAGTTCGCCGCCGTCACCGGCGTCGCCGTCCTGGGCGGCACCTACTTCGCCGTCCTCGACCACCACACCCACGCCACCGCCGCGGCAGCCGCCACCTGGCTCGCCCTCGCCGCCGTCCTCGCCATGATCGCCCTCACCCTCCGCCTCTCCCGCGCCACCACCGCCCCCGCCCCCGCCCCCGCCGAAGCCTCTCCCGCCCGCACCGCCGTCCCGGCACCCGCTCGGGCGAACTGAGCGACCTCCGGCGCCAAAGGCCCCTTGGGCACACCGCAGTTGAGCCTCCACCCGGGCCCGACCCGCCCGCCCCGGCCGGGCCCCTCCCCGGCCCCGAAGACGACGAAGGGCGTCCTCCCCTCAGGGGAGAACGCCCAGGTCGGACAGCATTCGATCGGGTGGGGCACCAGGGGCTCGAACCCTGAACCTACGGATTAAAAGTCCGCAGCTCTGCCAATTGAGCTAGTACCCCGCGGCCCTTGGTCCCGGTGGTGCCTGGTGGGAGGGCCAGGGCGATCCTACCCGGTGGGGCCCCGGGCTCCGCCAGTGGATTGCGCGGGCGCGCCGGGGGTGTGCAGCGGCCCTTGAGGCGGGGTGTAGTGGGCGGCGCGGACGCGGCGGAGCCAGGCCTCGGCGGGGCGGGGGTCGGGAGCGGCCGGGAGGACGCCGGGACCGGCCAGCCGGTCGGCGGCGTCGGCCAGCAGGGATTCGGCGACGGCGGGGCGGTCGGCGATGCGTTCGCCGAGGTCGCGGATCCGTTCCGGGTCGGGCAGCCGGATCAGGTTGTGGCCGGTTTCGTGCAGGCGGACGGCCTGCTCGACCAGCCGGACCAGGTGCCGGGCGTGCTTGGCGGCCCGGCGGCGGGTGGCCGGGTCGGTGGTGTCGCGGGTCAGCAGCTTGCGGAACTGCTGGTCGGCGTACCCGAGGTAGGCCTTCCGCACGGCGGGGGCGCTGAGGAAGGCCGCCCGGATGCCGATCAGCTCCTCGCCGAGCGGAGTGCGGGTCTCGTACAGATGGTCCGGCAGCCAGACGAGTTCGGATGCGGTCGGGTTGCAGGTCAGCGCGAGCCGGCACCACTTGGCGGCCTCGTGCAGGGTGAGGTCGGGCCGGGTGCTGACGTGCGACTCGGCCGGGCGGTGCAGGCCGTGCAACTCCTCGGTGGGGGTGGCGAACAGGCCCAGCCGGTCGAGGTCGGAGCCGGCGTGGGCGAAGCCGTACGCGGTGGAGCCGACGATGCCGGAGAGCAGGACGGTGCCCGGAGTCTCCGCTGGGGACAGGGCTGCGGGCACGGGCGGTCTCCTCCCGGGAGGCGTACGGACGGGCTGCGGACAGGCTGCGGACAGGTACGGGGCATCTTCTCCGGAACAGGCCGCGCCGGGCGAGCGAATTCCGGTCCGGGGCCCGCCCGGCCGCCGATACTGGCCGCATGGAGCACGATCCCCACGTGGAAGCGGTGGCAGCCGTCGGCGTCGAGAAGCTGCGGGCCTGGTGGTCGCACCGGCAGTGGCTGGACCGCCCGCACAGCGGCGCGTCCGCCGCCGAGGTGCTGGCCGCCACCGGCTGGGCCCGCTCCGTGGGCGGCGCGGCGCCGTACCTGGGCCTGTTCGCCCGGGCCGGGATCCGCCGGGCGGCGGTGGACGCGGCGGTGGCCCGGCTCGAGGTGCACGAGCTACCGGCCGCGCGGGGCTGTACGTACGTGCTGCCGGCCGCCGACTTCGCGCTCGGCCTGGCCGCCGGCGCGGCCGCGCCGGCGGGTGAACTGGTCGCGGCGGAGAAGCACCTGGGGGTCGGCCGGGACGAGGTGGAGAAGCTCTGCCTGGCCATCGAGCGCGTCGTGTCCCCGGACGAGCCGCTGGACCCGACCACGATCCGGGAGTCGGTCGGCGACGCGGTCCGCCCGCTCGGCGACGCGGGCCGGAAGCGCGGCGTCGCCACCACCCTGCCGCTCGCCCTCGGGCTGATGCAGTCGCGCGGCCGGCTCCGCCGGGTGCCCGTCAACGGCCGTCTGGACCAGCAGCGTTACGGCTACGTCGGCTGGGACCAGCCGGTCGCGGGGGACGCCGTCGACCTCGCCCGCCGCTACTTCGCCTGGGCCGGCCCGGCCACCCTCAAGCACTTCCGCTGGTTCTCCGGCTTCACCGCCGCCACCGCCCGCCGGGCCGTCGCCGAGGCGGGCGTGGTGCCGCTCGCACCCGGCTCGGAGCTCCTGTTGCCACCCGAACTCGCCGAGGAGTTCGCCGAGTTCAGGGCACCCCGCACACCGCACTACACCCTGCTGGCCGGCATCGACGGCATCCACCTGCTGCACCGCGAGCTGTCCCGGCTGCTCGACCCCGCCGACGCCGCCCGCCCGCTGCCCGCCGGCCGGGCCGGCCGCGCCTTCGGCACCGAGGCCGACCCGCAGACCCACGTCGTGCTCGACCGCGGCCGGATCGTCGGGCTCTGGGAGTACGACACCGAGCGGGCCGAGATCGTCCTGCTGCCCTTCGTCCCGCTCGACGACGCCCTGCGCGAGGCGGTGGCGCGCACCGAGGCGTTCGTCCGCGAGGAGCTCGGCGACGCCCGGGGTTTCAGCCTCGACTCGCCGAAGAGCCGGGCGCCGAAGATCGCGGCGCTGCGGGCGGCGGCGGGCGCGGCGGGCGTGGCCCGCCCAACGGCCGGGTAGCGTACGGATCATGTCGACCACCACCACCGACGGCGTCCTGCTCGTCACCGGCGCCGGCCGCGGCATCGGCGCCGCCACCGCCCTGCTGGCCGCCCGCCGCGGCTACCGGGTCTGCGTCAACTACCGTACGGACGAGGCCTCGGCGGCCGCCGTGGTGGACGCCGTCCGGGCCGAGGGCGGCACCGCCCTCGCCGTCCGCGCCGACGTCAGCCGGACCGCCGAGGTGGAGCGGCTGTTCGCCACCGTGGACGCCGAACTCGGGCCGCTCACCGGCCTGGTGAACAACGCGGGCACACTGGAGAAGCAGTGCCGGCTGGAGGAGATCGACGAGGACCGGCTGAACCGGATCTGGGCCTCCAACATCACCGGCCCGTTCCTGTGCGCGGCCCAGGCCGTCCGTCGGATGTCCACCCGGTACGGCGGGCGCGGTGGCGCCATCGTCAACGTCTCCTCGGCCGCCTCCCGGATCGGCTCGCCGAACGAGTACGTCGACTACGCGGCCGCCAAGGGCGCGGTGGACTCGATGACCCGCGGCCTCGCGCTGGAGGTCGCCGCCGAGGGGATCCGGGTCAACGCGGTGCGGCCCGGGCTGATCCACACCGACATCCACGCGCTCGGCGGCGAGCCCGGGCGGGTCGACCGGGTCGCCCCGAACCTGCCGATGCGGCGCGGCGGGCAGCCGGAGGAGGTCGCCGAGGCGATCCTCTTCCTGCTCTCCCCGGCCGCCTCGTACACCACGGGGGCCTTCCTGGAGGTCTCGGGCGGCCGCTGACCGCCGTTCCCGGGCGGCTGACGATCCCCGAGGGCCGTTCCCGGGCGGGTCGGGGACCGATTTCGGACAGCGTCGACCCGCTACCGAACGGCCCCCTCCGGTTTCCTTCCGCACGTCTGCCCCCGCCCGTACGGTGGGGGCCATGACCGACGCCTTCATCGACATCCCCGGTGTGCGCAACTTCCGTGACGCGGGCGGCATCGGCGCCCTCCGCCGGGGCGTGCTCTACCGCTCCGGCTCCTTCCACGCGCTCACCGAGGAGGGCGCCCGGCGGCTCAAGGCCCTCGGTCTGCGGACGGTGATCGACCTGCGCAGCGCGTTCGAGCTGGAGATCTGGCCGGACCAGCGGCACGGCCTCGACCACGAGGCGTTCAACCTGCCGGCCCTGCCCGCCGACCGCGGCGGCGTCGACCGGCCCTGGCCGGAGGACCAGGCCGCCCTCTACCCCTTCATGGCCGAGACGGCCGGGCCCTCACTCGCCGCCGTCATGCGCCGCCTCGCCGCACCGGATTCGCTGGCCGTCGTGGTCCACTGCGCCGTCGGCAAGGACCGCACCGGCCTCACCATCGCCGTCCTGCAGTCCCTGCTGGGCGCCTCCGAGGCCGACATCACCGCCGACTTCCTGCTCTCCAACCTCGGCCTCGGCCTGGACAAGGGCCCCGTCCCGTACGTCGACGAGACCGGCGCCGAACGCCTCTCCCGGCCGGTCGGCGCCGAGCTCCTCGCCTCCTCCCTCGCCTGGATCCGCACCCACCACGGCACGATCCCCGCCTACCTGCGCCACCACGGCGCCACCGAGGCCGAACTGGACGCCGTCCGCGCCCACCTCTCGGCCTGAGCGGCGGCCGGGCCCACCGCTACCCCCGTCGCTCGAAGCGCCACCACTGGGTCGGCTCGTCGAGGTCCTCCCACTGGTGGACGACACCGTCCGGGCTCTCCGGCGCGGTCAGCGGCTTGCCGCTGATGAAGCTGGTGACGGTGTACGTCCCGGGGGCGTCCACGTGGGCTTCCAGCAGCCATTCCTGGGCGCCGAAGGCGTTGGCGCCCCACTGCTGGACGGGGACGCCGTTGTCCGGGGAGGCGCCGGTGACGTCGAGGCGCTTGCCGCTGGCGGCGTTCTCGACGTGGAAGAGCGCGCCGCCCGGGTGGACGGCGGTGAGGTGCCAGAGCTGGGCGTCGGTGCCGTCGTCCGCGCCCAGGACGATCCGGGCGCCGCTGCGCCGGGAGGCGTCGGCGACCTGCAGCAGCAGGCCGCTGCCGACGTTGCGGAGGAGGTAGCTGCCGTCGGTGATCGCGGAGTCGGTCGCGCTGTCTGTCACGGTCGAAGTCTGCCACCGGGCACCGACAGGCCTCGTGGCCGAAGTGGCCGCGCGGCGGGCGTTTCGACCGGACCGGCTCCGCCGCCTATGCTGCGGCGAATGTCCACCGAGCAGATACCGTCGCACCGTCAGCAGCCCGCGTTCCTCGACGCCGTGGCCGAACTGGAGGCGGTGGTCGCCGCCGGGGACGACGAGCGTTTCGGCTCCACCCTCGGCCTGGTCGGCGGCCTGTTCGGCTCGGCCGACCCGGAGGAGCGGGCGGCGGCCGGCCCCCGGCTGGCCGCGCTCCTGCCGGACGCCCCGCCGTTCCCCCGTTCCCACCTGGCGATGGTGGTGGGTGCCTGCGTCGAGTACGGCGCCGACCCGGTCGCCTGTGCCGGCCCGGTGCTGGCCGGCCTGCGCGGGGCGCTGACCGGGGTGGAGCTGCTGGTGCGGCGCTGGGCCGAGACCGGCGGCGGCCCGCTGCCGGACCCGGAGGAGGACGATCCGGCCGCGGCCCACGAGCGGATCGCCGACCCGGCGCTGCTGGACGAGTGGCACGCGCACCTGGCCGTGGTCGGCTGGTGGACGCTGCACCTGTGGCAGCAGGCGTCCTGGGCGGTCTACTCGCACGCCCCGGTCCGGGCCGAGGCCCACGCCTCGGGGGTGACCGAGGCGCTCGTGGAACTGTTCGGCCGGTACGGGGGCGAGCAGCACGACCTCAGGGGCCTGGGCCACCTGGCGCTGATGCTGGACGACGAGCCGCTGCTGGTGCTCGACCGTCCGACCGGCACCGGCTACCTGCTGCGGATGAGCGGCCTGAGCGACACCTTCCAGCTGCACACCCTGCTCGCCGACGTGCTGATCGGCGGCGGCCACCTGCCCGGCGCCCCGCAGGACCCGGAGGTGGCGGCGCTGGCCCGGACGGCCTTCCTGGACGGCCGCCGGGTGACCGCGACCGGCGCCTTCAACCTGGTCGCCCCGGACGGCTCCTGGCTCTGGAACGAGGGCACCCCGAGCGACATCCCGGTGCTGGACGGCCTGCGCACCCTGGTGCTGGAGCCGCTGCCGTACGAGCGCAGCTGGTCGGCCGGGCGGTTCATCCAGGAGGTCCCGGGCGACCTGCGGCTGGAGCGGGTGCTCGACCCGGCGGAGGCGGCGCACAAGCTGGCCCGTACGGTCCCGGGGCAGTCCCCCGCGGAGGCCTTCCGGTAGCGGGCGTACCGACGAGCCGCAGGCCCCGGAGGTTCGCCGGCCCGGTCGGGTTAGGGTCGGAATCCGACACAGCCCCGAGGAGTGGAGTCGACGATGGCGAAGGTCCCGAACGTGCTCGCGGCCGCCGCGCCCGCCGCGCTGACCGCGGCGAGCGGTCTGGTCGGTGGTTACGGCGTCGCCCGCTGGACCGGCCGGCGCGAACTGGGCGGCGCGGTGCTGGCGGTGGCCGGCGCCGGGGCGGCCGCGCAGTGGCGCCGGAGCTCGGGCCCGGGCGCCGCGGCGGCGCTGACCGGCCTGTACGTGGCGGCCTTCGGCGGCTCGCACCCGCTGGCGAAGAAGATCGGCGCCTGGCCGTCCGTCTTCGCCGTCACCGGTGTGGTCGTGGCGGCCTCCACGGCCGCGACGGCGCTGTCCGCCCGCAAGCGGTAGCCGGCCCGCGGTAGCCGGCGGCCCGCCGAACGGGACGGCCCGCCCCTCCCGCTACTGCTCCCCCTTGCCGAACCGGGCCTCGAAGGCGGCCCGGTTCGCCGAGACCGGCGAGCGGTCCCAGACCGCGAACACCACCCGCTCGAAGGCCGCCCCGTACCGGGCCAGCGCGGCCTCGAAGGCCTCGGCGACCTGGGCCGGGTCGTTGCCGAACACCCCGCAGCCCCAGGCGCCGAGCACCAGCGCGCGCACCTCGTGCCGGGCCGCCGCCGCGAGCACCCGGACGGCCCGCTCGGCGAGCACGCCCCGCACGTCCGTACCGGGCGAACGCCGTTCCAGCTGCCCGGCGTTGGGCGCGGGCGAGGTCAGGAAGGTGACCGGGTACGGCTGCGCCAGCAGGTCTCCGCGCCGGTCCCGGATGACCGGCACGTCGGGCGAGACGATCACCCGGTGGCTGTACCGGAGGTCGGTGGAGGCCCGGTGCGCCTCGTAGTAGTCCGGCGCCTCCAGCAGGCAGCTGTACAGCAGCGCGCTGCGGCACACGTCCTCCTCCTGGGCGCGGGCCCCGCGCAGGTACCCGCCGCCGGGGTTGCGCGCGGAGGCGAAGTTCAGCACCCCGACCGGGCCGCCCCCGGCCTCGACCAGCCGCCGGGCGGCCTCGATGCTCCCCTCGGCCGTCACCTCGACGCTGCCGCGCGGCCCCGGGCCCGGCTCGCCCGCCGCCACCAGCGCGTCCAGCGCCTGCGGTGTGTACGACACCGTGCCGGCCTGCGCCGCCGTCAACTGCTTCCCCACCCGCACGGGTTCGCCGCCGGCCGTCCGGTAGTCCCCCCGCTCGGCGATCTCCTCGTTCACCCGTGCCACGTCCTGCAGTCTGCTGCTCATGCTCCGGACGCTACGGGACTACCGCGTCCGCGCGCCACAGGTTATTCTCACTTCCAGAACAACACCTCGGGGGGAGCATGACGAGGTGTCGGGGGGTATCGGGGGAACGCGAAGGGCCCGCTCCGGGGGACGGAGCGGGCCCTTCGTACGTTCAGCCGGGCGGGCGGTCGACTACCGCCCGTACGACGTCAGTTCTTCCAGCGCGGCTTGCGGTCGTCGCGGTTGAAACCGCCGCGGTCGGCGCCACGGTCGCGGTCGCCGAAGCCACCACGGTCACGGTTGAAGCCACCGCGGTCGGCCTGCGGACGGCCGCCGGAGCGGTGGTCGTCGCGGCGGGCGAACGGACGGCTGCTGCTGCTGCCGCCACGCTCGTCACGGCCGAAGGCCGGACGGTCACCGAAGGAACGGGCCGGACGGTCACCGAAGGAACGGCCGCCGCGGTCGTCGCCACGGTCGCGGTTGAAGCCGCCGCGGTCGCCACCGCGGTCACGGTCGCCGAAGCCACCGGAGCGACGGTCGTCGCGGTCGCGGCCGCCGAAGCCGCCACGCTCGCCACCACGGTCACGGTTGAAGCCACCGCGGTCGCCACCACGGTCACGGTCGCCGAAGCCACCGGAGCGACGGTCGTCACGGCCACCGAAGCCACCGGAGCGACGGTCGTCGCCACGGTCGCGGTTGAAGCCGCCGCGGTCGCCGCCACGGTCACGGTCGCCGAAGCCACCGGAGCGACGGTCGTCACGGTCGCGGCCGCCGAAGCCGCCACGCTCGCCACCACGGTCACGGTTGAAGCCACCGGAGCGACGGTCGTCGCCACGGTCACGGTCACGGTCGCGGTCACGACCGAAGGCCGGACGCTCGCTGCGCGCCTCGCGGTACGCCGGGGCGCGGTCCTCGGTCTTCGGCGCGGAGGCGCGGTCCTCGGCCTTCGGCGCGGAAGCGGGGGCCTCGGCGGCGGCCGGAGCGGCAGCGGCCTCGGTCGGCTCGCCGGTCTCGTCGGCGGCCGGCTCCTCGTCCTCGATGCCCAGGTCGGCCCGCTCGCGCGCCGCACGGGCGGCCAGGCGGTCGGCCTCCTCGCGCAGCTCGGTGGCGCGACGCTGCGCGCGCTCCAGCTGGCGGGTCATGTCGGCGATCTCGCGCTCGGCGGCACCGGCGATGTTGGCGGCGCTCTCCGCCTGGACCTCGGTCAGCGAACGGGCGCCGGTGATCCGGGCGACCTCCGCGTCGAAGGCGTGGTCCAGGATGTGGCGGCTGGCGTCGACGCCCGCGTCCTCCATCAGGCGGAAGATGCCGCGACGCTGGTGCGGCAGCACCAGGGTGACGACGGCGCCGGAGCGGCCGGCCCGCGCGGTGCGGCCGGAGCGGTGCAGGTAGTCCTTGTGGTCGCCGGCCGGGTCCACGTTCAGGACCAGGTCGATGCCGTCGACGTGGATGCCGCGGGCGGCGACGTCGGTGGCGACGACGACGTTGACGTAGCCGTCCTTGAAGTCGCCGAGGACACGGGTACGGGCGCCCTGGGTCATGCCGCCGTGCAGCGCGTCGGCCTTCACCCCGGCCTCGATCAGCTGCTCGGCGACCCGGTCGGCGCCCATCTGGGTGCGGACGAAGATGATCGTGCGGCCCTTGCGGGCGGCGATCGCGTTGGTGATCGGCGCCTTGTCCTTGGGCTTCACCACGAGGATGTGGTGGGTCATGGTCGTGACGGCGCCGGCCGAGGGGTCGACCTCGTGGGTGACCGGGTTCTTCAGGTAGCGCTTGACCAGGGTGTCGATCTCGTTCTCCAGGGTGGCGGAGAACAGCAGGCGCTGGCCGCCGGCCGGCACCTGGTCGAGGATCTCGGTGACCTCGGGCAGGAAGCCCATGTCCGCCATCTGGTCGGCCTCGTCGAGCACGACGGTCTGGACGTCGGCGAGCTTGGCACTGCCGCGGTTCAGCAGGTCCCGCAGGCGGCCCGGGGTGGCGACCAGGACGTCGACGCCGCGCTCCAGCGCGTAGATCTGGTTCGACATCGAGGTACCGCCGCAGACGACCTTGAGCTTGAGGCCGAGCACCGAGCCGAACGGCTCCAGGGCGTCGGCCACCTGCATGGCGAGCTCGCGGGTCGGGACCAGGATCAGGCCGCGCGGGTGCTTGGGCTTGGTGCGCTCGCCGTCGGCGAGGCGGGTCAGCAGCGGCAGGCCGAAGCTGAGGGTCTTGCCGGAGCCGGTACGACCACGGCCCAGCACGTCCTTGCCGGCCAGGGCGTCCGGGATGGTCGCGGCCTGGATCGGGAACGGGGTGGTGACGCCGCGCTTGGCGAGGGCGCGCACGACGTCGTCGTGCAGGCCCAGGTCGCCGAAGGTGAGGGTCGGCTCGGCGGCCGCCTCCTCGGTGGCCTCCACGGCCTCGGCGATCACCTCGTCCGCGGCGGTGTCGATGGTGTCGATGGTGTCGGTGACATCGGCGGCGGCCTCGTTCGCGGGCATGGCGAAGCGGGCGTCGTCAACGAGAGACATGCAAAACCTTCCGGAAGTGGCACGCGCCAAAGTCCGGGGTTCTGTTTCACAACCGCCTCTATGCGGTCAGCCACGGATCGCCGGAACGCGCCAAGGGCGCCAGATGAATTAGGGCGCCAGTCAAATGAATCAAACGAACGATCTACCACCATAGAGGACCCGGGGGGGCAGAGGCAAATGCCCTGGTTGATCCCCCAGTGCCCACCCCCAGTGCCCACCCCCGGCGCCCACCGCTAGTGCCCGGCGGCGCGCGGGCTCGGCGCCGGGGAACCGGAGCTGCCCGACGAGGGTTCCGGGCCCGGCGGGACGGTCGCGGCGGGCGAGGTGTGCTCGGGCTCGGGGGTGCTCGACGGGCGGCTGCTCGGGGTGGCCGAGGGGGAGCCCGCCGAACCGCCGGAGCGGGGCTCGCCGGTGCCGCCCGTCCCGCCGGAGCCCGTCGTGCCGCCGGAGCCGGTCGACGCGCCGCCGCCGGGGTGCGGCGCCGGGCTGGTGTCCACCGCGCCCGCCGAACCACCACCGGGCGCACCCGCCGGAGCCCCCGGCACCGGGACCACTCCGGTCACCGTGCCACTCGCCCCGGGCGCCACCTCGCCCGGCGTCGAAGCCGTGGCCCCGCCCGGCGCGTTCTCGGCCTGCGGGCCCCCCGGCCGCTCCGGGCGCCCCGACACACCGCCCGGGTGCCCGGCCCCCGGCGAGGCCGACGGCCCGCCCGTCGCCCCCGGCCGGGCCGCAGCACCGGCCTGCCCGACCGGCGCCACCCCGCCGTGCTTCTCCTCCGCCGCCGGGCCCACCGACATGCACCCGGTCAGCCCCATTCCGGCCACCGTCAGCACCGCCGCCGCCCGCACCGCCCGTGAGCGCAGCACCGCCGTGTTCCGTACCCGCACCGCCCGCACCGCCCGCGCCGCTCGCACTGCCCGAACCGCTCGTCCTGCCCGAACCGCCCGCACCGAAGCCACCGAGGTCCCTCTCTACCGCCCCACCCGGGCCGCCCACTCACGCGCGGCCGCTTTCGGTGCCCAACGCGCGCCCGGCCCGGCGGGACACGGGCAGGGCGGCAGTTCGCCCCCGGTCTCCCGCCGAGGGCGCCGCCTCAGCCCCGGAGTTTCAGCCCCGGAGCATCCGCCCCGAAGCCTCAGCCCCGAAACCTCAGCCCCAGAGCGCCGAGGCCAGCTCCGCCCCGGCGTACACCGCGGCCAGCCCGGCCACCACGCTGCCGGCCACGTTCGCCAGCGCGAACCGCCCGGCACCGGTCTCGGCCAGCCGCAGCGTCTCGTACGAGAAGGTCGAATACGTGGTCAGCGCACCGCACAGGCCCGTCCCCAGCAGCAGCTGGACCTGCGAGGACGCCGCACCCGCCGCCACCGCGCCGGTCACCGTCCCGAGGATCAGGCAGCCGACCACGTTCACCGTGAAGGTCCCCCACGGAAACACCGAGTCGTGCCGGGACTGCACCGCCCGGTCGGTCAGATACCGCATCGGCGCGCCGACCACCGCGCCCGCCACCACCAGCAGCCAGTTCACCCCGCCGACTCCCCCCGACCCGACCCCTCGCCCGACCCCCGGTCCGAACCCTCGCCCGAGCCGCCACCCGCGCCGTCACCCGAACGCCCGTCCGGGCCGCGCCCGGTGTAGGTCACGACCTCGCACCGGTCCAGCAGCACCAGGCCCTCCGCCACCAGTCCGTCCAGCTGCGGCAGGAACGCCCGCACCCGCTCCTCCTCGTCCACGATCACCACCGCCACCGGCAGGTCCTCGCTCAGCGACAGCAGCCGCGTGGTGTGCACCAGCGACGACGCCCCGAACCCCTCGATCCCCCGGAACACGCTCGCCCCGGCCAGCCCGGCCGCCCGCGCCCGGTGCACGATCTCGCTGTACAGCGGGCGGTGGTGCCACCGGTCGCTCTCGCCGACCAGCACCGTCAGCCGCAGCGCCGGCCCGCCCAGCCGGGTCACCGCGCGCCCCCGCCGGTCGCGGCGCCGCCCCGCACGGCTCCGCGGCGCACCGCGCGGTGGATCAGACGCCGGGTCAGCCCGGCCGCCGCCCACACCGCGACCAGCGCGCCCAGCAGCGTCAGCCCCAGGTACGCCAACCCCGGCCCGAGCCGGCCCGCCTCCAGCAGCCGCCGGACGTCCACCGCGTACGTCGAGAAGGTGGTGAACCCGCCCAGCACGCCGGTGCCGAAGAACGGCCGCACCAGCGGATGCGCCTGGCGCCCCTCGGTGATCACCACCAGGAACACCCCGATCACCGCGCAGCCGACCACGTTGACCAGCAGCGTCGTCCACGGGAAGGCCGTCGGCCCGGTCTGCCAGCCGAGCCCCGCCGCGTACCGGGCCACCGCCCCGATCGCCCCGCCGGCCGCGACCGCCGCCACGGCGGGCCCCTGCCCGCGCAACACCGGCGGCCGGTTCGGCACCCGGGCCGCGACCGGCGGCGGCGTCCGGGGCGGACCGTCCACCGTGCCGTCCAACGCGCCCTCCGAGGTCGTCATAGCCCCATCAAACACCGGCCTCCGCCACCTGGCACACCGTCACCCCAGACCCGACAATGATCCGGTGGAGATGACCCGGGAAGAGTTCGAGACGCTGGTCAGCGATGCGCTCGACCAGATCCCCCCGCAGCTCGCGGCCATGATGGACAACGTCGCGATCTTCGTCGAGGACGAACCCGACCCGAGCGACCCCGAACTCCTCGGCCTCTACGAAGGCACCCCGCTCACCGAACGCGGCGAGTGGTACGCCGGCGTCCTGCCCGACCGCATCCTGATCTACCGCGGCCCCACCCTCCGCCACTGCGAGACCCGCGAGCAGGTGGTCGAGGAGGTCCGCACCACCGTGATCCACGAGGTCGCCCACCACTTCGGTTTCGACGACCACGAACTCGACGAGCTCGGCTGGTCCTGACCCCCTCCGCAGCCCCGCCCCGCCCCCGCTCCACCGGCCGGCCGAAACCCGTTTTGGCGTTCCGCCCGACATCCCATATGCTTCTCGACGTCCCCGAACGCTGGAAACAGCGGGACAGGCCGCAAGCCCTCATCGTCTAGTGGCCCAGGACGCCGCCCTTTCAAGGCGGTAGCACGGGTTCGAATCCCGTTGGGGGCACGCAGTACCGTAGTAAAGTGCAGTGCCGCAAGACCTTAGTGGTTCGCCACTACCAGGTCCCGTGGAGCAGTTGGTTAGCTCGCCACCCTGTCAAGGTGGAGGTCGCGGGTTCAAGTCCCGTCGGGATCGCTCGTCTCGCAAGAGACGGTGCAGTACGGCCAGGTAGCTCAGTTGGTACGAGCGTCCGCCTGAAAAGCGGAAGGTCGCCGGTTCGACCCCGGCCCTGGCCACATAGCCTGACCAGGCACGATGCCCTCGAAGCAGATCGCTTCGGGGGCATTTTCGTGTTGTTTGACGCCAACGGCGCAGCGGACGGTCACTCCCCTCACCAGCCCAGTGAGTACGTGACGTACTTGACGTACTTCCACCGGAGGGCGACCCTGGCCCTCGGACGAGGAGGCTTCCCATGACAGCGGTCCACTATGAGAGCTATACCGAAGCCCGAGCACATCTGAAGGACCTGCTGGACGCGGCGGGGCAAGGCCGGGTCGCGACCGTTCGCCGAGACACCGGGTACGCGGCCGTGGTCGACGCGGGGCGGCTGCGCCACGCTCTCACTCTGCTGTGCCCTTCCAAGGCCGAGGTGGTCGCCGAGGGCGGCGGCTGGTCGGTGTTCTTCCCCGGCCTGCCGGTCGCCGCGGACGGCGGCACATTCGATGAGGCCATCGACGAGATGGTCGACGCGCTGCGCGAGTATGCGGAGGACTGGCAGGACCGTCTCCTGAACGCGCCGAATCACCGCGGCAATTGGGGCCTGGTCCAGCTCATCGGCCTCAGCGACGACACCCAGCTCCGCGACTGGCTACTCGGAGCCGCGAAGTGACCTGGCCTCAGCCGACACGCGAACGACACGAGCAGTTCTGCAAGATCGAAGGCTGGGGCCGCGTACGGGACGCCCGTGGCCGCGCCGGCACCCATCACGTGACCTACGAACTCGGGCTTGCCGCCGGGCGCGTCCTGCGCACCCGAGTGTCTCATCCGGTGGACCGCACCGCGTACGGCGCCGGTATGTGGGCACACATCCTCCGCGACCAGTTGGATGTGACGGAGGACGTGTTCTGGCCCTGTGTCCTGGAAGGCACGCCTCCCGGTCGAGGCGCGCCTGAGCCACCACGCGAGACACTTCCCGCAGATCTGGTCCACCTGCTGATCAGCCGCGCCGGACTCACCGAGGACCAGGTCGCCGAGCTGGACAAGGCCCAGGCGATCGCGCGACTCCAGCAGTTCTGGACCGAGGGCCACTGACACACTGCCCTCGCTGCCGGTTCAACGCGCCCGGCGTGCCGAGCTCCCACCTCGGGTCTGGGAGCTCCGAAGCGACTTCACCGCCACGGCACGACGCACATCGCCCTGCCCGAGGGCTTCGGGCGATCCCCTGGTCAGCGGTCGGCCAGCAGCGCGCTCGCCAGCGCCGATGCGGTGCTCGGCCCCTTGCCGTGGCGCGGTCGTGCTCCGGACAGTGACGGCATGCGCTTGGGACCGCGTTCCTGGCGGGCCCTCTCGATGACCGTAGTCCCGGTCTCCGCCTCCAGCACGGGGGCGTAGCCGGCGGCACGAAGCGCAGTAAGGGTCGCTTCCGGCTCGGCCGTGCTGATCAGCACGGTCGGTGCGATCCGGCGCAAACCGAGCTTGGAGAGCGCACGGGCCGCGGCGAGCTCCGACACCAGTGCCTCGTCGTCGGAGCGGATGCAGCAGGCGGAGCGCACCACTCGCATCCGGCCGTGGGTCCGCGCGGTGTCCTTGATCAGGTACTCCAGGGGCTGCGGAAGCGGCCGCCCGCCCGCGGAGACGTCGGCCAGCCGAGCCAGCAGGTCGGCGGCGTCCAGTCCGGAGTCCAGCGCCCGGCGGACCGCCGCCGGGGTGATCCGCCACACCACGGCATGGCCCTCCGACTCCCGGTCCGCACAGGCGGCCAGCAGGTCGGTCAGCTCTGGTGCGGCAGCTCCGGCGACCACGGCCGTAAGGTCCGCCTGGAACCGGGCAGTGGTCTGCGGCGCGGGCAGCAGCGCGTCCAGGGCAGTGGACAACTGCCGGACCGCCTCGTCCAGAGCAGGACGGTCGTGCAGCGCCGGCCCCGCGCCAGGAACGGCGGGGAAGTGGCGGTGCGCCCCCGCCCTCAGGAGCCCGAGCACGGCGTGCCCGAGCGGGGTCAGCGCTCCGTGGGCGACGACCCCGAGCAGCTCCGCCTCGGCCAGGGTCGCCTCGACCCGCTCAGCCTCCCACGGCCCTTGGGCGAGGGCGGTCGGGCGGAACCAGGCCGCCGTGGCGCTGAGGCCGGCGAGAGCGGTCGCCCGCGCGCGGGCGGACTTGCCGGTGGGGACTCCGCGCCCGGCCGGGAGGGTGGCCAGAGCCTCCAGCACGGCGTGGCGCAGATCGACGGCCTCGCCGTCCTCCGGCGTGACCAGCGCGACCGGGGTGTCGTTCTCGTCCGGCCAGTGGCTGAATACCTCGGGCACCACCGCCCAGGTGGCGACGAGCGGCAGCAGCCGTTGAGCCGGTGGGGCCGCCAACCACTCGTCGTACCGCTCGGTGGGCAGCATCCGGGCAGGTGGCGGGGATTCCGGCCGACGCGCGCGGCCCCGTCCTCTTGCCGGGGCCTCCGGTTCCGCGGCGCAAGGGGTGATCAGGTCCGCGTTGTTCGCCAGGTCGAGCCACAGCCGGGCCCATTCCTCCGACATGCCGACCGCCTTCGCCAGCCGACGGGTGTCCCGGACTGCGATTCCGCCCGCCTTACGCACGGCGAGTGGCTGCGCGGCAACCTGACGAAGCATCAGCTCGACCCGGGAGGCCGCCTCGGCCAAGGCCGCCTGCGCCTGGCTCTCGACTGCACCACCTGGGATCTCCACCGTGCCCTCGACCGGGGGCGGGGCAGACTGGTAGCTCAGCGCGCGATCGTGGTCGCGCAACGCGTCGGCCACCTCGCGCGGCAGTTCCGCCAGGTCCTCATCCACCGGAAGGACCAGGCCGCGGGCGGCCAGCCAGTCCGTGCCGGGATCTCCCGAGCCGCCTTCCCGGAAGGTGAACTTGCCTCCGGAGCCCGGGTAGAAGCCGCCGTACCGGGAGACGAAGCAGTGCGTACGCAGCAGTGGCGGGCCCGGGACCAGTTTGTTTAGCAGGTCCAAGGCCGCGGGCGGCGCCTCGGCGGCCATGGCGCGCACGCGCTTCGCGTCCCTGAGCACGTCCACGATCTGCCGCTGCGCCTCGTCCCGAGTCCGCGTCTTCGCGAGCCCCAGCCCCTGCGCGATGCGGTGGATCTCCGGAGCGTTGAAGGCCTCGGTGAGCAGTTGTTCGGCGGGCCGGCCGTAACCGTCGCCTTCACCCGCCTGGCGGTGGACCAGGATCGGAACGATGACCCTGCTTCCGGGCGAGGGCAGTACCAGCGCCCGCTCGGTCAGCCGGGACAGCGCGGCCCCGGCCGCAGACCGGCCCCCGCCGTCGAGTTGCAGGAATCGGAAGAGCTGGTCCCGGGGCACGGACCGGTCGGCCGGGTCGACCGCAGGCGCGTCGAGCCGTGGTGAACGGCCGCCGTAGCCCATGAACAGGTGATGAGCGGGCGGGAGGGCCGGTAGCGGACCGTGCAACCGTTCGGCCAGGGTCGCCACAGCGACCAGCAGTTGAAGATCCCCGAGGTTGATCTCGCTCAGCCCCAGGGCCGTCGAGGCATCCGTCAGCAGGTGGCCGGCCAGGTCGGTCAGGCTCGCCACCCTTGCCGCGTAGGGCAGTTCGCGCTGCTCCAGCAGTTCGGTCAGCTGCGAAGGAGTACGGTCGGCCAGCCAGATCGCGAGACTTCGTGCTGCTTTCACCGCGCCAAGCGTAGTGAATCGCCAGCGGGGATGGGGCCAGAGGTTTGAACCAGGGACCTTCCACCGTCGCTTGACGCCGACGCGAACCGAAGTGGGCTAGGGCATCCGTTGACGCCCTCTCCCCCGGCCTTCGGCCGGGAGGTACCCCGAGGTGCCCCCGGCGGACGGTGGTCCCTCGGCGAAGTGCCTGGCGTCAACCACGGAGAGCCCGGTGGTCGAGTCGGCGCAGCAGGCCGGGCAGGTGCCGGTACTCCTCGCGGAGCCATCCTCGTCTTTGACTCAACGCTGCCAACCCCGCTTCACGCCGCGTCGGCGCGCCGACGCGGCACGAAGCGCATCGTCGTCCTTCCGTCCAGCGGGGCCAGCTGGATGTCGAGGTCCGCCTCCAGCGCTTCGGCGAGCCGTGCCAGGAGGGGGAGGGTGGGGGTGGTTTCCCCCAGTTCCACGCGGGAGATGCCGGGCTGCGTCATGCCGGCCCGCCGGGCGAGTTCGGCCTGGGAGATTCCCAGTTGCCTTCGTCTCTCGCGTAGAGCGGCCGACAGCTGCTGCCCGTAGTCCATGGCTTCCCCTCAGGCAGCGCGAGCAGCGAAGCTGACTGCCGTGCCCGAGGTCGCCAGGTGGACGTCCACGGACACCTCCAGAGCCGCGGCAATCCGGAGCAGCAACTCGGAGGTGACCGGGAGGACTCCCCCAACCTCGAGGTGTTCCACCTCGTCGGCGGTGACACCGAGGCGAATCGCCAGCTCATCCTCGTTCAGGCCCAGCTGGGTGCGCCGGTCGTAGACCAGCTGACCGAGTGCCATGGCCAGACGGATCTGCTCTCGCTCGGCGACGATTGCGGGGGGCTCGAACTCCCCGTGCAGCGCGCGCTTGTCCCTAGCCAGCTGCCAGCGTGCGTGGTTCACCGCTCCTCCTCCGCCGTGCACGGTCGCGGCAGCCGGTTCGCCGCGCATGCGGCGCAGGAGTTCGGCTCCCAGCTGAGGCTCGTCCCCCAGCGCGAGGCGCAACAGGAGGTCGTCCTTCTCCTTCTCGGGAAGCGCGGCGATCAGCGGCGCCAGCTCCTTCTTCCCGGGCCTCTTCCGAGGTGCGGGGGCCGGCGGGCTGGCCTGGGCGGCGACCGCCAGCAGGTCGGCGTCGACGCGCAGGAAGTCCGCGAGCGCTCGCTGCGGGGCGGTGAGCCGGTCGAGCCCGGCCGGGACCGGGGGCTCGACCGCTTCCCGGTAGGCCTCCTCGTCGTCCTCCTGGAGCGCCCAGGCGCCGATGGCGGACAGCCATGCGAGGTACAGGGCACGGTGGTCCCCGGCGGCCAGCTCGGCCCGCACCCCGGCGATGGCACCCAGTGAGTCCTCGGCGCCCTCGTCCCAGTCTCCGCTCTCGTCCTCGCTGCGCAGGTCCAGGACGAGGTGGGTCTTGGTCGTCCATGCCTCGACGCACTCGTCGAAGCAGTACGGCTCCACCGCCCGCAGCGGGAGCTGCCCCTTGGGCAGGCGCAGGATCACCTGATGGGTGCCCCAGTTGGTCAGGTAGAGGTGGGCGTCGTAGTACTGCTCCACCATCCGCCGAGGATCGCCGCGGAAGTTGCCCCACTGATATTCGTTGGTGAAGCTGGTCGCGGTGATCCGGGCCCGGGTGGACAGCGACCGCAGTTGCCCCTGCTCGTCGCTGGTCAGCGGCCGGTCGATCGCCAGGAACTCGTAGTACTGGTACTCGCTCATCGCGGCGACCCTAGCGGGAATGCCGGTCGTCGCTCTTCTGGAGACCGGCGACGCCATCGACCCGGCCATCGGTGACAGGACATTCAAGACCAAGTCCAGCCAGGAGCTGTACCACCTGAACCTGCTGGTCGAATGGGCCAAGGCGGCCCGGCTGCTGCGGGTCCCCGGCGGCCGCCTGGTGCCCGTCAAGAAGAACGCGCGCGTGCTGGAGGACCCCGAACGCCTCCTCGACGCGCTGTTCGAGGCCGTCCCGCGCATCGGCGAGGCGGTACTCCCCTTCGGCTGGCTCGGCTCGATGCTCTCTGAGGAATACCCCGCCGGGCTGCGGGCGGTGCTGACGAGCCTCTACGCTGCGGACCTCCCGGTGCCGGAGCAGAAGCTGCGGACTGCGGTGTGTGACTACGGTTGACGCCAACGCTGACGCCAACCGCCCCGAACGATGGCGTCCGACGGCAGCCTTCCGCGGACGAGAGAATCACCCAAACTTGGGCATCTCGACGCCCCGGCTTGGCCTGAAAAGCGGAAGGTCGCCGGTTCGACCCCGGCCCTGGCCACAACCGGGAAGCCCCCGTAGCGAATTCGCTACGGGGGCTTCGTCGTTCCGCAGGCCCGGCCACGGGCTGCTACCCGGCGAGAACACCGATCTGATCCCGCCCGACGTCGGCCCTTCTCCAGCAGGCCGGACGCCACCCGCCACCACCGGCGCGAGGACATCGGCTTCGGGGAGACGCTGCGCGTCCCGGACCCCTTCGGCTTCGAGCCGGCCACCGACGGCCTGCTGCCGTACCGGCCCCGCGCCGCCCGAGATCCCCCCGCAGGGGGAGGGGGAACCACCGGCGGGACGATCCGTCGGGGTGGGGCGGGGCGGGACCGTGGGGGCATGGAGACGACGAGGGACACGGGCTGGAACCGGGTGGCGGCGGGGGCCGGGTACGTGGCGGCGGGCTGGGCGGTGGCCTTCGCGCTGGTGCACGTGTACTGGCTGGCCGACGGGCGGCTCGGGCTGCCGGAGGGCCGCTCGGTGTGGAGCAGCACGCCGCTGCTGGTGATCGACGTGATCGCGATCCCGCTGTGCGCGGTGGCTGCGGCGGTGGCGCTGGCGCCGGTGCGGCGGTGGGGCGGGCGGGTGCCGGCGCGGCTGCTGACCGGTGCGCTGTGGGGCACCACCGCGCTGCTGGTGCTGCACGCCGCGCCGTCCGTGCCCGACTGGATCGCCCTGGCCGTCGGCAGCCGGTCGGGCGCCGAGCTGGACGCGATGGCCCGGTTCGCGACCTTCGGCTACGAGCCGTTCTTCCTGGCCGGCGGCCTCCTCTTCGCCCTCACCTCGCTCGGCCGACGGGCATCCCGCCGGTCAGCCGCGCGGTCAGCCGCGCGGTGAGCCGGTCGGCGGTGGTGGCGAGCCAGTCCGGCAGGGCGGGGCCGAGCAGGTGGTTGCCGTCCGGGACGAGGAGCAGCTCGGCGTCGGGGGCGTGCTCGGCCAGGGCGGTGGCGGTGGTGACGCCCGGGATCCGGTCCTCGCCGCCCTCGACGACCAGCAGCGGCAAGGCACCCCGCCCCGCTCGACGTGCCCGGCGAGGACCTCGGGGATCCGGCTCAGCCGCTTCGGGTGGAACCCGGTGGTGTTGCCCATCGGTCGGCACCTCTCCGACCCTTGACGGCACATCAGGTCGATCGGGGCCACTGTGCCGCACGGCACCGACAATTCGGACGAGGCGGGCGGTCCGGGACGGCGGAGGGCGGCTCAGGACGTGCGGAACCAGTTGTCGTCGGTGCCGAGGACCGTGCCGTCGGCGGCGTAGAGGGTGAAGGTCCTGGCGTCCGAGCCCGGCTTCTTCGGGATGGCGAACCAGCGGGTCGTGGAGTCGCCGACGGCGACCGGCACCGCCTCGGTGGAGCCGCCGGTCTGCCAGGTGACCACGACCTTCGCGACCTCGGGCGTGACTCCGGCGACCACCACCGGCGAGGCGCCCAGCTCCCCGCCCTTGGCGCCGAGCATCGCCCCGCCGCCGGAGAAGGCGGAGGCGGGGACGGACCCGGGGGCGGACCCGGCGCCCGGCTTCGCCGGCACGACGGTCTGGTGCACGGTGTCGTCCACCTGCCGCCGGCCGTCGAGGGTGAGGTAGAGGTTCACCTCGTCCAGGTCGGCCCGCCAGTGGCGGTCGACCTCGCCGTTCGTCATCTTCGGCAGCTGTGGGATGGCGGTGTGCCGGTCCTCCCAGCGCAGTTCCTCCTGCCGGTAGGCGTCCTCCTTGGTGGGGGCAGCCGGCCACAGGGTGGCCCAGGCCTGCCAGGTGTGGCCGTTGGCGGTGCCTTCGCCGACCTTGACCCGGATCGGGGTGAACGGGTCCCGCGCGGGCTCGGTGGGGGTGGCCGCCGCGGAAGCCGGGGCCGAGCCGGACGCCGAGGCCGCCACCGCCACGGAGGAGACCGCCTGCCGGCCGCGCTCGCCGAGCACCGCCCCGCCGCCGACGACCGCCGCGACCAGCACCGCGGCCGCGCCGGCGGTCAGCAGCCGCCGGCGGCGCAGCCGGCGCCGCCCTCCGCTGAGCAGCCGGTCGTACGGCACCGTCCCGATGTCGACGCTCCCGGCCAGTTCGCCGAGGGCCCGCGCGGCCTCCGCCGCGTCGTCCCCGGCGCCCGCGGGGCCCCCGGTCATCGACTCCTTGTTCATCTTCCGCCTCCGATGGTGGTCAGTCCGCTGAGTGAGGAGGCCTGCCGGAGCTTGGCGAGCCCTCGGGCCGCCTGGCTCTTGACCGTCCCGACCGAGCAGCCCATGGCCGCCGCGGTCTGGGTCTCGGTGAGGTCCTCCCAGTAGCGCAGGACGACGGCCTGGCGCTGGCGCGGCGGCAGTGCGCCGAGCGCGGCGAGCAGCGCGGCCCGGTCGTCCGGGTCGGCCCCGGCCGGTGCGGCCCGGTCCGGGACGGCGTGCACGAGCTGTTCGACCGGTCTGCGCCGGAACCGCCGGGCGTGTTCGTTGACCAGGATCCGGCGGACGTACGCGGGCGGGTCGTCGGCCGCGCCCACTCGGCCCCAGGCGACGTACGCCCGCTCCAGGGCCTGCTGGACCAGGTCCTCGGCGCCGTGCCGGTCCCCCGCGAGCAGGTAGGCCGTCCTGAACAGCCGCGACCACGCGCTGCCGGCGAACGCCCGGAACTCCTCGTCCCGTGCGGTCTTCTGGGCTCCCATGAGCACCTCCTCAAACCCCCAGAGCCCGCAACGGCCGCGGACCGTTGCCCGCCGTTCGCGATTCGCCGTCGGCGGCTGTGACACTGGAGGGGCTCGAAAACCGAGGTGCGCTCCGCCGTGCCTCCTTGCGAACCTAGAGGGATGCCCGCAGTGAGTTCTCCCGCAGTCCAGTCCGCCCCCGTCCCCGCCGAGGGTCCCGGAATAGGTGAGCTGGCCGCCCGCCTGCCCGAGCTGACCTTGCGCGACGAGGTGCGGATCGGGCGCCGCCTGGAGGGGGCCCGCCGGGTCCGCAAGGCCGAGGCCCGGCAGAAGGTCGCGGCCGAGATCGCCGCCGACATCGACCGCGCCGAGTTGCTGGTCGAGCAGCGCCGGCGCGCCGTTCCGCCGATCACGTATCCCGCGGAGCTGCCGGTCAGCCAGAAGAAGGACGAGATCCTGGCGGCGATCCGGGACCACCAGGTGGTGATCGTCGCGGGCGAGACCGGCTCCGGCAAGACCACCCAGATCCCGAAGATCTGTCTGGAGCTCGGCCGCGGCGTGCGCGGTCTGGTCGGCCACACCCAGCCGCGCCGGATCGCCGCCCGTACGGTGGCCGAGCGGGTCGCGGAGGAGCTGAACAGCCCGCTGGGCGAGGCGGTCGGCTGGAAGGTCCGGTTCACCGACCAGGTCGGCCAGGACACCCTGGTCAAGCTGATGACGGACGGCATCCTGCTCGCGGAGATCCAGACCGACCGCGATCTACGCCAGTACGACACCCTGATCATCGACGAGGCGCACGAGCGCAGCCTCAACATCGACTTCATCCTCGGCTACCTCAAGCAGCTGCTCCCCCGGCGCCCCGACCTCAAGGTCGTGATCACCTCCGCGACCATCGACCCGGAGCGCTTCGCCCGGCACTTCGGCGACGCCCCGATCGTCGAGGTCTCGGGCCGGACGTACCCGGTGGAGGTCCGCTACCAGCCCGTCCTCGACGACGACGCCGAGGAGCCGGACGAGGCCGACCGCGACCGGGACCAGGTCCAGGCGATCTGCGACGCCGCCCAGGAGCTGCAGGCCGAGGGCCCGGGCGACATCCTGGTCTTCCTCTCCGGCGAGCGCGAGATCCGCGACACCGCCGACGCCCTCAACCGGCTGAAGCTGCGGAACACCGAGGTCCTGCCGCTGTACGCCCGGCTCAGTTCGGCCGAGCAGCACCGGGTCTTCCAGCGCTCCGGCAGCCGCCGGATCGTGCTGGCCACCAACGTGGCCGAGACCTCGCTCACCGTCCCCGGCATCAAGTACGTGATCGACCCGGGCACCGCCCGGATCTCCCGCTACAGCCACCGCACCAAGGTGCAGCGGCTCCCGATCGAGGCGATCAGCCAGGCCAGCGCCAACCAGCGCAAGGGCCGCTGCGGCCGGACGTCGGACGGCATCTGCATCCGGCTGTACTCGGAGGAGGACTTCCTCTCCCGCCCCGAGTTCACCGACGCCGAGATCCTGCGCACCAACCTGGCCTCGGTGATCCTGCAGATGACCGCGGCCGGTCTCGGCGACATCGCCGCCTTCCCGTTCCTGGACCCGCCGGACTCGCGCAACATCAAGGACGGCGTCCACCTGCTGCACGAGCTGGGCGCGCTGGACCCGGACGAGAAGGACCCGCGCAAGCGCCTCACCCAGCTCGGCCGCAAACTCGCCCAGCTCCCGGTGGACCCGCGGATGGCCCGCATGGTGCTGGAGGCGGACCGCAACGGCTGCGTCCGCGACGTCATGGTGATCGCCGCCGCGCTCTCCATCCAGGATCCGCGCGAGCGCCCCGCCGAGAAGCGCCAGGCCGCCGACGACCGGCACCGCCGGTTCACCTCGGAGACCTCGGACTTCCTCTCCTACCTGGCGATGTGGCGGTACGTCCGGGAGCAGCAGAAGGAGCTCTCCTCCTCGGCGTTCCGCCGGATGTGCAAGGCGGAGTTCCTCAACTACCTGCGGATACGGGAGTGGCAGGACATCTACACCCAGCTGCGCACGGTCGCCAAGCAGTTGGGCGTGACGATGGAGGAGCCGCATCCGGACGCCGAGCCGGACGCCGACCGGATCCACCAGTCCCTGCTGGCCGGCCTGCTCTCCCACATCGGCCTGTTCGACGTGGAGAAGCGCGAGTACGGCGGCGCGCGCGGCGCCCGCTTCGCGGTCTTCCCGGGCTCCGGCCTGTTCAAGAAGCCGCCGCGCTGGGTGATGTCGGCCGAGCTGGTGGAAACCTCCCGGCTCTGGGCCCGGATCAACGCCAAGATCGAACCGGAGTGGGTCGAGCCGCTGGCCGGCCACCTGATCAAGCGCAGCTACAGCGAGCCGCACTGGGAGAAGAAGGCCGGCGCGGTGCTGGCGTACGAGAAGGTCACCCTCTACGGGATGCCGGTCGTCGCCCAGCGCAAGGTCAACTACGGGAAGATCGACCCGGAGCTGTGCCGCGAGCTGTTCATCCGCAACGCGCTGGTCGAGGGCGACTGGGAGACCCACCACAAGTTCTTCGCGGAGAACCGCAAGCTGCTCGGCGAGGTCGAGGAGCTGGAGAACCGGGCGCGCCGCCGGGACATCCTGGTGGACGACCAGACCCTGTTCGAGTTCTACGACTCCCGGCTGCCCGACGAGATCGTCTCCACCCGGCACTTCGACTCCTGGTGGAAGAAGGCCCGGCACGAGCAGCCGGACCTGCTGAACTTCGAGAAGTCGATGCTGATCAACGACGCCGCCGACGGCGTCACCGAGGCCGACTACCCGGACCACTGGCAGCAGGGCAAGCTGCGCTTCCAGCTGACCTACCAGTTCGAGCCGGGCAGCGACGCGGACGGCGTGACGGTGCACATCCCGCTTCCGGTGCTCAACCAGGTCACCGCGGAGGGCTTCGACTGGCAGATCCCCGGTCTGCGGGAGGAGTTGGTCACCGCGTACATCAAGTCGCTGCCGAAGGCGATCCGGCGCAACTTCGTGCCCGCGCCGGACTTCGCCAAGGCGGCGCTGCGCGGGGTGAAGGACCGCCAGTCTGCAGGCACATTCGGCTCCGCCGAGGGGCTGCTCCCGGCGCTGGAGCACGCCCTGAAGCGGCTGACGGCGGTCACCGTGCCGCCGGAGGCATGGGACGACGAACGGGTGCCGGACCACCTCAAGGTGACCTTCCGGGTGGTGGACGGGCGCCGCAAGCTCGCCGAGTCCAAGGACCTGGAGGAGCTGCGGCTGAGGCTCAAGCCGAAGCTCAAGGAGACGCTGTCCTCGGCCGCGTCCGGCCAGGGCATCGAGCAGAGCGGGCTGACCGCGTGGCCGGAGTCGCTGCCGGTCCTGCAGCGCACCTTCGAGCAGCGCTCGCGCGGCCACGCGCTGCGCGCCTACCCGGCCCTGGTGGACGAGGGCAGCGCGGTCGGCATCAAGCTGTTCGACACCCCGGAGGCCCAGGCGCAGGCGATGTGGGAGGGCACCCGGCGGCTGCTGATGCTGACCACCAACTCCCCGGCCAAGTCGATCCAGGGCCGGCTGGGCAACCAGGCGAAGCTGGCGCTCTCGCACAGCCCGCACGGCTCGATCGCCGCGCTCTTCGAGGACGTCGTGTCCGCCGCGACGGACCGGCTGATGTCCCAGGCCGGCGGCCCGGCCTGGGACGAGGCGGCCTTCGGCAAGCTGCACGAGAAGGTGCGCACGGACCTGTACGAGCTGTCCGCGGACACCACGCTGAAGACGGCCACCGCGCTGATCGCCTTCCACAAGGCCTCGACCCGGCTGAAGTCGGTGAGCAGCCCGGTGCTGCTGAACGCGGTGAACGACGTGCGGCTGCACCTGGCCTCGCTGGTGCACCCGGGCTTCGTGACCGCCACCGGCTGGCAGCGGCTGCCGAACCTGAAGCGCTACCTGCTGGCGGTGGACCGCCGCCTGGAGGCGCTGCCCAACCATCCGCAGCGGGACGCCCAGCAGTTGCTGAAGGTGCAGCAGGTGCAGCAGGCGTACGGGGAGCTGCTGGCGGCGGTGCCGGCCGGGCGGCAGCCGTCCGAGGAGGTGCGGGCGATCCGCTGGATGATCGAGGAGCTGCGGGTCAGTTTCTTCGCCCAGTCGTTGGGCACGCCGAGCCCGGTCTCGGAGAAGCGGATCATGAAGGCGATGGAGGCGGCCAGGGCGACGCTCTGAGCTGCGGGTGGGCCTTCAGGAGCCAGTTCGACCTGGAGGCCCACCATGGGCTACGATCTGTCTTGTTCGCAGCGCAAGCGAGTGAACGAGATCAGAACACTCTGGTCCTGTGGAGCAGTTGGTTAGCTCGCCACCCTGTCAAGGTGGAGGTCGCGGGTTCAAGTCCCGTCAGGATCGCCGTACCGAGAGGCCCGGAACCGTCAGGTTCCGGGCCTCTTGCGTTTGACCGTCCGGTTCCCTACCCCGGCCGGGTCCGGACCTCAAGCGACAGCCCGCGTGACGGTCGTCACTCATGTTCCCCGAAGGCCGGCCCCGGGGCGGACCTATCCGAACACCACTAATTTAATATGTAAAATTGTACAGCTATTCACTGTATTTCCCCCCCGCACCATGCGCATCAAATCGTTATCCGGAGTTCAACATTCCGACCGGCCGACCGGTACCGGCCACCCGGAGCCGCACACGACAAAGGGGCCGCTTACCGGACCCGGCGGAGTCCGGTAAGCGGCCCCTTTAAAGAGCCTTTGGCCTATCAGGCCTCAGTGCGCTGAGCCGGAATCCCGGCAAGCAGGGCGCGCACCTCCGCCTCACGGTAACGGCGGTGACCGCCGAGCGTGCGAATCGACGTCAGCTTGCCCGCCTTGGCCCAGCGGGTGACCGTCTTCGGGTCCACGCGGAACATGGTGGCAACCTCTGCCGGCGTCAGCAGCGGCTCAGCATCAGGGGTACGAGCGGTCATGAGCGGCCTCCTCGGGAGAACCGAACCAGGGCGGTTCTATCCTTCAAATTCTGCACCTTGGCCCGCGATGCCCGAAATGGCATAGACGGGCCGAGTCGGTTATAGGACGAACGGCTTGTCCTGGTGTCTACAACTACACCATCCGTCCAGCCCTATCGACCAAACCGCCAAAATTGACCCCTCACGGGTTCAAGGCCGACGGATGGCAATGGACCACCCCATAACGGACAGTCACGCGACGATGACGTCCGGTTACGGAGGGGCCAGACCCTCCGTTTCCCCACAAAGCACGCATCGACTCCAGAACCACCCAAAAGTGGGCACGCTCACGTGAAGTTGGGCTGGTTGTCCCATTTTTGCACATAGGGGTAAGTTCGCGTCAACGGTGAGTAGTGTCACGTTCGACAGCTATTGACCCGAACCGGGACCTTGGTCATGGGTGGGGCGCCCCTCAGGACTCTTACAGTCATACACGGGCGGTCGGACGTCAGTTCGCGTGCCGCAGCGCCAGCACCCGGCGCCACCGCGCCGTCAGTTCCCCGTACACGCGCAGCGCCTCCGCGGTGTCCCCGGCCCGCAGCGCGCGCAGCCCCTCCTCCAGCTCCCCCGCCGAACGGTCCGCCAACAACCGGTCCGGCCCCAGCAGATGCACCAGGCCCCCGTAGTCCAGTTCCACCAGCGAGCGCGGATGGAACTCCTCCAGCCACCGCCCGATCCGCTCCGCCCCCCGCACCAGCTCCCCGTCCGGCACCGCCTCGCGCAGCGCCCGGTAGGCCCGCGCCACCCTCCGGCGCGCCTGCGCCATCGGCACCAGGTAGAACAGCGACGCCGGCCGGGCGCCCCGCTCCCCCGCGCCCCCTGCCGCGCCCGCCTCCCCCGGCAGGAAGCAGCGGTCCTCGTCCCCGAACGGCAGGAACCAGCGCACCGGCACCTCCCACCGGCTGGTGAGGATCCACGGCCGGGCGTCCGGGTGCTCGGCCCGCCAGCGCTCCCGGTCCGCCTCCGCGGCCTCCCGGGTCGCCGGCGGCAGCGCGGTGTCCAGCAGCGCCACCGGCCCGGTCCGCAACTCCTCCAGCGCCTGCCAGCTGCGCAGCCTGGTCGCCCACGGGCAGACGTACAGGACACCGTCCACCACCCGCAGGTAGGCCCGCCCGCTCTCCCGCTCGGGCAGCGCCCGGGGCGTGCGCGCGACCAGCTCCGCGAGGGCCTCCCGCTGCTCCTCCAGCACCGCCGCCGCCACCGGCTGCGCCGCCGCCCCGGCGTCCGGCCCGCGCTCCGCCGCGTAGGCCTGCCAGCGCGCCCGCTCGGGCTCCGGGTACGCGGCCAGCGGCTCGTAGACCCGCAGGTGGGCGGCGTAGGGCGGCTGTACGGAAGTACGTACGACGGTCACGTCCTGCATGGTCGCACGCGCCGCGCGGGCCCGGGAGGGCGCGACCCCGAACAGTTCGCGCCCACACCGCGCACCCCCTCCTGTCTCACCCCTCGGACAACCGGCACAAGCTCGGACAAGAGGGCGGATCGGCGGCGCCCACCCGACTACGCTTCGCCCTAGGCGCCCGCACCACAGCAGCGGGCCTTCGATACTGGAGTCACCACAGTGACCGACGTACAGACCCCCGCAACGCACCCCGCACCCGGCGTGCTCAGCAGGATCTTCCGTACCGAACAGGACGGCGCCCCCGGCGACGGCCACGAGCAGGTCGTGCTGTGCCACGACCGCAGCTCGGGCCTGAAGGCGATCATCGCCATCCACTCCACCGCCCTGGGCCCGGCCCTCGGCGGCACCCGCTTCTTCCCGTACGCCTCCGAGGAGGCGGCGCTGGAGGACGCGCTGAACCTGTCCCGCGGGATGTCCTACAAGAACGCGCTGGCCGGCCTGGACCTCGGCGGCGGCAAGGCCGTCATCATCGGCGACCCGAACAAGGACAAGAACGAGGCGATGCTCCGGGCCTACGGCCGCTTCGTCGAGTCCCTGCGCGGCCGCTACATCACCGCCTGCGACGTGGGCACCTACGTCCAGGACATGGACGTCATCGCGCGCGAGACCGAGTTCGTGACCGGCCGCTCGCCCGAGCACGGCGGCGCCGGCGACTCGTCCATCCTGACCGCCTTCGGCGTCTTCCAGGGCATGCGCGCCACCGCCCAGGCCCGCTGGGGCCAGCCGACCCTGCGCGGCAAGCGGGTCGGCGTCGCCGGCGTCGGCAAGGTCGGCCACTACCTGGTCGGCCACCTGATCGCGGACGGCGCCACCGTCGTCATCACCGACCCCTTCGAGGCCGCCGTCAACCGCGTGCGCGCCGCCCACCCGGACGTGGAGGTGGTCGCCGACACCGCCGCCCTGCTCCAGGCCAAGCTGGACGTCTACGCCCCCTGCGCCCTCGGCGGCGCCCTGACCGACGCCGTGGTCGCGGCGCTCGGCGAGGCCGGCACCGCCGTCGTCTGCGGCGCGGCCAACAACCAGCTGGCCCACGCCGGCGTCGAGAAGGACCTCGCCGACCGCGGCATCCTCTACGCGCCGGACTACCTGGTGAACTCCGGCGGCGTCATCCAGGTCGCCGACGAGATCGAGGGCTTCAACTTCGAGCGGGCCAAGAACAAGGCCACCAAGATCTTCGACACCACCCTGGAGATCTTCACCCGGGCCGCCTCCGACGGCGTCCCGCCGGCGGTCGCCGCCGACCGCCTGGCCGAGAAGCGGATGCGCGAGATCAGCGCGCTGCGCACCGTCCTGCTTCCGGGCGCCCGCCGCGGCTGATCCGGCCGCCGTCACCGGACCCCGGCTGCGCGGGGGGCTGCCACCGCGGCCCCCCGCGCATCACGATGTGGAACCGGATTCTCACTTCTCCGCCCGAACGGGTGATCCGAGGTCCCCCTAGGGGGGATAATCGGTCCTGGAACGACGGACCGAAGACACCTCTGGACAGCGCGCAAATCGCCGCAAAACCTCCCCTGACCTGGGAAGACCTGGCCTCGGGTGCGGTCGGTGCGCGCCACGTCACACCGACGACGTACCGTCCAGCGGCGGAAACAGGTACCGTTAATGCTCCAAGGGACGGTCCTCCCATTCGGGCAGACCGGTCCTGATCATGAACACGTGTCAGACTCGGGGCCGTGAGCCCCATCGTTGAGGGGGTCGACCCATGGGGCGCGGCCGGGCCAAGGCCAAGCAGACGAAGGTCGCCCGCGAGCTGAAGTACAACAGCGGCGGGTTCGACGCTAACCGTCTGTCCAACGAGCTGGGCGTATCACCGTCCACCGCTTCGATCGACCCTGAGCCGATCGAGGAGGAGGAGGAGGACGACGACCCGTACGCGGAATACGCCGCCCGCTACGCCGACCTCGACGACGAGGACGACAACGAGCCGGGTGCCGGGGCCTCGCAGGCCTCCCGCCGCTCGTAACCAGCCGGCTTCACCGGACCGGTCCAGGCGCCCAGGGCGCCGGGCCGGTCTTCGGCGTTCCCGCGCACGGGCAGGCACACCGGCCGCCCGCCGGGTGTCGCCCGAGCCGCACGGGCTTTCCGCCGAACGGTGCACGGGCCCGCTCGTCGAGCGGTGCCCGTGGAACGCGAGAGGGCCCCTCCGGTACGCCGGAGGGGCCCTCTCGTCGTCGCCGAGCCTGCTCAGGCCGGTCTTGGGCCGCTCTAGGCCCGGAAGCCCTCGTAGGCGTTGTAGAGGGCCGCGCCGCCCTCGTGCTCGTCGGTGCGCTCGACGACGTCGCCGAGCAGCCAGGCCTCGACGCCGCGGTCCTCCAGGATCGACAGCACCGCGTCCACCGAGTGCGGCGGGACGACGGCGACCATGCCGACACCCATGTTGAGCGTCTTCTCGATTTCCAGGGTGGCCACGTTGCCGACCTCGGCGACGGTCCGGAAGACCGGCAGCGGGGTCCAGGTGCCGCGGTCCAGGCGGGCGTGCAGGCCGGCCGGGATGACCCGGTCCAGGTTGGCCGCCAGGCCGCCGCCGGTGACGTGCGAGAAGGCGTGGACCTCGGTGGCGCGGGTGAGCGCCAGGCAGTCCAGCGAGTAGATCCGGGTCGGCTCCAGCAGCTCCTCGCCGAGCGTGCGGCCGAACTCCTCGACCTTGCGGTCCAGCTTCCAGCCGGCCTCGTTCAGCAGCACGTGGCGGACCAGCGAGTAGCCGTTGGAGTGCAGGCCGGAGGCGGCCATCGCGATCACCACGTCGCCGGCCCGGACCCGGTCCGCGCCGAGCAGCGCGTCGGCCTCCACGACGCCGGTGCCGGCGCCCGCCACGTCGTACTCGTCCGGGCCCAGCAGGCCCGGGTGCTCGGCGGTCTCGCCGCCGACCAGGGCGCAGCCGGCCAGCGCGCAGCCCTCGGCGATGCCCTTGACGATCGCGGCGACCCGCTCCGGGACGACCTTGCCGACGCAGATGTAGTCGGTCATGAACAGCGGCTCGGCGCCGCACACCACCAGGTCGTCCACGACCATGCCGACCAGGTCGTGGCCGATGGTGTCGTGCTTGTCCATGGCGGCGGCGATGGCCACCTTGGTCCCCACGCCGTCGGTGGCCGAGGCCAGCAGCGGCCGCTCGTAGTTCTTGAAGGCGGACGCGTCGAAGAGGCCGGCGAAGCCGCCGAGACCACCGACCACCTCGGGGCGGTTGGCCTTCTTCACCCACTGCTTCATGAGCTCGACGGCGCGGTCGCCCGCCTCGATGTCGACACCGGCGGCGGCGTAGGTGGCGCCGTTCTGGTTGCTGGTCACTGCGGTGCGGCCCTCTCGGGTCTGGGGGGTGTTCGGGAACTCTGGGGGGTGTTCGGGAACATCGGGGGCGGAACGGCGGTGGGGCCCCGGTTCGCGGGACCCCACCGTGGAACGCTTACGGGCGGCGCAGCGCGTCGGCCGCGCCCGCCCCGCCGAGCAGCGACTGGACGCCGTCCAGGTCGCTGCCGCTGGTCGGCTTGCCGCGGACGGCCGGCTGCTGCTGGCCGCCCTTGATCTCGGCCTCCAGCAGGAGCTTCCCGAGCAGCGCCGGGTCCGGCAGCTCCATCGGGTACTCGCCGTCGAAGCAGGCCCGGCAGAGCTTGTCCTTGGGCTGCTTGGTGGCCTCGATCATGCCGTCGATCGAGATGTAGGAGAGCGAGTCGGCGCCGAGCGTGCGGCCGATCTCCTCGATGGTCATGCCGTTGGCGATCAGCTCCGCGCGGGTGGCGAAGTCGATGCCGAAGAAGCAGGGCCACTTCACCGGCGGCGAGGAGATCCGGATGTGGACCTCGGCGGCGCCGGCCTCGCGCAGCATCTTCACCAGCGCGCGCTGGGTGTTGCCGCGGACGATCGAGTCGTCCACGACCACCAGGCGCTTGCCCGCGATGACCTCGCGCAGCGGGTTGAGCTTGAGGCGGATGCCGAGCTGACGGATGGTCTGGCTGGGCTGGATGAAGGTGCGGCCCACGTAGGCGTTCTTCACCAGGCCGGAGCCGTACGGGATTCCGCTGGCCTCCGCGTAGCCGATCGCGGCGGGGGTGCCGGACTCGGGCGTCGCTATCACCAGGTCGGCCTCGACCGGGGCCTCCTTGGCCAGGCGGCGGCCCATCTCCACGCGGGAGAGGTGCACGTTGCGACCGGCGATGGAGGTGTCGGGGCGGGCCAGGTAGACGTACTCGAAGACGCAGCCCTTGGGCTTGGCCTCGGCGAAGCGGGAGCTGCGCATGCCGTTCTCGTCGATGGCGATGAGCTCGCCGGGCTCGACCTCACGGATGAAGGAGGCGCCGCAGATGTCCAGCGCCGCCGTCTCGGAGGCGACCACCCAGCCGCGCTCCAGCCGGCCGAGCACCAGCGGGCGGATGCCCTGCGGGTCGCGGGCGGCGTAGAGGGTGTGCTCGTCCATGAAGACGAGCGAGAACGCGCCCTTGACCTTGGGCAGCACGACCTTGGCCGTCTCCTCGATGGAGAGGTCCGGGTGGCCGGCGAGCAGCGCCGTCACCAGGTCGGTGTCGTTGGTCGCGGCGGCCCGGCCGGAGCGCGAGACGTGCTCCTCGCCGGGCAGTTCGGCGACCATGGCCGCCAGTTCGGCGGTGTTCACCAGGTTTCCGTTGTGCCCGAGGGCCAGCGAACCGTGCACGGTCGCCCGGAAAGTCGGTTGGGCGTTCTCCCAGACCGAGGAACCGGTGGTCGAGTAGCGGGCGTGTCCGACGGCGATATGCCCGTGCAACGACCCCAGGGAGGCCTCGTCGAAGACCTGGGAGACGAGTCCCATGTCCTTGAAGACGAGAATCTGGGAGCCATTGCTCACTGCGATGCCCGCGGATTCCTGACCGCGGTGCTGCAGGGCGTAAAGGCCGAAGAACGTGAGCTTGGCGACCTCCTCGCCGGGAGCCCAGACACCGAAGACGCCGCAAGCGTCCTGGGGGCCTTTCTCACCGGGAAGAAGATCGTGGTTGAGTCTTCCGTCACCACGTGGCACGCCTTCGAGTCTAGGGCAGTTGGCGGACGCTTCCGGAACCCGGGATGCCGGGATTGTCGGACGGTCGAGGAGTAACGCGCGTAGACAAAACCCCTTACGGGGTGGGGATTTCGGTGTGCCGGAATTCCGGCGGGCGGCGGTTGGCCTTGTGGTTCGCGCCTGTTGGGGATTTCCGTGTGCGGAGCGGCGGGTGTCGGGGCACGGCCGAACGTGAGCCTGCTCACCCGCCGTTCACGCCGGCTTCACGCCGCCGGGAGCAGCAGGCCCCAGGCGCCCGGGTGCACCGTCCAGGTCCGGGCGCGGACCGGGCCGACCGGGTGGCCGTCCGCCTCGTAGCCGAAACCGCTGCCGACCACCGAGACGCTCGCCGCCCGGGCGCGCACCAGGGCGCCGGAGGCCCGGACCACGATCTCCATCTCGCCCGTCCCGTCCGAGGCGCCGGACGGCAGGGAGACCTGGACCAGCCGGACCGGTCGGTGGACGTCCGCGAGCAGCCGGCCGTCGGCCTCGACCCGGACCCGGGGGCTGTGGTCGGCGCTCTCCGGGGTGAGTGCGTTCGCCTGCTCGGCCGCAGCCAGTTTCGCCCATAGCGAACGCAAGCCACCCGTACGGCTCACCAGTCGGCGCGCGCCCCCGCCGATGATCCGCACCCCGCCCAGCGCCACCCCGCCGCCGTCGTCCACCAGCAGATCCAGCCGGCGCGGCGCACCCGACAGCACCGCCCGCGCGGCCCGTACCGGCTCCGACGGCACCCCGAGCGCACGGGCCGTCGACAGCTCCCCCGTACGACCGACCGGAACCATCCCCACCGGTTCCGTGCCCAGCTCACGCTGCCGATGCAGCGCCTGCAGCACCCGCTGCAAGGCGAGATCGGAACCGATCACCACCGGTCGCCGCCGCCCCCGGTGCGAAAGCACCCGGTCGAGTTCGGAAGGGCTCTCCGGATAGACCACCTTGACGTCCGCGCCCCCGCACAGCACGTCCTTCGCGATCCGCACCGACTCGCCGTCGGTCTGCCGGGCCACCGGGTCGAGGAGCAGCAGGAGCGGCTCGGGACCGCCGGATGCAGGCGTGGACAGGGACGACACGACCGGTCCTTCCTCAGGTAATCTCTCGGTGCAAGAGCCCCTTGCGCCATTGCGCCAGGGGCTTCGTCTATCTCGGGGCAGACTGCGGCCTACGCAGGATGCCCCAACCGGAAGGGGTGTACGCCTGTGCCGGCACTCGTGCTCGTTGGCGCTCAGTGGGGGGACGAGGGCAAGGGGAAGGCCACCGACCTCCTCGGCGGCTCCGTCGACTACGTCGTCCGCTACCAGGGCGGCAACAACGCCGGTCACACGGTGGTCATCGGCGACCAGAAGTATGCCCTGCACCTGCTTCCTTCCGGAATCCTCAGCCCGAACGTCACCCCGGTCATCGGCAACGGCGTCGTGATCGACCCGGCCGTCCTGCTCTCCGAGCTGGCCGGACTGAACGACCGCGGCATCGACACCTCCAAGCTGCTGGTCTCGGGCAACGCCCACCTGATCACGCCGTACCACCGCACCCTGGACAAGGTCACCGAGCGCTTCCTCGGCAAGCGCCGGATCGGCACCACCGGCCGCGGCATCGGCCCGACCTACGCGGACAAGATCAACCGCGTCGGAATCCGGGTCCAGGACCTGTTCGACGAGTCGATCCTGCGCCAGAAGATCGAGGCGGCGCTGCACGACAAGAACCAGATCCTGGTCAAGCTCTACAACCGCCGCACCATCCCCGCCGACCTGGTCGTCGAGGAGTACCTGGGCTACGCGGAGAAGATCAAGCCCTTCCTCGCCGACACCACCCTCGTCCTCGACGAGGCGCTGAAGGCGAACAAGGTCGTCCTGCTGGAGGGCGGCCAGGGCACCCTGCTCGACGTCGACCACGGCACGTACCCCTTCGTGACCTCGTCGAACCCGACCGCGGGCGGCGCCTGCACCGGCGCCGGCATCGGCCCCACCAAGATCGACCGGGTCATCGGCATCCTCAAGGCCTACACCACCCGCGTCGGCTCCGGCCCGTTCCCGACCGAGCTGTTCGACGCGGACGGCGAGGCGCTGCGCCGGATCGGCGGCGAGCGCGGTGTCACCACCGGCCGCGACCGCCGCTGCGGCTGGTTCGACGCGGTCATCGCGCGCTACGCGACCCGGGTCAACGGCCTCACCGACTTCTTCCTCACCAAGCTCGACGTCCTGACCGGCTGGGAGCAGATCCCGGTCTGCGTCGCGTACGAGATCGACGGCAAGCGGGTCGAGGAACTCCCCTACAACCAGTCGGACTTCCACCACGCCAAGCCGATCTACGAGACGCTGCCGGGCTGGACCGAGGACATCAGCAAGGCGAAGACCTTCGCCGACCTGCCGAAGAACGCCCAGGCGTACGTGAAGGCGCTGGAGGAGATGTCGGGCGCGCCGATCTCCGCCATCGGCGTCGGCCCGGGCCGGTACGAGACGATCGAGATCAACTCGTTCATCTGAGCCTGATCGCGTCGAGGGCCCTGCGGGACATCCGTCCCGCAGGGCCCTTTCGCTTGCCCATCCGCCGATGCATTGCACTAGTTCAAATATCTATTGCATCTAGTGCAGAGCGGCGCTACGTTCGGATCATGACCGCGAAGCTGCCCGCACCCATCACCCTCACCGGCCGCCACATCCGTCTGGAGCCGCTGGAACGCCGCCACCTCGCCGAGCTCTGGGCCGCCGTCGGCCACGACCCCGAGGTCTGGCGCTGGGTCCCCACCCACACGCCCGCCACCGAGGAGGAGCTGGGCGCGTTCCTCGACGCCCGCCTCGCGGAGGCGGCCACCGGGGAGTCGGTGTACTTCGCCGCCGTCGACCTCGCGAGCGGCAAGGCCGTCGGCGTCACCGGCTACCACGACGCCGACGCGGCGAACGAGCTGGTGGAGATCGGCGGCACCTGGTACGCCCGCTCGGTCTGGCGCACGGCGGTCAACACCGAGGCCAAGCTGCTGCTGCTCACCCACGCCTTCGAGGACCTGGGCATGGGACGCGTCTTCTGGAAGACCGACTCCCGCAACGAGCGCTCCCGCAACGCGATCCAGCGCCTCGGCGCCCGGTTCGAGGGCGTCCACCGCCGCCACCGCCACCTCCCCGACGGCACCTGGCGGGACAGCGCCTACTTCTCGATGCTCACCGACGAGTGGCCGACCGCCAAGTCCCGCCTGACGGAGCGCCTTTCGCGCGGCTGAGGAACGGCGCCGGTCCCGCCTGCCGGGCGGGGCCGGCTGTCATTTCCGTTCTCCGGTGACGGAATGGCCGGCCGCGATGCCGCGCTTCGCCGGGCGGGGTTCGCGGGGCTGGATGTTGACCAGCCAGACCAGCCAGCCGACGAATAGGACGGCGAGGAGGAGTGCGGACAATGCGACGACGAGAAGCGCATTCACCGGGATACGGAAATGCGGCGGGAAGGACGGGGATGGCGGGGAATACGGAGAGGCGAGGGAAGGGGCATGGCTGTCTCCGGTCGGTGATGTCGGGCGCCGTGACCATGCATCTGGTGTGTAATTACGGCTGATTGACGACTGTTTAGGCGACAACAAGTCAGCGAGTGACACGGACGACCCTAGGGTCAGGGTGCCAGAGTTGCTACCGAGCGGGAGAACGTTCACTCCATCGTGGGGTATCCCCCATTTCGGTAGCTAGGGCCCGGTACGCGCGGCACACTTCACCGGAAGCATCGACCGAAGCCGCGATCCGGAGAAGAGAGACATGCCACCCCGCTTGTCGCCGACCGTACGCCAGCAGCGCCTCGGGATCGAGTTGCGCAGGATGCGCGAACGCGTGGGCGTCACGCCCAAGACGCTGGCCGCCACCATCGGCACCGACCTGCCGAAGATCTCCCAGATGGAGAACGGGAAATCGGGCATCAGCGCGGACCGGCTGCGGACCTGGGCACACACCTGCGGCTGCGAGGACGGCCCGTACCTCGACGCGCTGCTCGCGATGACGCAGGACCGGCGCAAGTACTGGTGGGACAGCTACCGGGGCCGGCTGCCGAACGGGATCATCGACATCGCGGAGATGGAGCACCACGCGGCCTCCCTGTCCATCCTGAACAGCACGTTCATCCCCGGCCTGTTGCAGACCCCGGCGTACGCCGCCGCGGTGTTCGAGCGTCTCCCCCCGCAGTACCGGCAGGAGGCGGAGGTTCGGAAGGCATTCCGGATTCGGCGCCAGCAGATCTTCGTCGACCGTCCGAAGCCGTACAGCGCATTCCTGCACGAGTCCGCCCTGCGCATGCAGTTCGGCGGTCCGGAAGTACTGCGGGACCAGTTGCAGAGCCTGGCGGAGAATTCCGAGCGGCCCGGGGTGGAGATCCGGGTGATCCCGTTCAGCGTCCCCACCTACACGGGGTCCGGGGAGAGCCTGTACCTCGCCCGCGGGCCGGTCCCGGAGCTCGACACCGTCCAGATCGATCTCTCTCACGGGCCGAAGTTCGTGCACTCCGCAGAGGAATTGGACTCCTACCGCCGGATCAAGGAGAGGACCGCGATGATCGCGCTCGGGCCGGAGGAGTCCTGGGACTTCATCCGGACCTTACTGAAAGACTTCTCATGAGCAGGTGGCGCAAGGCCTCGGCCAGCGGAGAGAGCACCGACTGCGTCGAGGTCAGGGCGGCGGGCGGGCTGGTGGAGATCCGCGAGTCGGACCAGCCCGAGGTGGTCGTACGGACCACGCCGCGCAAGTGGGCCGCCTTCGTCCGCGGGGTGAAGGCCGGGGAGTTCGACCGGTACGGCGACCTCACCCGGCCCTGACCGCAGCCGTCCGGGCCGGCGCCGGCGGTAGGCTTGGCAGCCCACAGTGGACCCCTGCGCCTGGCACAGCACTCCGGGTGGGGGTGCGCGTGCGGGAGAAATCGGAGCATCCGAGGATGGCTCGGCACCTGATCACCAGCGCCCTTCCGTACATCAACGGGATCAAGCACCTGGGCAACATGGTCGGGTCCATGCTCCCGGCGGACGTCTACTCCCGCTATCTGCGCCAGCGCGGCCACGAGGTGCTGTTCATCTGCGCCACCGACGAGCACGGCACCCCCGCCGAGCTGGCCGCCCAGGAGGCCGGGCTGCCGGTCGCCGAGTTCTGCGCCCGGGCGCACGACGCGCAGAAGGCGGTGTACGACGGCTTCGGGCTCTCCTTCGACCACTTCGGCCGCAGCTCCTCGCCGCAGAACCGGGAGATCACCCAGGAGATCGCCCGCGAGCTGCAGCGCAACGGCTTCATCGAGGAGCGCTCGATCCGCCAGGTGTACTCCAACGCCGACGGACGCTTCCTGCCGGACCGCTACATCGTCGGCACCTGCCCGCACTGCGGCTACGACAAGGCGCGCGGCGACCAGTGCGAGAACTGCACCCGCGTACTGGACCCGACCGACCTGCTGGAGCCCCGCTCGGCGATCAGCGGCAGCTCCGACCTGGAGGTCCGGGAGACCAGGCACCTGTTCCTGCTCCAGTCGAAGCTGACCGAGGAGGTCGAGGACTGGGTCGGCGCCCACGGCGACACGTGGCCGGTGCTGGCCTCCTCGATCGCCCGCAAGTGGCTGACCGAGGGCCTGCAGGACCGCTCGATCACCCGCGACCTGGAGTGGGGCGTCCCGGTGCCGGCCGACGTGTGGCCCGAACTGGCTGCCGAGGGCAAGGTGTTCTACGTCTGGTTCGACGCCCCGATCGAGTACATCGGCGCCACGAAGGAATGGGCGGACGCGGCCCCGGCCGGGCAGCCGCGGGACTGGAAGTCCTGGTGGTACGAGGCCGACGCGACCGTCCGGTACACCGAGTTCATGGGCAAGGACAACGTCCCGTTCCACACGGTGATGTTCCCGGCGACGATCCTCGGCTCGCGCCGCCCGTGGAAGAAGGTCGACTACGTCAAGGCCTTCAACTGGCTGACGTACTACGGCGGGAAGTTCTCCACCAGCCAGAAGCGCGGCATCTTCAGCGACGTCGCGCTGGAGCTGCTCCCGGCCGACTACTGGCGCTACTTCATGATGGCCCACGCGCCCGAGTCGGACGACTCCAGCTTCACCTGGGACCTCTTCGCCTCGGTGGTCAACAAGGACCTCGCCGACACCCTCGGCAACTTCGTCAACCGGGTGCTGTCCTTCAGCCGCAAGCGCTTCGGCGACGACGTCCCGGGCGGCCACCCGGCGGGCGAGGCCGAGCAGCGCCTCGGCGAGCAGGTCGCCGGGCTGCTCGCCGAGTACGAGGCCCAGCTGGACGCGCTCAACTTCCGCAAGGCGGCGCAGGCCCTGCGCGCGCTGTGGAGCGCGGGCAACGCCTACCTGGACGAGAAGGCGCCCTGGCGGCAGGTGAAGACCGACCCGGACGCGGCGGCGCTCACCCTGCGCACGGCGATGAACCTGATCCACCTGTACGCGGTGGTGTCCGAGCCGTTCATCCCGACCGCGGCGGCGGCCATGCGCGGGGCCTTCGCACTGCCCGCGGACTCGCCCGCCGCCACCCGCGCCTGGGTCGGCCCGGAGGAGGCTCGGGCACTGGACCTGGTGCCGGCCGGGACGGCGTTCACGGTGCCGCCGGTGCTGTTCGCCAAGATCACGGACGAGGACCTGGCGGCCTGGACGGCGCGCTTCGGCGGCTCCGAGGGCTGAACCGGCCCAAGGGCCGAACCGGCCCCAAGGGCTGAGGACCGTACCGCGGGCCAGGGCCCGGAGGCGACCCTCCGGGCCCTGCGCGTTCCCGGAGGTCGCGCCCTGATCCGGCGCTACCCGGCCGTCTCCCCGGCCACCCAGTCCAGATAGCCGGGGCTGCCGGCCACCACCGGCACGGCGATCACCTCCGGCGTCTCGTACGTGTGCCGCTCGGCGACGAACGCGCCCAGCCGGTCGGCGAGTTCGGCCCGGGTCTTGAGGTCGATCCGCCACTCCTCGGCGTCCCGCACCTCGCCCTCCCACCAGTACACCGACCGCACCGGGTACACCTGGGCGCAGGCCGCCAGCCGCTCCCGCACCACGGCGGACGCCAGGGCCCGGGCCCGCTCCTCGCTCTCGTGGGTGGTGGTCACCACGACGAAGCGCTGCTCGCTCGCTGTCATGCCCCGACGGTATCCCGGGGGCGCCGCCCCGGCCGCACCCTCGGCCAGGCCCTCTGAGCACGGGGCCCGGGACCGGGCGGCGGCACCGCCCGGCCCCCGGACCTCAGGGCTTGCGGGCCGTGTGGACGGTCATGGCGGAGAGGTAGAAGGCGTCCGGGCGGCGGAGGATGCCGGTGGGGGCCTCCTCGTCGAGGAGGGCCTCGAGGGTGCCGCGGTCCTCCGGGAGGAGGCTGTCGGCGAGCTGGTCGTGCAGGCGGCGGAGCTGGGTGTGCAGGTACCGGCGGGTCGGGCGGTCGAGCGGGGCGGGCCGGTCGACCAGGAAGGTGCGGGTGCCGCTCGGGGTCAGCCCCGCGCGCTTCAGCATGGCCGGCCAGTCCTCGATCTCCTCGGTGCTGCCCGGCAGTTCGGCCCGCATGGCGCTGAAGCCGTCCTCGTGGACCGCGTCCAGCCGGGCCTGGAATCCGGGCCGGCCGAGGCCGAAGTCCCGGGGCAGGTAGCGCGCGGGCAGGCCGCGTTCGGCAACGGCCAGCAGGCCGCCCGGCCGCAGCACCCCGGCGAGCGAGGCGAGCGCGGCCTGCTGGTCGCCCAGGTGGTGGATCGCGTTGCCGGACCAGATCAGGTCGGCCTCGCCGAGCTTGTCGAACTCGGCGGGCAGATCGGCCTGCTGGGTGCCCAGCCGGCCGCCGGAGCGGGTCCGGGCGCGCTCCAGCAGGGCGGCCGACTGGTCGACGGCCACCACCTCGGCCGCCGGGAAGACATCCGCCAGCAGTCCGGCGATCACCCCGGGGCCGCTGCCGACGTCGAGGACCCTCCGTACGGTGCCGTCCGGCCCGGCCGTCCCGTCCGTCCCGCCCGTCCCGTTGCCGTGCAGGCCGGACAGCCACCGCCCGGCCTCGGTGACCGCGGCGGCCCGCAGGTCGGCCTCCTGCTCCAGGTGCGCGGCGAGCGCGTCCCAGTCGAAGTCGGCGGCGGGGACGTTCCCGTGGCCGTGGCCATGCCCGTGCCCGTGCCCGTGCTGCTTCTGGTGCTGCTGCTGCGAGGTCATGTCCGGTCTCTCCGTTCGTGGTTGACGAAAGCTTCCCCGCTCACGCGGGCACCGCGGCGCCGGACGCGCGGCCGTGCCGGTCCCGCAGGGTCGCGACCGCCCGTCCGGGATCCTCCTGCGCGAGGTCGCGGTCCGGCGCGAAGGCGGCCGCCACGCCCATCCGCATGGCGCTCACCTCCACCGCCAGGCTGCGACCACCCTCCCCACAACGGCAAGCTTTGTTGCCACCCCAGCAAACCGAAACACCCGGCGCCGAAGAGCGCCCCGCTCAGCCGCCGGTCCGCCGCCAGTACGAGCGGGCGGCCAGCGCCAGCGCCACTCCGTACCCGGCGAAGGCGCAGATCCCCACCCACGCCACCTGCAGCGCCTGCTCGGGCGTGGCCAGTTCGCCCTGCCGGATGCCGATCACCCCCGTACCGCACAGCGCCAGATAGCCGAGGCCGACCAGCCCGTACGGCGCCAGCGTCGCCGCGCCCAGCAGCGCCGGGGTGAGCGGCAGCCAGCGCGGGACGCGGCGGCCGCGCAGCGGAAGCGTCCAGCGCGGGAAGACCTGCCCCCACGGCCGCACCAGCCCCCACAGCAGGAACACCCCGATCGCCGCCAGCAGCACCGTGCCGTCCAGCCCCCAGGACTCCAGCGCCAGCCAGAGCCCGGAGGAGCCGTTGCGCACGTACCCGGCGTACATCTCGGCGCCGCTGACCCCCGCGAAAGTGCCGCCGAGCGCCCAGATCAGCTTCATCACCACGTACGGCACGAAGGCCAGGGTCCCCGCCCAGGCCGCGAGTTGGACGGTCGCGGGAGCCGCCGACGGGGCCGGTGCCGTCCTCCGCACGGCACCGTCGGGCCGCCGGGTACGGGCGGTGCGGGCCAGCAGCAGCGCCCCGGACGCCGCCAGCGCGCGGTGCACCGTGTCCGGGACACTGTCCACGCCCTGCCCGAACAGCAGCGTCACCACGTCCATCAGCAGGCTGAAGGCCGCCACCGCGGCCAGCCCGCACAACAGCCACAGCAGCCGCCTGAGCCCCGCCGACGGCCGCAGCCGCACCACCGCCACCCCCGCCGCGAGCGCCGCCACCCCGACCCCGGCGACCACCCACCCCAGTCCGCGCACACCGAGCAGCGCCGTCCCGGTCAGCGCACACCCCAGTCCGTAGCCCGCGTAGCCGACGCCCCAGGCCGCGACCGCCCATCCGTCATTCCTCGTCATGCCGACAGGCTCGCCCGCACCACCGGGCCCGGGCCTCCCCCCGCACGGGGATCCGGCTCCCCCGCCGGAGGGATCCCGGCGGGGACGAGAGCGCGACGCCCTTGCTTTGGAGCGCACTCCAACTCCTAGCCTCCGAGGCACCACTGACGCACCACCGACCCACCACCAGGGGGAGCACGACCACGCGCTACCGCGTCCTCGGCGGCACCGGCATCGAGGTGAGTGCCCACTGCCTCGGCACCATGATGTTCGGCCACATCGGCAACCCCGACCACGACGACTGCGCCCGGATCATCGACACCGCGATCGACCGGGGCATCAACTTCATCGACACCGCCGACATCTACTCGGCGGGCGAGTCCGAGGAGATCGTCGGCAAGGCGCTGGCCGCGCGCGGCGACCGCGACGAGATCGTGCTCGCCACCAAGGCGCACTTCCCGATGGGCGAGGGCCGCAACCGGGGCGGCAACTCGCGGCGCTGGATCGTCCGCGAGGTCGAGGAGAGCCTGCGCCGGCTGCGCACCGACTGGATCGACCTCTACCAGATCCACCGGCCGGACCACACCACCGACATCGAGGAGACCCTGTCCGTCCTGGGCGACCTCGTCCGGGCCGGCAAGATCCGCGCCTTCGGCTGCTCGACCTTCCCCGCCGAGCAGTTGGTGGACGCCCACCACATCGCCGAGCGCCGCGCCCTGCCGCGCTTCCGCACCGAGCAGCCGCCGTACTCGCTGCTCGCCCGAGGCGTCGAGCGCGACGTGCTGCCGGTGGTCCAGCGGCTCGGCATGGGCGCGCTGACCTGGGGCCCGCTCGCCGGCGGCTTCCTCACCGGCCGCTACCGCCAGGGCCGCCCGGTGGACCTCACCCAGGGCCGCGCCGCCATCAACCCGGGCCGCTTCGACCCGGCGCTGCCCACCACGGCCGCCAAGCTGGAAGCCGTCGAGGCCTTCACCGCCCTCGCCGAGGAGCTCGGCCGCACCCTGCCCGAGCTGGCCCTCGCCTTCCCCGCGGCCCACCCGGCGGTCACCTCGGTGATCATCGGCCCGCGCACCATGGAGCAGCTCGAATCCGCGCTCAAGGCCGCCGACCTGGTCCTGGACGACGCCACCCTCGACCGCATCGACGCCATCGTCCCGCCCGGCACCGACCTCTACCAGGCCGACGGCGCCTGGCAGGCCCCGTCCCTCACCACCCCCGCCCTCCGCCGCCGCCCCGCCCCCGACCGCCCGGCCGCCTGACCCGTCCCCGCGCCGCTCCGGCCCGCCCGGCCCGCCCGGCCCTCGCGGCCGGGCGGGTGAGCGGGGTCCGGCGCTATCCCCTCGGGGCGGCGAAGCAGTGGACGGTGACCGTACGGCCGGAGGGCCACTGCTGGTCGGCGCTGCCGAGGTGGGCCCAGCCCAGACGGCGGTAGAGGGCGACGGCCGCGGTGTCGGTGGCCAGGACGTCGAGGACCGGGTGCAGGCCGAGCGCCCGCGCGTGCGTCACGGCGCAGGCGAGGAGGCGGGCGCCGATGTGGTGGCCGCGCGCCCCGGGGGCGACATAGAGGCGGCCGATGACGGCGGTGAGCTCCGGGCGGCCCCCGGTGCGGTGGCTCCACCGGGCGGGGGCGAGGTCGCCCGGGGCGCTGCGGGCGAGGCCGACGTGGCCGGCGAGCCGGCCGTCCGACTCGGCGATCCAGGCGGCGAGCAGGCCGTCCGGGGTGAGCCAGGAGGCGGGGCGGTCGGGCCAGTCGGCGGGGTAGCCGTCGGCGCTGTGGACGTCGCCCAGCACCCGGACGCAGTCGGCCAGGTCGTCACCGCGGCGCGGTCGGACCAGCACCCCCGCCCCGGTCTGCCGTGAGCCGGACGCGACGACGTCGGCGCGTTCTTCAAGGTCTGCCATGCCGGTACGTTACCGGCCGGCCTTCACCGTCGCAGCAGGTCGACGACCCCGGTCAGGTCCTCCTCGCCGCTGCCGACCTCCAACCGCCGCTCCATCAACCGGAAGTACGGCTCCAACAGTTCGGCACTCACCCCCTGCTCCTCGGCGGTGCGCAGCAGCGTGCCCTTGCCCGCCACCTGCATCGCCAGACTGGACACCACGCCCTTGGTGTAGTCGCCGCTCTCCAGCTGCACCGCGGTGCCGGCGATGGTCCGGGTCATCGCGGTGACGTAGTCGCCGAGCAGCGGCGCGAGGTCGCCCGGCGCGACGGCTTCGCCGCGGAACAGCGCGAAGGCGTGCGCGACCCCGGCGAACATGCCGTACATCGCACTGAGCAGCGCCACGTCGTGCAGGGCCGCGTACCCGGCGTCCTCGCCCACGTACCGGGTGCCGGCGGGCGCGGCGAGGGCCGCCCGGTGCTCCTCGAACAGCTCCGACGAGCCGCTGTAGAAGACGTACGGCCCGGCCGCCGGGACACCGATCATCGGCGGGACGGCCATGATCCCGCCGTCCAGGTAGCGGGCACCGTGCCGTGCGGCCCAGGCGGCGCGGGTGCGGGCCTGCCCGGGGGTGCTGGTGACCAGGTTGACCAGGTCCTTGCCGGCCAGGTCGACGCCGGCCAGCGCCTCGTCCACGGACGCGTCGTCGAGCAGGCAGACGACGACCAGGCGGTTCGCCGCGACCGCCTCGGCGGCGGTGGAGGCGACCGTGGCACCGCGGCCGACGAGCGCGTCGGCGCGGGCGGCGGTGCGGTTCCAGACGGTCAGCGGATGCCCGGCGGTGAGCCAGGCGTCGGCCAGTGCGGTGCCCATGGCACCGAGGCCGAGCAGGGTGAGCGGGGTCCTGACCGCGTGCTCGGACGGATTCTCGGGGGCGGTCTCGGGAGCGTTCTCAAGGAGCTCGTTCGTCATGGGAGTCAGCCTCCGCGCCGCCCCCGGGAACGACCAAGTACGCACTTCGAAGTGGGTGGTTACCCTGAAGTGAGCATCCAGGTCGAGGGGTTCGGAAGGGGTGGGCATGGCGACCGTGCCGAGGCCGGGGGCGTACATCTGTGGGACGGACGCCGCGATGGACGTGATCGGCGGCAAGTGGAAGGTGTCGATCCTCTGGGCCCTGGGCGAACGCCCGAGCTGCCGCTTCGGCGAGCTGCGCCGGCTGCTGCCGGGGATCACCGAGAAGGTGCTGGCCGCGCACCTGCGCGAGATGGAGGCGCCACGGCATCGTGCACCGGGAGGCGTACGACGAGGTGCCGCCCCGGGTCGAGTACACGCTGACCGAGGCGGGGCGCCGCCTCAACACGGCGCTGGGGCCGCTGGGGGACTGGGGACGGGAGCACGTCCTGGGCCGGGCGCCGTACCCGGCCTGACCTGCCCCGGCCTTCCGTCCCGCGTTTTCCCGTTCCGTGTTTTCCCGTTCCGCTACGCGATCGCGGCCGACACCACCGCCGCCACCGCGATGTTGCAGCTGGCCGACACCCACACCGCCGGGTGCGGCTCCGGCTCGACCAGGACGGCGCCGAGCTTGCCGGGCGTCAGCAGGTCCACCAGCCAGAACGCGAGGGCCATCAGCACCAGCCCGAGCAGGCCGTAACAGGCCGTCGAGACCAGACCCTTGGCGAAGTCGGCGTAGGTGTACATGATCGCGGTGAAGACGATGCCGCCGATGCCGAGCAGCGCGGAGCTGAGCAGGACCGCGGCGTTGTGGTTGCGTTCGACCCAGATCTGGTGGCCGAGCTTGCCGGGCGTCAGCAGGTCCACCAGGCCGACGCCGAGGAGCAGCAGCACCACCCCGAGGGCGCCGTAGGCCGCCGCCGCGCCGAGCCCGTGCAGGATGTCGTTCATCGTGGTTCCAGCCCCCGGTCCGCCCTCGCCGTACGCCCCGACCGGCTGGTCAGGGCCCCTCGACCGGCCCGGTCAAGGGTTGGCAAAAGATACCCCACACGGGTGAGAGGCGGACCGGGGATCCGGAAAGCGGGACGGGTCAGTCCTCCTCGTGCACCAGGTGGTCGACGCAGGCCGCGATGGCCAGCAGCAGGCCGGTGTCCGCGCCGTCGGCGATCTCCACCCCGTAGGTGTCCCGGATCCGGAACCACTTGCGGCTGATCCGGGCCAGCTCGTCGCCGTGGTCGTTCTCGACCCGGTAGTCCTTGTCGATCAGGTTGCCGTGGATCTTCAGCTCGCCGCCGGAAGCCAGGTCCACCAGGTACTTGTCGCGGAACGGGGTGAACAGCTTCTCCCGGACGGTCGCGATCACCTCGCCCTCGGCGTCCTCGATCTTCATCGCGTCGCGGACGGTGAGCATCTTCTCCTTCACCACCGCGACCACCCGGCCGTGCGCGTCCTTCAGCTCGAAGGTGTGCCGCAGCCGCAGCACCTTGCCGTCCACCAGGTACGCCTTGTGGCCCTGGTCGTCCTCGATCCAGTAGTCGTCGCCGACCGCGAACAGCTTCTCCCTGACCAGATACCGCACCGCGGAACCTCCTCCGTGTTGACGTCGGCCCCATTCGACCCTGTTCCCCCGCCCGCCGAAAAGCACCGCCACGAAGCACCCGCCGGAAACCCCGTCGCACGACGGCATCCGGTCGCGTTCAATACCGCCATGCACCCCGACCCCACCGCCGCCCCGCTGCACAGCGAGCGCCTCGACCTGCTGCCGATCGCCCCGGAGCACGCCGAGGAACTGGCGGCCGCACTCGCCGACCCGGCCCTGCACGCCTTCACCGGCGGCCGCCCGGCCACCGCGGAGGAGATGCACGCCCGCTGCGCCCGGCTCGCCGCCGGCTCCCCCGACCCGGCCGAGCAGTGGGGCAACTGGGTCCTGCGGCTGCGCGCCGACGGCGCCCTCCTCGGCTACGTGCAGGCCACCGTCCGCCCCGACGAAGCCGAACTCGCCTGGGTGGTCGGCACCCCCTGGCAGCGCCGCGGCCTGGCCACCGAGGCCACCCGCGCTCTGCTCGACCACCTCACCGCCGCCGGCGTCACCACCGCCGTCGCCCACATCCACCCCGACCACCACGCCTCCGCCAGGGTCGCAACCGCCCTCGGCCTGCACCCCACCGCCCGCACCCAGGACGGCGAAACCCGCTGGCAGGCCGACCTCACCCGCCGGTGAGGTTGTGACGCAGGGGTCCGCCCGCTCCGGAATGCGGGCAGGTGCGATGCGGTTTGATGGGGTTATGGCATCTCGTGCACGTGTACGCGCCCCCGAGCTGGTCGGGGCAGGCGGTTGGCTGAACACCGGCGGCAAGGAGCTCACGCTCGCCGACTTCCGGGGCAAGATCACCGTCCTGGACTTCTGGACCTTCTGCTGCATCAACTGTCTCCATGTCCTGGACGAGCTGCGGGAGTTGGAGGAGAAGCACCGCGACACGGTGGTGATCGTCGGGGTGCACTCGCCGAAGTTCGTGCACGAGGCCGACCATCAGGCCGTGGTGGACGCCGTCGCCCGGTACGAGGTGCATCACCCGGTGCTGGACGATCCGGCGCTGGCCACCTGGAAGCAGTACGCGGTGCGGGCCTGGCCGACGCTGGTGGTGATCGACCCGGAGGGGTACGTGGTCGCCCAGCACGCCGGTGAGGGGCACGCCCACGCGATCGCCCGCCTGGTCGAGGAGCTGGAGGCCGAGCACGCCGCGAAGGGCACGCTGCGCCGTGGCGACGGCCCGTACGTGGCGCCGGAGCCGACCGCGGGGGATCTCAGGTTCCCCGGCAAGGCGGTGCGGCTGCCGAACGGGCACTTCCTGGTCGCCGACTCCGGCCATCACTCGCTGGTGGAGCTGGCCGAGGACGGCGAGACGGTGGTGCGCCGGATCGGCGACGGGCAGCGGGGCCTGGTGGACGGCAGCAGCCCCCGGTTCAGCGAGCCGCAGGGCTTGGCGCTGCTGCCGGAGGGCTCGGAGTACGACGTGGTCGTGGCCGACACCGTCAACCACGCCCTGCGCGGCCTGCGGCTGGCCGACGGCAGTGTGACCACGCTGGCCGGCACCGGCCGCCAGTGGTGGCAGGGCTCGCCCACCGAGGGCCCGGCCCGCGAGGTGGACCTCTCCTCGCCGTGGGACGTCGCCTGGTTCGACGGCCGGGTGTGGATCGCGATGGCGGGCGTGCACCAGCTGTGGGCGTACGACCCGGCGGCCGGCGAGGTCGGCGTCGCGGCCGGCACCACCAACGAGGGTCTGGTGGACGGGCCCGTCGCCGAGGCCTGGTTCGCCCAGCCATCCGGCCTCGCGGTCTCCGCGGACGGCGAGCGGCTCTGGGTCGCCGACTCCGAGACCTCGGCGCTGCGTTCGGTTTCACGTGAAACCAAGACGGTCCAAACCGCCGTCGGCACCGGCCTGTTCGACTTCGGCCACCGCGACGGCGCGGCCGACCAGGCCCTGCTCCAGCACCCGCTGGGCGTCACCGTGCTGCCGGACGGCTCGGTGGCCGTCAGCGACACCTACAACCACGCGCTGCGCCGCTACGACCCGGCGACCGGCGAGGTCAGCACGCTGGCCACCGACCTGCGCGAGCCCTCCGGGGCGGTGCTGGTGGACGGCGACATCGTGGTGGTCGAGTCGGCCCGGCACCGGCTGACCAGGCTGCGGCTGCCGGAGGAGGCGGTGCGGGTCGAGTCGGTGGCGCACCGCACCCAGCGCGCGGCCACCGAGGTCGCGCCGGGCGCCTTCCGGCTGGACGTGGTCTTCTCGGCGCCGAGCGGCCAGAAGCTGGACGAGCGTTACGGCCCGTCCACCCGGCTGCTGGTCAGCGCGACCCCGCCGGAGCTGCTGGTCTCCGGTGGGGGCGCGGACAGCGACCTCTCCCGGGAGCTGGTGCTCTCCGACGAGGTCGCCGAGGGCGTGCTGCACGTCTCGGCGATGGCGGCCTCCTGCGACGACGACCCGGAGATCGAGTACCCGGCCTGCCACGTGCACCAGCAGGACTGGGGCGTGCCGGTGAAGCTGGTCGCCGGCGGTGCCCGCCGCCTCCCGCTGGTCCTGGCAGGGATGGAGTAGCCCCCGGACGACAAGGGGCCCGGACGACCGGACGACACGGGGCCCGGCTCGCAAGCCGGGCCCCTGTCGTACCGGAGGTGCTCAGCCCTCCAGGAAGGCCTTGATCGCGCTCGCCAGCAGGTACGGGTCCTCCGCGCCGCACAGCTCGCGCGCCGAGTGCATGGAGAGCGCCGCGATGCCGCAGTCCACGGTCTTGATGCCCAGGCGCGCCGCCGTGATCGGGCCGATCGTCGTTCCGCAGGGCATCGCGTTGTTGGAGACGAAGGTCTGCCACGGCACGCCCGCCTTCTCGCAGGCGGCCGCGAACACCGCCCGGCCGACGCCGTCGGTCGCGTAGCGGTTGTTGACGTTGACCTTGAGGATCGGCCCGCCGTTGGGCATCGGGTGGTGGCCCGGCTCGTGCCGCTCGCTGTAGTTCGGGTGGACGGCGTGGCCCATGTCCGAGGAGAGGCAGACAGTGCCGGCGAGCGCCCGGACGCGGTCCTCCGGGGTGCCGCCGCGGGCGTGGATCGTGCGGTCCAGGACGTTGCCGAGCAGCGGGCTCTGCGCTCCGGTGTCGGACTCGCTGCCGGTCTCCTCGTGGTCGAAGGCGGCCATGACCGGGATGTACGGCAGCTCGGCGGCGCCGTCGGCCGTGGCGGCGGCGGCGAGCGCGGCGGTGGCGGCGTGCACCGAGAGCAGGTTGTCCAGGCGCGGGCCGGCCAGCAGTTCGCGGTCGCGGCCCAGGTAGGAGGCGGGCTGGACGTCGTGCGTCATGAGGTCCCAACCGACCACGTCGGCGGCGGCCAGGCCGGCCCGCTCGGCGACGTAGGAGATCAGGGAGCCCTCGTCGACCGGGCCGAGGCCCCAGATCGGGGTGAGGTGGCGCTGCTTGTCGAGCTTCATGCCCTCGTTGACCTGGCGGTCCAGGTGGATGGCGAGCTGCGGCACGCGCAGCAGCGGCTCGTCCAACTGGACGAGCCGGGCGGTGCCGTCCTTGAGCGCGAGTCTGCCGGAGATGCCGAGGTCCCGGTCCAGCCAGGTGTTCAGCGGGACGCCGCCGTAGATCTCCACGGCGACCTGCCGCCAGCCGGCCGAGCCGGTGTCAGGCAGCGGCTTGACCCGCAGGTTGGGCGAGTCGGTGTGGGTGCCGACGATCCGGAACGGGGTCTCGGGGCCCGTCCCTTCCGGCAGGTACCAGGCGATCAGTGCGCCGCCGCGGATCAGGTACCGCCCGCCGGCGGCGCCGTCCCAGGCGTCCGTCTCGGCGACCTGCCGGAAGCCCGCCTTCTCCAGCCGCTCCGCGGCGCTCGCGACCGCGTGGTACGGGGACGGCGAGGTGCCGAGGAACGCGATCAGATCGTCGCTGTGCGTCCGGTCGAAAAAAGCCTGGCGGGCGGCGGTCGACATACTGCTCCTGGGTTGAGGGAGGGCCGAAGCCGGATGGGGAGTCGACTTCGCACGTTGAGCATATGCCCGTACACGGACAGGGCATTCGGAAGCTCTCAACCCGGACACAACCGTGAACGACCCGCAACACGCGCCGCCCGCCGGGCGGATACTCCCTGGTCGCGTACGGTCAGCAGGCCGTGAAGCCGACGGCCACCGGGGAGGGCACCGCAGCAAAGCACCGCGGAAGAGCGCGGAGGAAAGCACCGGCGAAAAGCGCCCGGGGAAAGCGCCCGGGAAAAGGGCCGGGACACACCGAAGGGCCCGGTGGCAGCCGGGCCCTTCGGTGTGAGGGTTTTCGTCAGGCAGTCAGAAGGTGCAGGAAGGCCTTAGAAGGCCTCCTCCGCCAGCTCCATGATCTCGTTGTCGATGCCCTCGGCGATCACGCGCTGCGGCGTGACGGTCGGCAGGACGTTCTTGGCGAAGAAGCGGGCCGCCGCGACCTTGCCCTGGTAGAAGGGGATGTCCTTCTCCGAGGCGCCGGCCTCCAGCTTGGCGAGGGCCACCACGGCCTGGCGCAGCAGCAGCCAGCCGACGACGACGTCGCCGGAGACCATCAGCAGGCGGGTGGTGTTGAGGCCCACCTTGTACATGTTCTTGACGTCCTGCTCGACCGAGGTCAGGTCGGCGAGCAGCTTGCCGACGATGGCCTCCAGGTCGCCCGCGGCCTTGGCGAGCAGCTCGCGCTCGGCGGCCAGGGCGTCGCCGCCGGCGGCGGAGCCGAGGAACTTCTGGATCTGCTCGGACAGCGCGGTGAGCGCCTGGCCGCCGTCCTTGACGATCTTGCGGAAGAAGAAGTCCTGGCCCTGGATGGCGGTGGTGCCCTCGTACAGGGTGTCGATCTTGGCGTCGCGGATGTACTGCTCGATCGGGTACTCCTGCAGGTAGCCGGAGCCACCGAAGGTCTGCAGGGACTGGGCGAGCTGCTCGTAGGACTTCTCCGAGCCGTAGCCCTTGACGATCGGCAGGAGCAGGTCGTTCAGGCGCTCGGCGGCCTCGTCGTGCTCGCCGCGCAACTTGGCCGCCATCATGTCGTCCTGGGTGGACGCGGTGAACAGGACCAGCGCGCGCATGCCCTCGGCGTAGGCCTTCTGGGTGAGCAGCGAGCGGCGCACGTCCGGGTGGTGGGTGATGGTGACGCGCGGGGCGGTCTTGTCCAGGAACTGCGAGATGTCGGCGCCCTGCACGCGCTCCTTGGCGTACTCCAGCGCGTTCAGGTAGCCGGTGGAGAGGGTGGCGATGGCCTTCGTGCCGACCATCATGCGGGCGAACTCGATGATCTTGAACATCTGGCGGATGCCGTCGACCTTGTCGCCGAGCAGCCAGCCCTTGGCCGGGTGCTTGGCGCCGAAGGTCATCTCGCAGGTGTTCGAGGCCTTGAGGCCCATCTTGTGCTCGACGTTGGTGGCGTAGACGCCGTTGCGCTCGCCGAGCTCGCCGGTCTCCCAGTCGAAGTCGAACTTCGGGACGATGAAGAGGCCCAGGCCCTTGGTGCCCGGCTTACCGCCCTCGGGGCGGGCCAGCACCATGTGGATGATGTTCTCGGACATGTCGTGCTCGCCCGAGGTGATGAAGCGCTTCACACCCTCGATGTGCCAGGAGCCGTCCTCCTGCTGGATCGCCTTGGTGCGGCCGGCGCCCACGTCGGAGCCCGCGTCGGGCTCGGTGAGGACCATGGTGGAGCCCCACAGGCGGTCGGTCATCCGCTTGGCGACCTCGAGCTGCGCCTCGGTGCCCTCCTCGGCGATGACGCCGGCGAAGGCCGGGCCGGAGGAGTACATCCAGATGGCCGGGTTCGAGCCGAGGATCTGCTCGGCGAAGGCCCAGATCAGCGAGTTCGGGGTGACCTGGCCGCCGATCGACTCCGGGATGCCCAGGCGCCACCACTCGGCGTCCATGAAGGTCTGGTAGCTCTTCTTGAACGCGGCCGGGATCGGCGCGGTGTTGGTCTCCGGGTCGAAGACCGGCGGGTTGCGGTCGGTGTCGGTGAAGGACGCGGCGAGGTCGTTCTCGGCCAGGCGCGAGATCTCGCTGAGGATGTTCTTCGCGGTCTCGACGTCCATGTCCGCGAACGGTCCGGTGCCGTAGACCTGCTCGCGGCCGAACACCTCGAAGAGGTTGAACTCCACGTCACGCAGGTTGGACTTGTAGTGACCCATGGCCGTTTTCTCCGGTTCGTCGCTTCCGGGAGACCGCCGCGTTCCGGCGTCCCGTACCCACCAGTAGGCATCATGATGCTACCCAGCGGTAACTTGGGCAAGCCCTCGACGGTGAATCCGCTATGAACGTGGTCACGTCCCACAGTCCCGGCGACCACTCCTTGTCAGGATCGGCGCCAGCGCGGGCGGGTGCGCTCCCGCTAGCCTGTCCGTGTGTACGGATATGACCAGAACGCATACCCGGGCGACCCCTACCAGCAGCAGGCGGGACCGCAGCCGGGCATGAACGGCATGCCCGGACCGGACGCCTACGGCGCGCAGGCACAGACGGACCAGCAGTCGCTCTACCCCGAACCCTCCCCGCCCTCGCTGGCGGACGCGGTCCGGGCCTTCACCACCGGCTCGATGGCGGTCGAGGACTTCCAGGCGATCTTCATCACCTCGAAGGTGCACTGCCCGCGCGGCGAACGCCCCGGCTTCCTCGCACTGCACAACACCCCGACGCCGGTGATCCCGATGTTCAGCTCGCTGAAGGAGCTGCGCCGCTACGCCGGCAAGGACTCCAAGCACTTCACCGTCACCGGCGCCGAGGTCCTGGACCTGCTGCCGACCGGCTACGGCTTCGCGCTGGACATGGAGGGCGAGCACCGGATGGTGTTCGACGCCAAGGCCGTCGAGCAGATGGTCGACTTCACCATGCGCCGGATGTACGGCTAGTCCACCCTGCAAGGAAGAGGAGCCCGCGCTCCTCCGTCCCTACATAGTTCAATTTTCAACTTGCTTGTTGTTGAGAATTGAACTAACCTCGTGCACGTAGGCCGAAGAACCCCCCTCGAAGGAGGCCGACATGCCCGCCGTGACCGTCGACAACCCGCTGACCCTTCCCCGCGTCACCACGCCGGACGCTGCCGTCACGAGCGCCCGCCCGGTCCGCACCGTGGTCACCGCCCCCGAGGGCTTCGAGGGCGAGGGCTTCCCCGTCCGCCGCGCCTTCGCCAAGATCGACACCAAGTACCTCGACCCGTTCATCATGATGGACCAGATGGGCGAGGTGGACTACGCGGCCGGCGAGCCCAAAAGCTAGTCCAGTTGGGGGACTAGTCGCAAGAGGGCTCTGACCTGCTGAAACGCAAGACGAACATCGCAATCCACCCCAACTGAGGAGGCCGACATGCCTGCCGTGACCGTTGAGAACCCGCTGATCCTGCCGCGCATCGCGGCCCCCGCCGAAGGCTCCGTCGCCCGGCCCGTCCTGGCCGTCTCGACCGCCCCCGAGGGCTTCGAAGGTGAAGGCTTCCCCGTCCGCCGGGCCTTCGCCAAGATCAACCAGAAGTACCTCGACCCGTTCATCATGATGGACCAAATGGGCGAGGTGGATTATGCCGCTGGGGAGCCAAAGGGAACCCCTTGGCATCCGCACCGGGGCTTCGAGACGGTCACCTACATCATCGACGGCACCTTTATCCACCGGGACTCGCACGGCGGCGGCGGCGTCATCACCGACGGCGACACCCAGTGGATGACGGCTGGCTCCGGCCTCCTCCACATCGAGACCCCGCCGGAGTCCCTGGTCATGTCCGGCGGCCTCTTCCACGGCCTCCAGCTCTGGGTCAACCTGCCCGCCTCGGACAAGATGATCGCGCCGAAGTACCAGGACATCCGGGGTACGAACGTGAAGCTGCTCGCCTCCTCGGACGGCGGCGCGCTGGTGCGGCTGATCGCCGGTGACATCGCGGGCCACCACGGCCCCGGCGCCACCCACACGCCCATCACGATGATCCACGTGTCGGTGAACCCCGGCGCCCAGGTCACCCTGCCCTGGCGGTCCGACTTCAACGGCCTGGCGTACGGCCTGGCGGGCACGGGCTCGGCGGGCGAGGAGCGGCGCCCGTTCCACATGGGCCAGTCCGTTGTCTTCGGCGACGGCGACTCCCTCACGATCCGTGCGGACGACACCCAGGACTCGCGCCAGGCCAACTTCGAGGTCGTCCTCCTCGGCGGCCAGCCGATCCGGGAGCCCGTCGCCCACTACGGCCCGTTCGTGATGAACAGCCACCGCGAACTCCAGCAGGCCATGGAGGACTTCCACGCCGGCCGCCTCGGCACCATCCCCGCCGACGCCAACTGAGCCAAGTATCCCTATGGCGGTGGTCCCAGCTTGCCCTCACGCGTGGGGCCACCGCCGTCCTGTAGGCCCCTCATGGATCGCCACGATGGGCCCCGGCGCCCAACCGAAAGCACCGGTAGAACCACAACAAGCGCAGTCGCCACAGCCGAACTCGTGTCCATGCCCTGGCGTGGACCCAACTGGGCAGCTGGTCTGCTGAATGTCCGTTGCTCTGATTCGCTGCGGGCCGAGTTGTTCGGCGCCGTCAGCCGCCTGGCCACCGTGGTCGGCGCGGCGGCCTTCGACGCCTTCGCCCACGACGACGCCCAGCGTCTCTTCGCCTTCGCCACGTCGTGCGCGGAGGAAGTGGACAACCGGCCGTTGCGCGCCATCTCCTACAACCTCCGCTCCCGGCAGGCCATCTGGCGAGGCGATCCCGACTCCGGCCTCACTCTCGCGGAGCTCGGCCTCGCCCGCGCCGACCGCCTTTCCGCCGCCGAGCAGTCGATGCTCCACAACGCCCGCGCCCGCGCCCTGGCCAAGATGGGCCGCACCCAGCAGACGCTGGCCGCGATCGGCACGTCCGACGACTCGTTCGCCTCGATCTCCCCGGCGGACGAGGGTCCGTGGATGGCCTACTACGACGGCGCCCAGCACCACGGGGACACCGGGCACGCCCTCTTCGACCTCTCCCTCGCCGGCCACCCGCCGCAGGAGGCCCTCCGGCGGCTGCAGGCGGCGGTTGACGGCCACGGCGAGGGCTTCGCCCGCTCGCGTGCGTTCTCCCGCACCAAGCTCGCCACCCTCCAGATGGCGGCCAGTGACCCCGAGCAGGCCCTGGCCGAGGGTCGCACCGCACTCGCGGAGGTCAGCGACCTCCGTTCGCTCCGCGCCAACCACGAACTGGCCGAGCTCGCCCGGGTCGCCCACCGTCACCGCAGCCTCACCGACGTCCGGGACCTGCGGGAACAGATCGCAGCTACGGTGGCGGTGTGAACGTCCTCGATAACTCCCGTGCCCTGCTACTCAAGGCATGCTCGGAAATCGGCCTGTCCGCTACCGGAGCCGAGCCGATCCGGATCGGGGAGAACGCACTGTGGCGGCTGCCGCACGGGGTCGTGGCCCGCATCAGCCGCCCCGGCCAATCCGGCGCCGCCAGCCGCGAACTGGCAGTTGCCCGCTGGCTGCACGACTGCGGGGTACCTGCGGTGCGCCCGCTCGCGCACCTGCCGAAGCCGCTGGAGGTGGACGGCAACCCGGTGACCTTCTGGCACGAGCTCCCCCCGCACCGGCCGGGTGCGGCTGCCGACATCGCGCCGCTCCTCCGGCGTCTCCACGAACTCCCTGTTCCTGACTTCCCGTTGGGTCACCTGGCCCCGTTTGTCCGGCTGCCCGCCCGGATCGACGCCGCGACGACTCTCGACGACGACCAGCGAGATTGGTTGCGCTGCCGCCTGACCGAACTCGAAACAGCGTGGCTGGGCCTCCGGCCGAGCCTGTCGAGGAGCGTCATCCACGGGGATGCCTGGCGCGGCAACGTAGCGGTCACCCCAACCACCACGTACCTGCTCGACTTCGAGCGGACCTCTCTGGGGCCTCCCGACTGGGACCTCACCGCCACTGCTGTCGGCTACGACAGCTTCGGCTCGGTTTCGGACAGCGAGTACGCCGCCTTCTGCGAGGCGTACGGGACCGACGTGATGACCTGGGCCGGCTACCCGGTGCTCCGGAGCATCCGCGAACTCCGTGTTACCTGCTTCGCTCTCCAGCACGCGGCAGCCGATCCTGCCCGCCATCGGACGGAAGCCCACTACCGCCTCGGCTGCCTGCAAGGAGTGGCCGGTCCGCGCCCGTGGGGCTGGACCGTCGTCAGCTGACACTGTGAGCAGGCGCCACACCCGCCAACGACCACTGCGCCGCCGCCCCGGCACCGAACGCTCGACCAGCTGGAGCACCAGAAGGGTCGCGTGAGCGACGTGCGAAGCTGCCGCTCACGCGTGTGGCGCCTGGTGCGCCTGCGCCGTGGCACAGGGTCAGGCGATCTCCATCAGCCACCCACCACAGCCAACCGCCAGTCGACGACTGGTCGGCCAACGCCGGTGATCAAATTAAGGGGATTCAAGGATTCCGATCGCCGATAATCACAAAATGGACAGAGTGCGACTCTCCATCAGTAACATGGCACAGGTGGACGATTCTTCAACTGCACCACGACTCAAAGTTCGAAAAACTTGCACCACGTTCGCATCCTATGCAAGCATCAGTGCGGACACGGCCGGTCGGGCGAGCGCGCATCGGGCGCCAAACGAGCAGCCAAGGTTCCGCTTAAAGATATACAGAGAATGATCTAGGGATCAGTCGCACGGCAACTCCAAGACCCAAGCCCTAGATGATCTTCAGGAATTCCGGGGGGAATTCGATGTCGTCGAACAGCGTGACGTCCGCCGATCGTTCGGGCGCGTCCGATCAGCCGACTGAGGCTCGACCGACCGTGCGCATCGACGGGTTGCGGAAGAGCTACGACGGCAAGGAAGCGGTCCGTGGAATCTCGCTGGAGATCGGTGTCAACGAGGTCTTCGGGCTGATCGGACCGAACGGCGCTGGCAAGACGACCACCCTGGAGTGCCTGGTGGGGCTTCGCAGGCCGACTGCCGGGCTGATCCGCGTCCTCGGACTCGACCCGGCCGACCGGAGCCTGGATCTGCGGACCCAGGTCGCGGTGCAGCCCCAGGAGGGCACCCTGTTCCCGCAACTCAAAGTGCGGGAGACCGTCGAGCTGTGGGCCTCCTTCTATTCCCAGCCGATGGACGTCGACGAGGTTCTCAACGATGTCGGACTGGTGGAGCAGGCGGATCAAAAGGTCAAAGCGCTGTCCGGCGGGCAGCGACGCAGGCTGCTGTTGGCGGTCAGCATCGTCGGGCGACCGAAGCTGCTCGTCCTGGACGAGCCCGCCGCCGGCCTCGACCCGCAGGCACGTGAGCTCCTGTGGGACGTGATCCGGACACACCGGCGAGCCGGCGGGTCCGTCCTGCTGACGACCCACGACATGAACGAAGCCGCCCAGCTCTGTGACCGGGTGGCCGTGCTGGTGGCAGGCAAGGTGGTCGCCTCAGGCTCCCCCGCGGAACTCGTCCGCGAACTCGGCGGCCTCAGCACGATCTCGTTCGCCACAGACTCACCCACCTCGCTGGCTGCCGTCCGCAGACTTCCGGGCGTTTCCTCCGTGCAGACAGAGTCCCGCGGTGGGCGTCTCGCGGTGCAGGTGAGCACCAGACAGGGCGATATCGTCCTCAAGCATGTCGCTTCCACTCCCGAACTGAATGCGACCGACCTTTCTGTTGCACACGGGGGGCTGGACGAGGTATTCAGGAACCTGGTTGCCTCGGCTTCCAAGGACACCGGAAGCAATCACACGGGCGGAGCGGATGAATCCTCGTAAGTCAACGTTCTCCCATTTGGTCAGGACGAACTCCAGGGAGCTTTTCCGCGACGGGAAAACCGCATTCTTCGTCCTTGCTTTCCCACTGTTCTTCATGGCGATGTTCCTCGGCATGGGATTCGTCACGAGCGGCGGTTCCTACCACGTCGCGGTGGCTCCGGGACCGGGCCAGCATCAGGTGGCCGACCGGCTCAACCATGTCAAGGGCCTCACCGTGAAGGAGCTGGATCAAGCGCTGCCGGGCCAGCCCCGCGCGCTCGGCGGCTACGATGCGGTCGTCCAGCCTGAGGAGAGCCGACCGGTCGTCACGGTCGACGCCGGCAAGTTCGGAGTGGTGCGCGGGATGCGCAACGCGCTCGACAAGGACGCCAGTGCGGCAGCCCGTTCGGTCTTCCGCACGCCGGATGGGGGAGTGCCGTTCGATCCGGTGAAGGCGTCCCTGCCCACCGTGCTATTCATCGCGCTGATGTCGGCCGCCTTCTTCGGCACGGCCACGCCGCTGATCGGTCTCCGCCAGCGCGGTACTCTGCGGATGCTCGGCACCACCCCCCTGGAGCGACGGACCTTCATCCTCGCCCAGGCTCCGGTTCGCCTCGGGCTCGTCATGGCCCAGGTCGTCGTGGTCGGGGTGATCGCGGCGATCTGCGGGTACCTCGCGCCGGGGGACGCGCTTCCCGTACTCGTCAGCGGCCTGCTGGGCGCCCTGATGCTGTTCGGCTTCGGCTACCTGGTCGCCGCCAGGATGCGCAACGCGGAAGTGGCCAACGGTCTGCTGGCCCTGCTGATGCCGGTGACCATGCTGCTCAGCGGACTGTTCCTGCCGATGGAACTGATGCCCGGCCCGCTGCGCGCGGTGTCCCAGGCGTTCCCGACGACCTACCTGGTGGACGCGCTGAGCCACGCCTTCACGGGCGCGCCGTCACTGCACGGCATCGCCGTGGACTGGCTGGTACTGGCGGGCTCGGCCGTTCTCCTCGCACTACTCGCTGCTCGACTCTTCAGCTGGGACCAGGGGGAAGAAAGATGACCGCGATACCGTCGCCCACCTTACTCGGTGGGCTGCTGAACCTTGACGAACTCGTCAGCCCCTACGGGCTGGTGAACGGAGTCCACCGCCTGCCCAACCACCCGGGCGAGCCCCGGTTCCCGATCTTCAGCGCCTCCCTCGGGGACATCGCGCGTGTCGTCCCGAACGTCGCCGACGCGGTCGGAAGTCGTGGTGCACGCGGTCAGATGGACGGCGCCGGCGGCGGGTTGGATCCTGAGCGAGCGGCCCGGCTGTGCGTCGCGGAGGCGCTGGAGCGCTACTCCACCTGCGCGGCACCCGAGGACCAGCTCATCTGGGCGACCGCTCGCGAGCTCGGTGACGAAGCGCTTCCGCTGCGCACCTTCCCGCGATGTTCCCCCGCCGAGCTCGCGCACCCCAGGGCGATGGCCGTGGATCTCGACGAGGACGCGCCCATGCGGTGGGCACGGGGCTGGTCGTTGACCGAGCGCCGCCCCCAGTGGGTTCCCGCCGTCCACGTGTGGATGCACCTGGCCTCCCAGTCCCGCGGAGAGCGCCACTGGAACCCGATCTCCACCGGCTGCGCGACCCACACGGACCTGGCGCAGGCCATGGTCAACGCCATCTGCGAGGTGGTGGAGCGGGACGCGATCTCCCTGACGTGGTACCAGAAACTCGCGCTGCCGCGCATCGAGTTCGACGAGGTGCCCGACTCCCTGGCTCCCTACCTGGAACGCTCACGGCGCAGTCAGGTGGAGACGGTGTTCTTCGACGCCACCACCGACCTGGGTCTGCCGGTCGTCTACTCCGTCGATCTCAGCCCGGACAACCAGGTTCTGGGACAGCTGGTGATGTGCAACGCCGGGCTCGACCCTGCGGACTCCATCGCCAAGATCACCCGGGAGTCGGCCTCGTCTCGGATCGCGATGCAGGTCGGACGTGACCTGCCGGAGTCCTTCGACGACTACCTCAACGTCTATCACGGTGCGGCGTACATGGGCCGGCCCGAACGGCTCGGTGACTTCGACTTCCTGCTGAAGGGCGAGCACCGACGCAAGTTCAGCGAGCTGCCCACGCTGGCGACCGGCTCGTCCGCCGGGGATCTCCAGGTGCTGCTGGAGTGGCTGCACAAGGCCGGCTGCCACGTGGTGGCCGTGGAGTGCACCACCGACGAAGCACGGGACGCGGGCTTCCGGGTGGTCCGGGTGCTCATCCCGGAGCTCATGCCGCTCTCGTTCACCTACCGGGCCCGCTACCTGGCCCACCCTCGCCTGTACCAGGCACCGGCCCGGATGGGCCACCCCGTGCTGTCGGTGGACGAGATCAACCCGCTTCCGCAGCCGTTCGCGTAGAAGCACTCTGCCCCACAGGGGGCTGACCGCCCGTTGACTGGTGTCCACTCCCCAGACGGGCGGCCTCCCGGAACCGGACGCTGAGCCGCCTGCTCCCCGCCCGCCATCTCGGGCGAACGATGCCCTGGGCGGCCCTCGCAGGCACTGCCCACCGACTCCCGACGCCTCTGGTGCGTCAGGACGGTCATGCCCGTGCACGGCTTCCGGCGTGAGATTCAGCCCCTGCCCAACTGCTCTTCCCGCTGACCGATCGACGAGACGGTCCAGAAGACGAGGAACCAATGGAACCGGTGCACCTGATCGCTGTGGGCGACTTCGGGACCGCTGTCGCCGAGCGCCTGATGCAAGTACGAGGACGCATGCCACTGAGCGTCGAAGGTGAGGGCCAGTGGCCCGTCACCGCTTCGGCCGCGTGGCCGCAGGCGAGGTTGCGGGTGCTCCTCTCCTGGCGGGAGACGCCGAGGCTCGCCGAGACCATCGACGTACGCTCCGTCGCCTGGGGCACCCCCTGGCTGCCGGTGGTGCTGGACCATCCCCGACTGCGGGTCGGCCCGGTCGTGGTGCCCGGGAGCGGCCCCTGCTACCGCTGCTTCCGCAAGCGCCGTGCCCAGCACGAGCCGGACAGTGCCATCACCGACGCCCTGCACGCCCACTACGACGCGGCTCCGGCCGCGGGCCCCGCCGGCTTCCTGCCGCAGCACGTGGGTCTGGCGGCCGCTCTGGTCGAGGCGGAGCTGCAGCGGTTCGACGACGGGACGCTCGCCGAGAGTGCGGGCACCGTGCGTCACTACCACCTGCTCGAGCACCAGGCCTCGGCCGCCCGGGTGGTGGCCGTGCACGGCTGCGACCGCTGCCGCGACACGAAGCCGGTATCGACCTGGAGCCAGCTCGCCGACGACCTGACGGCGCTGCTCCCGGTCCTGGACGAAGGACGATGATGGCTGGTCAACTCGTCTCGGCGGAAGACATGCGCCGAGCCGTCGCGGGTGATCCGCAGTTCCGTTGTCCCCGGCTGCCCGCCCTGGTCCGGGGGCTGGTGCGACTCGACATGCCCGACGGGATCCTCATCGAAGGCGCCCCGAGCAGGCAGATCCTGCGTGGAGCCGCCACCCGCGACCTCGTCCCCGCCATCCTTCCGCTGCTCGACGGCACCCTGGACGCAGAGGGAATCGCCGAACGCACCGGCCTGCCCCAGCCGCACGTGGAGCGGGTCATCGCGCTGCTCTACACCTGCGGGCTGCTGGAGGAGGGTGAGAACGGCGTCACAGCCGCTCCGGACTCCCCCGCGGCCGCGTTCTGGTCGCGCGGCCTGGACTCCACCCGGGTCAACAGCTCGACCTCCGAAGTCCTGGCCCGCCTGGCCGGGGCTCAGATCGGCGTGGCCGGTGAGGGAGAGCTCGCGAGGCTGATCCTGGAGGAGCTGACCGCTGCGGGGATGACCGCGCTCGGGCCCGTAGCCGGCGTGACCTCGTCCTCGGACCGCCGGCACGATCTCGTGCTGGCCGCGATCGAGGAAGGGGCCGAGGCTCCGGTCGGACTGGCCGAGGAGTGCGCTCGGGCGGCCGTGCCGTTCCTGCCCGTCCGCCTCAGCGGCGGCACGGTGGAGCTGGGCCCCTACATCGACCACGAGTTCACCGCGAGCTTCGCCGACGCTGAACGTCAGCGCCTGGCCGCCCCCGTGGCCGACGACACCACCGGCCTCTCCACGCAACTCCGAAAGCAGCTCGCCGCGTCCCTGGTCGCCGCGCAGACTGCTGCACTGGTCGCCCGGGTCGGCTCCGTTCCCGTGTTGCGCGGCCTGATGCGGGTCGACCTCGGCAGCTGGGAGCAGAGCCTCCACGTGATGGCCCCCATCCCCGCTCCGCCGGGACCGAAGGTCACCACGACCGCGGCCGGCGTGCCGTTGGCAGTCGTCTTCGAGAGCTCGGTGGCCTTCACACCGCGACGCCTGCTCAACCCGCGAGCCCACCAGGTCCACTACAAGCCGGGCAACCTGGCCCTCCAGCACGAGTCCAAGCGCTGGCCCAGCGCAAGGGAGTTGGAGCTGGCGGGCCGCACCGCCACCGTCCCCGCTCACCTGACGGGCCCCGATTCCCTCGGCGACGTACTCGGCACCGGGACCGTCCCGCTGGATCAGCTGGCGGCTGTGCTGCAGCGCGGCGCCGGGCTCCGCCCCGGCGGTGACTCCGAGCGCAAGGTCCAGCGTTGGGCCCCGACGGGTGGAAACCTGGGATCGGTGCAGCTCCATGTGCTCGCCCGCCGGGTGACGGATCTCCAACCCGGGTTGTGGGGGTACGTCGGTAGCAGTCACCGGCTGGCCCGGCTCGGGGACGCTCTCGACCTAGGGCACCCGACGTCCGCCGCCGCCGTCGCCCCTGCGGTGATCGTGCTGACCGGTGCGCTGTCGCGGGTGGCCTCCAAGTACTACGGATTCGGCTGGCGCGTGATCCATCTGGACGCCGGCGCCGCCATCGCCCAACTCACCTACACCGCCCGTGCTTTCGGACTGTCGGCTCGACCGCTCGACCGGTGGGACGACGGCCGTCTGGCCGACCTGTTCGATCTCGACCTCGACAACGAGCCCGTAACCGGGGTGCTGCTGATCGGCGCCGGCCTCAACCACGAGGAGGAGTGACCATGCGTACCGACGCCCGAACTGCCGTTGACCCGGCGATCCTGGACGACGCGCTGAGGCTTCCCGACCATGCGCAGGCCCTGGGGCTGCTGCGGACACACAGTCGGCTGGACGAGGAAGACGTTCAGGCAGGCCCTCGTACGCCTTCTCCCGGACTCTTCCGCGCTCTCGACGCCGGCCTCGACACACCGACGCGGGTGGCGGTCACTCCAGCGCCCTCGCCGCTGTCGCCCCTGGAGCAGTTGCAGCGCGGACGGCTGTCCGAGCGGTTCTACGCGGACCGTCCGGTCGATGCCGAGGTGATCGCCGCCGTCGTGGCCGCCGCAGGCCGGTTCGACCAGGCGTCCTGGCCCGACCACGAGGCCGGCGCCGGGCTCCAACTCCTGGTCGCGGCACGCGCGGTCAGCGGACTGCGTCCCGCCATCCACCTGGCCGACCCGCAGACGGGCACTTTCACCGAGATCGGGGAGCTGCCGGTCGGGGACGCCGCCGCTGACCTCGTCCTCCAGGTCGAGTTCGCCCAGGCGCCGGCGATCCTCATGGTCTGCGGGCCGCTCGCCTCCTCCCTCGACCGGCACGGTGAACACGGCCACCGGCTGCTGCTCAGCCGCGCCGGCGCCGCCGCCTACGCCGGTTGGCTGACCGCTCTGGACCACGGCCTGGTGGGGAGCATCTTCGCCGGATTCCTCGCGGCCGCGCTGCGCCCGCTGGTGCCCGTCGACGGCTACCACACGAGCCAGTTACTGGCACTGGCCGTCGGTCACCCGCTGGACGGCACCGGGGCCTGACCCCTGCTGTCCACCCATACTTCCCCGTCCCGGCCGGGGCGGGGAGCACCTGGGACGACGCCCGTCCCACAACCTAAGGAGCTCCTCATGGAGAACCTCCAGGATCTGGACCTCTTCGCCGAGGACCTGGCCCTCCCCGTGGACGCCCTCCCGAGCGAGGCCGCCCTCGGCTCCTTCTCCAGCGTCAGCTCGCTGGACTGCTTCACCTGCCCGATCTCGACCGCGTCGTCCAACGGCACGGTCAGCTCCGCCGGCTGATCCAGCCGACGGCAACTCCGATCCGCTAGGAGAACCACATGGATGCCATCGACGTCCTGGACCTCTTCGCCGAGGAAGGCGAGGGCCTGTCCCTGACCGCCGAACCGCTGGCGAGCGACTCCCTGCTCGGCTCCTGGGGCTCGTTCGGGACCCTCACCAGTGCCTCCTGCCCGGCGTCCACCGCCGGCAGCAGCAGCAGCGCCTCCAGCGCCGGCTGAACACCTCCATCACGAAAGGGGAACCGCCATGAACCAGGACACCATCGACCTGTTCGCCGAGGACCTCACCGACGGACTCTCGGTCGAGGAACTGAACGACGCCACGCTGCTCGGCACGTGGACCTCCAGCACCACCGTGGGTTCCGCGTCCTGCCCGGCCTCGACGGCCTCCTCGTCGTCGTCGGCCTCCAGCATCGGCTGACCATCAACCACGTTCGTTGCACCACCCAGGAAGGAGAACGACCATGAAGATCGACCTCGTCGAGCAGCAGCACGACGTCTGGGCGATCGACCTGTCCGCCGAGGACATGTCGGTCGAGGCCCTCGACAGCGCCACCCTGCTCGGTACCACGGGCTGCTTCGCGTGCGGCGCTTGCGCGTCCTGCCCGGCCTCGTCGGCGTCCACCGCCGGCACCATCTCGTCGGCCTGACCCTCGCGGTCCACCGACTCGTCGGCGGGCTGATCCCTTAGACCCACCGACAGAGCCGCGCCGCCGGTTCGGCGATGGACAAGATCGCCGAACCGGCGGCGCGAGCCGTTCGGTGCCCAGGGCACCAGCCCAAGTATCACAGGAGGGCGAGCATGCGGCTCCAAACCGCTCGAAAGACCCCCGACCCGGGCGAAGGTCCGGGCGGGGCGGAGGACCTGAGCTGGATCGAGACCGAGCCCCTGTCGCTGCGGGAAACCGTCGAGCAGTTGGAGGGCGCTGACGGCCGCCCGATGCTCTTCGACGTCGCGACCGGGCGCTACGTAGCCATCTCCAAGGCCGGAACGGCCGTCCTGAGCCTCCTCGACGGCCAGGCGACCGGACGGGAGCTCATCCGGCGAGTCGTCGAAGTCGCGCCCGGCGACTCCGCCAAGGTCGAGCAGACCGTGGCCAGGTTCCTCAGTGAACTCCGACAGGTGGGCGTCCTGACCGCCGAACCGCCGCCGGACCACCGCAGGCGGATCCTGAACAAGTCGCTGCGCCGCCGTACCCCCCGCTGGCCACTGACCAGGTCGGCGCACAAGCTGCTCGAACCGCTGGCCGCTCGGCTGCGCGCCGTCCCCGTCCGGCTCTTGCTCGGACTGCTCTTCACCGGCCTCGCAGCAGCAGCCGTGTGCGCGGGAGTCGCCCTCAGCCGACACCCGTTCGGGATGCACTACTCGACCTGGCTCTGGCCCGCCATGGGCATCATGGTGGTGCAGATCGCGGTCCACGAAACCGGACACGCTCTGGTCTGCCAGTACCTGGGCGTGCCTGTGCGCGAAGCCGGGATCACGCTGATGCTGTTCGTGATGCCGGTCGCCTACGTCGACCGCACCGACGCCTACCGGGTCAGGAGCCGTGGCGCCCGGGCACTGATCGCCCTGGCCGGCCCGCTCAGCGACGTCTTCTGGGCCGGGGCGAGCGGACTGGTGCTGCTGACCACGCACGGAACCGCCGCCGAGATCGCCGCAGCCCTGTTGCAGATGCAGGTCCTGCTGATGATCGTCAACCTCAACCCGCTGCTACCGTCCGACGGCTACCACGCACTCGAATCGGCCATCGGAGCCGTCAACCTGCGGGGCCGCTCGTTCGGCTACCTCACGCACCTGGTCACGCGAACCGAACTGCCCAGCCACCTGAGCACGGTGGGATTCCGACGCCGCGCCGGCTACCTCGCCTTCGGTCTGGTCTGCTTCGGCTACGGCCTCGTCATGGCCGTTCTCATCCTGGCCTCCTGGTGGCGCCTGCTCTCGTCGGTGATCGGCTCATGATCGTGGCTCCCCTCACCCTCCACCGCGTGAACGGCCTGCCGGTGGAGGCCCTGGACGTCGAACTCCCCCGCACCTGCGCCCTCCTCACGGAGATCGCCACCATCCAGCACCAGCTGGGCGAATCAGCGGTACAACTCGGAGACACCCTCTACAAGTTGGTGCCTCTCCTCGACGACGATCCGGCGCTGCGCCGCAGCACCCTCGCGCTGCGCCGCTCACTGCACAGCGGCAAGCCCCCCGTGCTCTCCTCCGAACACCGCACCGAGCTGAGTCACCGGCTCGAAGCCGAAGCCGAGTTACTCACCAGGCACCTGGACGGTCTCAGTCGGGTGGATTCCCTCCGCAACGCGGCAGCAACGGCCTACGCGGAGGAGACCGAAGCCGCCGGCCGGCGACTGCGCGAGCTTCTCGACCACCCCGCGTTCTCGCGCGGCCTGGCCCATGCCAGCCCCGACCTCTTGCGCCACCTCCGCCCAGCCGACCTACGGCCTGGCACCAAGGCGGCCAGGGGGGTGCTCGCGTACGCATCCCGCGCCGCGACCAAGACGAGCCCGTTCTCGCGCTTCACCGCCCTCGCGCTGGACGGCGCCGGCGCCGACGCGACCAGTAGGGTCAGCGTGGCCCAACAGCACATCAGGTCCTGGATCGACCAGTTGGCCCGGGACGAGGAGTGCGCACCGGCCTTCCAGGTCGAGCCGAACCGCTCGGCCCGCACCGTCGAGGGGCGCCCGAGGCTGCTGACGCCCGCCGTCCGGTCCGGGACCGCGCTGGCCTGGCGAGCCGACACGGTGGTGGATGCGGTCCTCTACCGCGACACCCTCGAAGCCCTCGCCTCCTGGCCACGGATGCCCGTGCGGGATTTCCTCGCCCGGCTGGGCGGAGATGACCCGTTCGCCCACTACCTCCGCCTGCTGGACACCCAGTTGATCCGCGTGGTCCTGCCATGGGCCTACGGTGACGCCGAGCCCCTGCCCGCCCTGGCAGCCTGCTTGGGCACAGCTGCCACCCAAGCAGCAACCGCAGCAGCGGCCAAGGCACTCGAAGTTCACCAGCGCGCGAAGGGTCTCGGCCTCCTGGACGGCCACGGCCGGCTGGCGGAGATGGCAGAGCTCAGGCTCGGCGACAAGCCGCTCTCGGTGTACGAGGACGCGGTGTCGGACGTCGCCGTCGACTTCCCCACCGAGTACGTCCACGAGGACCTGCGCAAGCTCGCGGAGCTCACGAGGCCCCACATCTTCCGCAGCCACCTCTACGACTGGATGTCGGCCGAGTTCGTCTCCCGCTACGGCGTCGGCGGACACTGCCCGGACGCCTACCTGTTCCTGATGGAGCTCGCGGCGCGCCCTGACTTCGGCCAGCAGTTCGGCGCCGCTCTGATCGCCGACCGGGCCTGCTTCGGCGCCCCCACGGACCGGGCCTGGCTGCCGGTCTCGGCCAGCAGCGCACCGCCCGCCACCACCGTTCTGTACCAACTCGGCGCAGTCGACGGGGGCCGCGTGGGTAAGGGCGACTACCGGATGGTCGTCAACCAGTTCAACCCGGGCCTCGGCGGCCTGGTCGCACGCTTCCGTCGGCTGCTCGACCCGACCGACGACGGCCCGGGGCTCTCCGGACAGCTGCGCGACTGGGTCGAGACCGCGTTCCCGGACGCCCAGCCCCACGAGGTCTCGCTGTGCGCGGACCTCAACAGCATGCAGCTGGACACCGCCGGCCTCCTACCGCCGTTCAACTGGCCAGGCGAGCCCGCCAACGCCCAATCGCCCAACGGGCTGGACCAGTTGCAACTGCACCACGAGCCGGACAAGAACACGCTGCTGCTGACCGATCGGGATGGGAATCCCGTGGGCCCGGTCTACCTCGGTGTAGTCCCCGCGCACCTGATGTCAGGACCGGTCCGTCTCCTGCTCTGCCTGGCCGACCCATGGGTGAACGGCGCCATCCATCTCAGCTGCAACCACAGCCCGCTGGAGACCTTGGCACCCCCCGGCGAGCAGATCGAGGAGGAACCCGCCAGGACCCACGGCCGCCTGGTGTTGCGCCGCCGTACCTGGCGACTGGCGCCGAACCTGCTGCCCGTGCCGCAGAAGGGGGAGGACCCGTACGGATTCTTCGCCCGGATGGATTCCTGGCGCCGCGTCCACCGACTGCCGGACGAGGTGTTCCTCACCCTGGAGAACGGCGGCCCGATGAGCGACTACTCCGGTCGCAAGCCCTCCTGGCTCTCCTTCCGCAGTGCCCACGCCGTCATCGCCACTGCGGGCAACCCCCGCCTGGTGAACGCCACTGCCATCCGCCTGTCGGAAGCCGCCCCCGCTGGGGACGGCCACTGGGTCGAGGACGCCGAAGGGCAGCACCGCGCCGCCGAACATGTCTCGCTCCTCCGCTGGGAGCGTCCTGGAGGGAGCGTATGACCGCCACCGAAGGCGCACCGCTCCGTACCTGGCCGAACGGCCTCCCGGACTGGTGGTACGCACGCCTGTATCCGGGCGGCCTGGAGCGCATGGACCTGGCGGTGCAGACACTTATGCCCGAGCTGGTGCCCATGCTCACGGACGGTGGAGCCCAACGCTGGTTCTTCATCCGGTACACCGACTGGACCGGCGGCCCGCACCTACGGCTGCGCGTCCGTGGCGGCCGACGCCTTCTCGACCAGCTCCAGCGCAAGCTGCCGGACCTGGCCAGATCATGCGGGCAGATCGCGGCGCAGGCCTGCGAGCCCTACACCTCGCTCGTGCCTTTCGACGACAGCCTGTTCAAGGGCCGGAACGCCGGGGCCGACACGGCCCTGTACGAGCCCGAACTCGACAAGTACGGCGGCCCCCTCGGGGTGGAAGCGGCCGAGGCCCTGTTCGAGCGGTCCAGTGAGCTGGCCTTGAGGGCCAACTTCCTGGCCAAGGACTCCGACCGAGCCGCCTTGGCCGTCCTCCTGATGCGCGCCTCCGTGACGGTGGTCCAGCAGAACCACGGCACCCGGCCCGGCAGCCCGAGTCCGGCGGACTACTGGGAGCGGCACCTCTACTGGTGGACACGTGACGCCGGCGCCGAAGCGGAGCGACTCCGCGACGGGCTACGACGGCAGGCCGGGAGGGAGCAGGCCGTCCAGCGCTCCCTGGAGCACCTGTCAACGGACCCCTGGGCGCTCGCCCAGCTCTACGACTGGTCCGCTGCAGTGACCTCGTATCTCCGGCAGACGGTCGACGCGTCTGTACCGCGCACACCGGGGCACCTGATTTTCCATCAGAACCACATGATGGCGAACCGTCTGGGCATCCTTCCGAGGGAGGAAGCACTGCTCGGCATCATCGCCGCGAAGCACCAAGGAGGCTCTTCATGAACCACGAGAGCAAGCGAGCCGGAGGACTGCTGCTGGCATGCACGTTGCTGGTGCTGGCCGCAGGAGCCATCGGAACCGCAGTGGTTCTGCACACGGTGCCGACCACACTCCTGCTCACAGCGGCAGCAGGCTGCCTCATCGCAGGCGGCGTACGACTCCTGGGCCGGGTGGGCAGGATGCGCTGATTCGCGCCGCAGCATGACTGCCTGCAGAGCCCTCCATACGCGCAGGTGCTCCTGGCTCCGCGGTTGGATCCGCCTCCATTGGGCGGCTCCAACCGCGGCGTACGAGAACTGCGCCCCAGTTGGGACTACCAGTTGTCCCAATGTTCGATGGGTCGAGCTTCGAATGTCCGAAGCTGTCGGCGCATCAAGCCACCGTCCCTCAACCGTCACTGCCTTGCGGACGCTGAAGTCGGACGTGATCGTCGGCGTCGACGCTGCCGTCGTCGCTCAGCTCGACAGCGCCGGGATGCCGTGGCGTACCAACGGCCGCCACGCCGTGATCCAGGTCGACCTCCGCCGGTAGTCGAAGCGCCGTCCGTGAGCCCCGCTGTCCTCGCTCGTTCGGACGTGACGCGGCAAGCGTCGGAGGTGAACAGCGGCAGGTGCGGCGTGGACCTCAGTCCAGGTTCCAGGTCGTTCCGGCGAGGAGGCCGTCGAAGGCGAGAGCTCTCATGGCGGTGTCGAAGTCGTCCCACTCGTACTCGGGTTCGACGTAGTGCAGGTCGAAGTCGGCCCGGGTGAGGTCGGGCTCGCGCCATTCGTGGGCGCAGCGGCAGCGGACGAAGATCTGGTCGTGGACGGCGAGGAGGAGCCAGTCGCGGCGGGCGCCGCAGCCGGTGCAGGTGATGGTGATGCCGCGCGGGTTGAGCTCGGCGGGATGCGGGACGGCGCGGATGACGGCACGCGCGGGTTCGGGGGCGGGGTTGTAGAAGTCGTGGTCGTAGTCGGTCATGCGGTCCCTTCGGGTCGGCAGCGGGGCAGCACGGGACCATACGACGTGCACTGCCGGAATGGATCCCTCCCGGCGAGAAGGACATCGAATCGACACCGTCGCCGTGCTGCAGGGTAGTTGTGGCGCTCCGGCCACGCCGGGGGCGGTATTGGTGGGCGGGACGGAGGCTCCGTTCCCGCCCACCTGGGTTGGTCAGCGCGTCCGGCGTACCTGGTCGGGTGCGACCGGCGCTGGCGGTGTGATGACCGGGGTAGACGGTGTGCCGGTGGTGCGGTTGGTCGTGCGGGCGCGGGCTGCCCTGGTGCGCAGTTCGTCGGGGGTGGCGGCCGGTGTGGGGGTGGGGAGGTTGGCGTCGCGGCGGATGCGCCAGGTGAGGACGGCGGCGGCCGAGTCGGCGGTGGCGAGTTCGCGCCGTCCGGCGGCGTGGGCGAGTAGGGCGTTGGGGTCGTGGCCTGCTGCTTCGGCGTCGGCGAGGGTGGCGGCGAGCGCCGCCCAACCGTCCTCGGCGAGTACCCGGGTGGCCTGGTCGGCTGGCAGCGTGCGGCGCAGTGCTGCTTCCTGCCGGTCCCGGAGGGCTTCGGGCAGGCGCCGGCCTTCGAGGTCCAGGTGGGCGAGGGGCTTGGCGGCGTGCCGGGTGTAGGCGTCGCGCAGGTGGTGGGCGGCGTCCCGCGCGGCGGCGGCCTGGTGGCGGTGGCCTTGGGCGGCGTGCCACTTGGCGATGATGATCGCGAGCAGCACGAGGCTGGACAGGATCGTGGCGGCGGCCGTGCCTTCCTCGCCGCTCCGGCTGTCGGTGGGGCCGGCGTAGAGGAGTTCGCGGGCGGCCGAGCGCATCGCCCGTACCTCCGTGCGGGCGGCTCGAGTGCGGGCGATCGCGGCGTATTCCAGGGCTCGGGCGGCCTGGTTGATCTCCTTCCGTGACAGGACGGGGCTGGTGATCGCGAGGGTGTCGAGGATCTCGATGGTGCCGCTGACCACCGCGGCGACCTGACCGGGTTGGGGCTCGTCGTCGATGACGGTGGTGGTGTGGTCGACGGTGGTGCTGGCGCGGTAGCGGACCGTGTCCGGTTGCCCTTGCCCGACCGGGCGGTGGGGTGCGGGCTGGTCGACACCGGTGGCGAAGCGCTCGTGGATCTTGGGCAGGGTGAGGTCGGCGGCCAGCTTGCTGCCGGAGAACCACACCGGGCCGCCCGGATCGCCGCTGGGCAGGGCGAACTTGTAGCCCTTGGCATCGCCGGAGGGCAGGCGGCGGACCTCGAACTCGATGCCCTGTGCGGTGAGGCGGGCAAGGAACTCCTCCTCGCCCGCCGCGCCTGCGAGGGCCCGGCGCACACCGGTCCGCAGCCGGGCCCGCCCGGTCTCCTCCTGGCCGAGGCGCTCGGCCTTGCGCAGCTCGGGGCTCTTGGCGCGCTTGGGGATACCGGCCCGGTACTCGGGTGTTCGGGTGCCGGACCAGTCCTTGAGCCCGTACTCCCGCTCGATCTCGGTGAGTTCGGTCTCCGTCCGGTACTGGTCGCCCCGCAGGCGGGCCTGGGTGAGGTCGGCGCGGATCACGGTGGCGAGGATGTGGATGTGGTTGTCCCCGTGGTGGACGGCGACCCACCGGCAGCCGTCCGGATCGCCGTCGGGGGCAATGCCGGCGGCGGCCACGACCCGGCGGGCGATCGCGCCCCACTCCTCGTCGCTCAGGTTCCGGTCGGTGGGGTCGGCACGGACCATGCGGTGGTAGACGTGCTTCTTGACCGGATGGCCGTAGCGCACGACGTGCAGGTCCAAGGCATCGCGCAGCTGGGCCAGGGTGGCCTCGGAGTCGCGGCCGGGGTCGGGGGCGAAGCCGTCCCAGGAGGCCACCAGGTGCGGGTCGGTGTGCTCGTTGCGTCGGCCCGGCCCGTACAGGTAGTCCAGCGCCTTGAACGTGTTCTTGCCGGAGCGGGCGGTGGTGATCACCGGCGTGCGGCCTTTGCCACCCGCATCGCCGAAGCGTCCACCTCGGCCACCGCCCTGCGGATCTCGACCACTACCTCCTTGGCTTTGACCAGGGTGGCCTGCGCCGGGCCGTGCTCGATGCCGATTTCGGCGTTGAGCTGGAAGGCAATCTGGTTGACGTTGACACCGACCCGGGCGACCTGGAACCGCGCGGCATCCAGCGCCTGCACGGCCTGATCCAGTTGCTCGTCACGGGTCACCACGTCGGCGCCGCCGGCGGTCAGGGCCTGGCGCTCCAGGTAGTCGGCCACGTTCAGGCCGGCTGCCTGCGCGAGCCGCTTGATCTGCGCTTCGCGCTCCTCGGTGCAGCGAAAGCCGAGCTTCTTCGTCTTGGGGTTGTCGTTGTCACGTCGGCGGCGCTTGGGACGGCGGACGCTGACGCGCTCAGCAGGGACAGCAGCTCGGGCGGGCGTGGACGGCTCGACGGCGGGCGTCTTCTCCTGCTTCGCCGCGCCCTCGCGGTGAAGCTCCGGTGCTGCCGCCCTCGGCAGCACCGGCTCGTCCACGCCCTCCTGGGCGGGGGCGTCCGCGTACGTGGGCCCGTAGGGGCCCCGTACGCACTCGCTTGCTCCGCTGTTGTCGTGGAGGTGGTCAACTCCGTTGCGGTCATGGGAGCTTACGGGCTTCCCGAGCAGGCTGTGCAGGGTTCGCCGGACGGCGTTCACGCGTGTCGTTCCTCGGTTGCGGCTGGCGATTCGGGCTGGTGAGCTTGTGGGTGGGCAGTGTCCGGGTGGTTGCCGGTTTGGCCATGCCGGAATTCGCAGGTATGGGCGGTGCGTCAGGCGCGGCCTTCCCGGGACCGAACGCCACATGGGACTGGTGTCCGCGGTGCGAGTCGAGTCCGGCCGGGCGCACTGACCGGGCGGCGGTGGCCTTCTGCCGAGTGCGGCTCTGGGTCGGCAGAAGTCGATGTCCGGCTGACCGACAGGGCCGGTCAGCCGGACACCAGGGCCGGTCAGCCGGCCTCGGGGTGCGGAGGGTTCTGTTCGTCGGCTTGCTCCTCGCGGAGCTTTCGCATCAGCTCGGTGAGGCGGGTACTGCCGAGCGGAAGGCCAGCGTCGCGCACGGCCTGTTCGACGATCGCGCGGGTGAGACGCCCCTCGGCAGCGACCGCCGCGCGCCCCACCTCCAGCAGCCGCTCCATCCGCGCGCCCGGCGGACGCCCGATCGGCTTGTTCTCCGCCCCGCCAGCGCCTCCGGCGGCCTCAGCCCGGGTGTCCGGGGCATTGGCCGGTCGGTCGTCGACTTCTGCCGATTCGGGATCGGGCAGCGCGTCGCGCCACTCGGCGGGCAGAAGTCCGGCGGCGGACAGGAGCGTCAGGAGCGCGTTCTCGCCGCGCCCCTCCGCCCGTTCCGGCCGGAGCTCCGGTTCAGGGTCGGCAGAAGTCGCGGTGCGCGGAACGGCGTTCTGCTCAGCGGGAGCGCTCGCGGTGTCGTGGCCGTGGCGGGCGATCAGGATGTAAAGGTGAACGGCGCCGCCGAGGGCGAGCGGGGCGAGGGTGGACAGGACACCGACGACCGTGTCGGTCAGCCTCAGCCCGCTGCCGGTGGAAGTCAGTTGGTTGAGGCGGACAGCGTGCAGGGCATTGGCCCAGACACTGGTCGCGGTCGCTCCGGCGAAGAGCGTCCAGGCGTAGGCGCGGGCGGGCCATCGGGCCTCGCGCAGGACGAGCAGGGCTCGGACGCCGTAGGCGATGAAGCCGTCGATGATGATCGGGAAGAGGTAGGTGAGGGGGCCGCGCACGTGGGTCGCGCCGGCCATCTGCCGCAGCGCGTCGTAGGAGAGGACGAAGCCGAGGACGCCGAGCAGAGCGACGGCGAGGCGGTCCCAGAGGGTGGCCCGAGCAGGCGGGGTCTGGGCAGGGGGTATCGCGATGGTGGTCAAGGGTGGTGCTCCAGGGGCGGCCTCGCCGCAGGCGGGCGTGGCGAAGCGGCGAGGCGGTGGTGGGGTGAAGTTCGGGTAGGTCGGCGCACCGGCTGGGTGCGCTGGGCACTGGCGCCGGTCAGGCGGCGGTTCGCCTGCGGCGGTCGGTGCCGGTGAGGATGGCGCGTTCGCACATCTCGGCGAGGCGGGAGGCGGTGCGGTCACCGAGGGCGTTCTTGATATCGCCGGGCGCCAGGTTGGTGGTGAAGATCGTCGGGAGCAGGTGCTCGTAGCGGTGGTCGACCAGCCGCAGCGTGAGCTCCTCGGTCCACTCGGACGCCTTGGCGGCGCCGAGGTCGTCGAGGACCAGCAGCGAGCAGGTCATGAGGTCGCGCATCTCCCGCTCGGTGTCGCTGCCCTGGCGGGGCCGCTGGGAGGCGTACAGCTCGGTGGCGGTGAGCTTGGTCCAGCGCAGACGCACACCGGCCTTCAGCAGGCTGCGGATCGCCCCGTACGCCTGGTGGGTCTTGCCCGAGCCGGTGGGCCCGGCGATCAGGAGCGAGGGCCCCTGGGCGATGCCCAGGGTGCTCCCGGGGCCGGGTCGGCAGGCCAGCGTGACCTGCTGGACCCAGGTCGTGACCTCCGGGTGGTCGGCTTCGGCGAGGCGGTAGCGCGGCGGGATGCGGCGGTCGGCGAGCTCCAGCGCGGTGGAGGGCCGGTCGATGTCGGCCAGGGGCCGGTCGGGGTCGATGCCCTTGGCGGCCAGCATCCGCTCCAGGCGCAGGACAGCGCCGGAGGCCGGCTGCGGCTCGCGACGCTCGTCCGCGCGGCGGGGGTTGGGCAGGCTGGTCACAGGTCCCCCTCGTAGTAGTCGCGGGCGTCGGCCGGGTTGGCGAAGGGCCGGTACGGGGACCGGGCAGCGCTCTGCCCGGCGCGGGACGCCCCGGCGGGCTGGGCGTTGATCGCCTCGTGGACCATGCTCGGCAGCACGCTCGGACTCATCGGCTTCGCCGCGTACAGCCGCAGCCCGGCACGGATGTCGTCGTCGCCGGTGCCGCCGTCGAGCAGCTCCTTGATGACGTTGCCGAGATGCCCCCGCACGTGGCCCGGTACCGGCTTCGGGCAGCCGGCGACGTACTCGGCCACCAGGGCGCCCGCGTTCACCGACGCCTTGCCGGTGGGCGCGGCGACCAGGACCGGGCCGTCCCGGTCAGGTGCTGCCGATGAGGGTGCCGGGGTGGGCGCGGCGGCGCCGCCCCCTTTAGGGGTAGATCCATGGTCCAAGGTCCATGGTCCAGGCACGACGTTCTCCGGAGTCCTCCGGAGGGATTCCGGAGAAGCCGTCTGACCTGCACTTTCGCTCGGAGCTGTCGCATCGGGCACCGGCAGGGCTCCAGCGGGGGTGGGATCGGGGTCGGCGGAGAAGGGCCGTTGGGCGGGGACGGTCTCCGCGAGGACCGTGAGCGGTTCCGGAAGGCTCCGGAAGTTCTCCGGAGCCGGGCGCGCGCAGCCCTGGCCCTTGGCCTTGCACTTGCCGCACCAGCCCGCGGGCTCGTGGACGGGGCAGGAGGGCAGGCGCGAGCGGGTGGGGTGGGAGATCTTCTGGTGCTCGTGCCACTTGGTGACGTGCAGGTACTGGCGGCCGTCGCAGCCTGTGTACCGGCAGATGAGGCCGGTCTCGGCGAGTTGGCGAAGCTCGTCCTCGGTGTCGAGTGCGGTGTGCTCGGGCCGCAGTGACCACAGGGCGCCGTTGAGGACGGCCGCGTTGTCGCGGTGGCGTCCCTCGTCGTCGGCCTGGGTGAGCAGGCACAGGAACGTGCGCTCGGCGGTCAGGGACACCGAAGCGAGGTCCTCCGAGACGGGGTACTCGGGCTTGATGGTGCGGATGCGCGCCATGGCCCACCACCCCGCCTTCGGGGAGGAGGCGTGCGGAGTAGGTGCGCCGCACAGTGGCGACGCCGTACGCTGGAACACGTTGGTCCTTCCTCGGTGCGCACATGGGCTGCAACCCTGCACCGTGGTCGATCGTCGTGGATGGGCGGTTTTGGGACCTTTCAGGCCCTCGGTGTTGATAGCACCGGGGGCCTTCGGCCTTTTCGGGGTGAGCGCAGCAACGCGCCGCGATGCGGTTTGGCTTGACATGCGCTTCACCGTGCATCACTATGGCGCCCTGGCGGCCGTTATGCAAGTCGCCTCAGGATTAGATGCGAGGTGAATTGATGCCCGGGACGAACGAGCCCACGGACGACAGGACTGGCGGGCCGGAAGAGGAGCTGCCGGGAAGCGAGCCTGCAGGCCCGGAGGCCCCCGCTGGCATGAGCGAGGAGAACGCGGCCGAGCGCGTCCGAATGGAGCGCGAGCGCCGCGGCTGGAGCACCGGTGAGCTGGCCAAGCGCATGGCCGAGGCCGGCTATCCGATCAACCAGTCCTCGGTCTGGCGCATCGAGAGCGGCGAGCCGCGCCGACGGATCAACCTCGACGAGGCGATCGGTTTCGCCAAGGTCTTCGACCTGCCCCTTGAGGACCTCCTTGGCCCGCCGACCTCTCCCGAAGAGAAGATCATGCAGGAACTCGCCGACCACGTGGTCCAGGGCTACCGGCTGGCCGCGCAGGGCGCCGAGTTCACGACCAAGGCTTTGGCAGCCGCCGAGAAGTACTGCCAGGACTTCCCCCACAACCGCAAACGGCTGCGCGGGAAGATCGCGATCGGCCTCTCCTTCGAGTACCGCAGATACGCGCCCACGCCGCTGGTGCAGGAATTCCTGCGGGGCGGCAAGATGCCGTCCGAGCCGGTCCACGCCGACGAGTAGCCCGGCGGGGTCAGTCACCCAGGCCACGTCGACCGTTCGCCAGGACCGCTCGAGATCGTCTTTGGAAAACGGCCGGGGCCGCTCCTACCGTGTTCGCGAGCCCGACCAGCCATTTAGCGCGGCCGGGATCCAGAGCTAACGTCACACCCCACGCGGTCACCAACCGCGCAATGCCCATCCACGACGTCGACCACGGTGCAGGGTTGCAGCCCGCCAGCCACCGAGGAGGGAACCGCATGCTGCCGCAGCAACACCCAGCCGCAGGCTGCGGCTTCTGCCTGGCAACCACCGCGCGGTTCGTCGCGGACTCCGTCGCCACTGCCCCCAGTACCTCCCCCAGACCCATCTGACGGGTCTGTCCCCAGCTGCCGTCCGCAGCCCGCAGGCCACCTGCGCTGGACACCGACGCAGCTTCTCCGCCGTACCGCCGCGACAGATCGTGGCCGGTCCGGCTCCCGCGATCTCGATGCTGACATCCGATCGCCGCCTTCTCGCTCCCAGTCGGGAGCCGCCCATCCCCCAACCGCCCATCCACGATGTCGCCATGCGGTAGCCCGGGTTGCAGCCCGCCGGCCACCGCAAGAGGAGTCGCATGCCCCAGCTGTCTCTCCGTGCTGCACAGCCGGACGCCTGCTCTGCGGCCACCTACCTGAAGGCCATTCAGGCCCCAGCGACGGCGGCTCGGTCAGCACTGGCCACTACCAGCTTCCCCCGTTCCAGCCGCGCGATCGACGGCTCGCTCACAGCGCTGCGTGAGCGGGAGTCCGCCGGTGGCAAGGACACGCGCAAGCGGGTCGACCCCTCGGTGGCGCTGGCGATCTTCGCGCCCAGCGACGCAGTCGTGGGCCGCTTCCACACCGGCCGCCGAATCGACAACCGCCCTGAGTCGCTGCCCAACTGGCGGGTCTCCACCACCACCCCGGAGACTGCTGCCGCGATCTCCCAACTCCTCGGCGGCGCAACGGCCGACGACTGGACCCAGGGGGTAGTGACCGGTTCACCTGCGGTTCGTGTCGTCCTCGACGGCGCGGACTCCGTCACGACGGAGCTTCGGCTGTGGGGGCCGAAGGGACTCGTCCACCACTGTGACGGCGTCCTGTTCCTCTCGCCGACCGAGGTTCAGGGGACTCCGTGTGGCTGCCCCGAGTCCTCCGAGGAACGGGCGGCGCTGGCGAAGAAGCTGCGGGCTCCACAGCCTGCGACCACCGTGGTCTTCCGACTGGCGGGGCGCTACGACCTCGGACGGTTCGAGTTCAGTTCGCCCTCTCGGCTCCTCGCCGACGCAGCGGTCAAGACCCGCACCCAGCTCGCCGGTATCGCGGGGGAAGCGCTCTGTGAACTGGCACTTGAGCTCGTCACGGTCACGGTGGGCGGTGGCGTCGAGGTCTCGTACCGAAAGCCGACGCTGACGGTCCTCGGCCCCTGGAGCTAGCGGCCCGTATCGCAGAGGCGGCCCCGGACATCCTTGTCCGGGGCCGCTTTCACATGTCGGTGCCCGTCACAGCACGCGCTGTCCCCCGCCGTCGTCGTCCGCCTCCCGGCGCTTGGCGAACTCGATCTTCACCCGCTGGTGCACCGGCAAGCGGCCCCCGCGCTCCGGGGCCTTGAACACCGTGATCCGGTCCACGAACAGCTTGACGAACTTCCTGCGCTCGGCGAGGGGGGCACTCTCCCACCACGAACCCGGGCCGATGGGGTCGGCCGCCGGGTCCTCGGGCAACCACTCGGCGATGGGGATCACCGGTGTCGCCGCCTCCTCCAGTACGGCGATCCTCGCCTCGGCCGCCTCCAGGAGGTGCAGGAGCGCGGCCTCTTCCGTGACGAACCTCCGCCGGCCGATGTCTCCTCGGAAGCCGCCCGCCTTGCGGTCGTCGTAGAGCTCCTCAAGCGCCCTCACCGCATCAGCACGCTCCGCGACGAGCGTCGCGCGTTCCCGCGAACGCTCTGGCGACTCGGTGGCGACACCGAACCTGCGCGTCGCCTCGGCGAGAACCGCCAGGGCCTCGTGGTCGTCCTCGACCTCCCTCAGCAGCTCGAAGATGCTCCGCGCCACGTGGTCGTCCAGTGCTGCCTGGCTGACCGTGCACTCTCCCGCATGCTGGCCGGGCAGCATCTTCCGCCGGCGGCACCGGTACGACCGCTTGACCGCCTTGGCGCTGTCGGCATGGGAGGTCTTCACCGATCCGCACTCGCAGTACAGGACCTCCATCGCGGACAGCAGCGACTCGCCCCGCGAGAGCCCCTTCCCGCGGCCTCGCGCGTCAAGCCACTCCTGCAGTTCGTACCACTCCACGGGCGGGATGATCGCCTCGTAGATCTGGAGCGGAAGCATCGTCTCGGGGTCGCGGAGGATGCGGTAACTCTCCACCGTGCTCGTGGCTTTGCCGTTCTCGCCGACCTTGTAGACGGGTACGGCGGCGAACCCGGCTATCCGTGGGTCCCTGAGGATGCGCTTGAGGGTCTTGGTGTCCCAGGCGCTGTCCTTCGTCTTCTTGCCGTAGGTCGCACCGCGCGTGGGCACGATGACCTCGTTGTTCATGCTGTTGACGATCCCGCCCAGCGAACCGGGGTGGCGGCGCCGCTTGGGGTCGTACACCTCGTCCTTGTGCTTCTTGATCGTCGCCCAGATGTCACGGATGACCCCTGGCTCGTTGGTGGCGTGCACCAGGGTCTGGATGACGATCGGTCGGCCGTCCGCCGTGAGCCTGGTCTCGGCCTTCAACTCGAAGCCGTACGGCGCTTTGCCGCCGATGTACCCGCCCAGTTGGAGTGCCGTGGCCTTGGCGCCCCGGACGGCGACGCTCTTGTTCTTGCTCTCGTTGTGGGCCTGATCCAGCCGCATGAACATGTGGATCAGGTCCACCAGGTTGCCCTTGCGGAACTCGCCCTCGGTGACACTGACGATGGTGACGCCGAGGTTCAGCAGCTCGACGACGACCGGGATCGCGTCGAGCGGGTCGAGGCGCGAGAGGCGGCTGACGTAGTAGACGACCAGCAGGTTGATCCGGCCTGCCCGGCAGTCCTGCAGCAGCTTCTCGAACTGCGGCCGCTCGACTCCGGTGAACGCCGAGATGCCGAGGTCCTCGTAGTAGGCAACCGACTTGGCGTTGCGGCGCTTGGCCTCAGCCGTACCCAGCTCGCGCTGGGTCGTGGTGGAGGCTTCACTGGCGTTCTCGCGCGCGTCGGACTGGCGCGCGTAGACGCCCGCGTGGACGTCCAAGCCGGTGATCACTGCTGGTGCTGACATGAGTGCTGATGTTACTACTCCCCTAACTGACATAACCCAAGGGCACCCCCTGGCACCCGCACCGCGGCTTCGAGACCGTCACCTACATCATCGACGGAACCTTCGTGCACCAGGACTCGCACGGCGGCGGCGGCGTCATCACCGACGGCGACACCCAGTGGATGACGGCCGGCTCCGGCCTGCTGCACATCGAGACCCCGCCGGAGTCGCTGGTGATGTCCGGCGGCCTCTTCCACGGCCTCCAGCTGTGGGTGAACCTGCCCGCCTCGGACAAGATGATCGCCCCGAAGTACCAGGACATCCGCGGCGGCAGCGTCAAGCTCCTCAGCACCGAGGACGGCGGCGCCCTGCTCCGGGTGATCGCCGGCGAGCTCGACGGCCACCAGGGACCCGGTGCCACCCACACGCCGATCACCATGATCCACGCCTCGGTGAGCCCCGGCGCCCAGGTCACCCTGCCCTGGCGCTCCGACTTCAACGCCCTCGCCTACGGCCTGGCGGGCAAGGGCTCGGCCGGCCAGGAGCGGCGCCCGTTCCACAGGGGCCAGGCGGTCCTGTTCGGCGACGGCGACTCGATCACCCTGCGCGCCGACGAGAACCAGGACTCCCGCAACCCCAACTTCGAGGTCGTACTGCTCGGCGGCCTGCCGATCCGCGAGCCGGTCGCCTGGTACGGACCGTTCGTGATGAACAGCCACCGCGAACTCCAGCAGGCCATGGAGGACTTCCAGGCCGGCCGCCTCGGCACCGTCCCGGCCTCCGGCAGGTAAGGCGGACAGGTCCGGGCACCGACCCGGAGGGGGCGGCCGCAGGTCTCACCTGCGGCCGCCCCCGCAGTCCTGCCGTTCTGCTGTCCCGGCCGTTCTCCTGTCCCGGCCGTTCCCGCCGTTCTCGCGGCCCGGCCGGCTGCGTGCGGGGTCTACAGCAGCGCGTACACGGCCGAGGCGTCGTCGTGCGTCTTGCCGCGCGGCCAGCGCTCGCAGGCGGCGTCCGCCCGCTCCACCGCGCGGACCTGGGCGATCAGCTCGCCCGGGCCCGACTCGGCGAGCAACCGCAGGGCGTCGCCCCAACTGCCCAGCCCGAAGCGCTCGGTGAAGCGGGAGGCGCCGTCGGTGAGGGCGGCCAGCGCGTGCAGCCGGTCGAGCCGGACGAAGCCGGTCTCGGCGTGCTCGGCGGCACGCGGGCTGGCGGCCGCGATCCACGGGCCGTTGCCCCGGTTGCGGGCGGCACGGACGGCCAGCGCGTACTCCAGGTGCAGCGCGGCCCGCTCGGCCGAGCCGGGGACGGTCGACCAGACCTGGCGGCGCAGCCCCTCCCCGCCGGGGAAGCGCTGGTTGTCCCCGATCACCTTCGGCGGGCCGTCCTTGAACTCCAGGACCAGCAGCGAGTCGCCGAGCACCAGGTACTCCAGCGTCTCGCCGTGTCTGCGGGCCGCGACCACCATCGCGGCGGGCGTGTTGGGATGCGCCAGGTCGCAACGGCCGCCGTGCAGCGCGGCCGTCTCCACGATGGCGTCGGCCAGGCACTCGGTGATCGAGCGGTCCGCCCGGTCGGTGAGCCGGGCGAGCAGGTGCACACCCAACCGACGCACGTACCAGGCCGTCCCGTGCCGGCACCCGGACTCCAGGCCGGCCGGCGAACTCGCGCCGTCCAGCAGGACCAGCGCCTCCGGCGAGGCCGCCGCGAAGTCCTCACTCTCGCGGTCGGGCCGCCGTGCTTCCCCTGCGAGCTGTAGCTGCATCCCGACAGTGTGGACGCCGCCCCCGGCCCGCGCCCAGACCCGTGCGCCGGTGCGGCGCGGGCCCGGGCGCGACGTCCGGTGGCAGCCGGGGCGATTCGGCCATACCGTCGGGAAGTGACCGGACAATTCGGCCAATCGGGGCGGGTCAGGTTTGGGATCACCTTCGGGTGCCCGGGCGGCCCGTGACTGACGAGGAGCGGAAGATGTTCTGGCAGTTCATCGTGTTGCTGGCCGCCTCGCTCGGCTTTCCGACCGCCGCACTGCTCTTCCTGATCGGCGGGCCGCGCTTCCCCGACGAGCAGCGCGACGAAAGCCCCCCAGCCGCCCGTTCCCGAGCCACCCGTTCCTGAGTCACCCGCTGCCGAGCCACCCGCTGCCGAGCCACCCGCTGCCGAGCCACCCGCTGCCGGGCTACCCGTTCCCGAGTTGCCCGTTCCAGGCCGGATCGCGGCCGAGCAGCGCCAGGGCGCGCTCGAACCGGCCCGGCCCGGTTCCCGGTCCCAGGCCCGGGCGGAAGGCCCGGCCGGGCGCCCGGGCCTCCGGGGTGTCCGGAACGGCCTCGGTCACCGCCAGCAGCGCGGCGATCAGCGCCTCGTCGCCGTCCACCGCCGCGACGAGGCCCGCCCCGGTGCCGAGCGTGGCCGCGACGTCCCAGCCGTGCACGAGGGTGTCGAGCAGGTGGAAGCCGACCGCCTGCGCGAGCGGGAACGGGCCGCCGTCGCGGATCTCCGGGAGCCAGAGCGCCCGGTCGGCGGCGGCCGCCTCGCGGAAGGCGGCGCCGAGGTCGAGGCCGGTCCGGCGGAAGGCGCCCGCCGGGTCGGCGCCGAGCGGGGCGTCCGCGAACAGGGCGAGGTCGGGCCCGGCGCCGCGGGCGGCCGCCGCGAACCCCTGGTGCTGGCCGACGCAGTGCTCCAGCAGCTGACGCAGCGTCCAGTCCGCGCACGGGGTGGGCAGGTCCAGGTGCTCGGGCCGTACCGCGTCCACCACGTCGGCGGCCAACTCCATGGACTGTGCGTGTAATTCGACGAGCTTCATACGATGGTGACCTCCAGGTCGGCGGACAGGAATCCGATCACCTGATCAACGACGGCCGGTTCCGCGATAATCCGGCGGTGGCCGAGCCCGCGGGTGACCACCAGGTCGAGCCGCCGTACGAGCGGGCCGACCGCCTCCTGCTGCGCCTGCTGCGCGCCGAGGCCGCCGATCCGGCCGACCCGGCGCTCGCCTAACCCTCCGCCAACACCCGCTCCAGCACGGCGGATCGGAGCAGGAGGCGCTCGTCCTCACCGGCCGCGCCGACCACCTGGAGGCCCAGCGGCAGCCCGTCCCGGGTCCGTCCGGCCGGCAGGCTCAGCGCCGGCCGCCCGAGGAAGCTCCACGGCAGCGACATCACCGCGTCCCCGGTGCTGTGCAGCCCCTCCGGCGCCCCGCCGGTCGCCGAGGGCGCCAGCCACAGGTCCACCCCGGCCGCCGCTCCCGCCCCGTCCACCCGCTCGCGCAGCCGCTCCCGGAACCGCAGCGCGGCCGCCCGGTCCTCGGGCGCGACGCCCTGGCCGACCCGGATGCTCGCCACCGTCTCCGGCCGGTAGAGGCCGCCGAACCGGGCGAACCAGTCGGCGTGGCTGCGGGCCAGCTCGAACCGGTTGACGGCCTGCAACTGCCGCCTCACCTCGGCGAAGTCCGGGAACAGCTCGACCCGGCGCACCCTCAGCCCGGCCCGCGCCAGCCGCTCCAGCTGCTCCTCGAAGGCGCGCAGCGCGCCCGGCTCGGCGTGCTCCAGGTACGTCCCGTCCGGCACCCCGAGAACCGGCTCCGGCCCCGGGCCCCCCTCCACCGGCCGCCAGTCGTCACAGAGCACCGCGGCCGCCAGCTCCGCGCCCGCCAGGTCGGCCGTGAACACCCCCAGGGTGTCGAAGCTCGGCGCGTTCGGGAGCACGCCGTCGATCGGGATCCGCCCGTACGTCGGCCGGAACCCCACCACCCCGCAGTACGCGGCCGGGCGGATCACCGAGCCGACGGTCTGGGTGCCGACCGCGAGCGCCACCAGCCCCGCCGCGACCGCCGCCGCCGAACCGCTGCTGGAGCCGCCCGGGGTGTGCCCCGGGTGGTGCGGGTTGCGGGTCGGGCCCGGGGCGCTCGCGGCGAACTCGGCGGTCACCGTCTTGCCCGCGACCAGCGCCCCCGCCGCGCGCAGCCGGTCCACCACCGCGGCCTGCGGCCCGGCCAGCACCCCGGGCGGCAGCGCCGACCCCCCGTGCGTGGGCAGCCCGTCCACGTGCACGATGTCCTTGACCCCCACCGCCACCCCGTACAGCGGCGGCCGCCCGTCCGGCACCGGGTACCGCGCCGCCAGCTCCCGCGCCTGCGCCCGCAACCGGTCGTGCCGCCCGGGCTCCGGCACGAACGCGTGGATCAGCGGGTCCACCCGCTCGAGCAGCGTGCAGAAGCGGTCGACGTACTCGGGCAGCCCCGGCTCCCCGGCACGCAGCGCGGCGACCTCGCGGGTCAACGACCGCGGCCGGACGGGGGGTTCATCCATACCGGGCACAGTAGACCGGGTCTACGGGTGCTCGGCCGCCAGGTACGGCGCCTCGCGCAGGAAGTACGCCCCGCAGGTGTGGCAGCACAGCTCCGGGGTCCTCCCCCAGTCCACCGCCTCCCGCACCGGCGCCTGCGGATCGAGCTCCCGGCCGCACATGGCCACGCTCTCCTCGCCCCGGACCACGTGCCACAGCCGCACGCCCTCGGCCGCGCCGCCGGCGCCGTACTCGGCTCGCATCTGGTGCATCATGCCCCCCATCGTCCGACCCCCTCCCAGCCCCGGCAACCGGAGCCTCCGCCAGGCCTTTCGTGCCGCCACCGGGGAACCCGCCGAGGCTCTCCGCCGCCGGCCGCAGGACCGTCCGGCCCCTGGGCGAAATCCGGCCACCATGGCCGGATAAGGTGCGCGGGCGCGACCAGCGCCGATGGCCCTGCCGAAGCCCGAAGTCGCCTGATTTCAGACATATTTCACCGAACTGGAAGCCCTCACCGTGCGCTCTTCCCGCCTTCTGGCCACGTCCACGCTGGTGGCGCTCTCGCTCGGCGCCACGATCGGCGCCGCCACCGCCGGCGCTGTCGGAGTCGCCCCGACCCCGAGCGCCGCCGCGACCGCCCCGGCCACCCCCTCGGGCCCGCCGAGCACCGCCGCGACCACCCCGGCCCCGCCGGCCACCGGCAAGCCGACGAACCTCCCGACCCTGCCGGCCCCCACGCCGACCGCCGACAACCGCTGCCACGGCGGCGTCTACCAGAGCTCCCTGCTCAAGGTCACCGGCACCGGCCTGTACGGCACCACCCTGGTCAAGGGCGGCCCGGCCGCCGAGATGACCATGACCTGGGAGAACAAGAGCGGCGTCGACCTGCCGGTCATCCACAACAGCCTCTACGTCACCGACGAGTTCGACGGGGCCGCTCCGGTCCAGTGGAGCACCGAGTTCTTCGACGTCCAGCTGGACACCGGCTCCGGCTGGAAGCCCGCCAAGCTCGACGACCGGGCCCTCCGGGTGGCCGACTTCAAACTGGCCAAGGGCGAGAAGGTCACCTACAAGGTCCGGATAGCCGCGACCGCCAAGGCCCCGGTCGGAAAGTACGGCGCGAACTACGAGGCCGGCTCGGACGCCTTCGACAACGACAAGGTGCCCACCCCGGCCAACAACAAGCCGCAGACCTGCACGCAGTTCCTCGACGACTACCTGGGCGAGTTCCGCGTCGCCGCGACCGGCGGCGCCACCACGGCCGCCACCACCCCGGCCGTCGCCGTCTCCGCCTCGCCCTCGGCGGGCGGCCCGCACCTGGCCGAGACCGGCGCCGGCTCCGACACCCTGCCGATCGCCCTCGGCGGCGCGGCCGTCCTCGCCGCCGGCGCCGGCACCCTGTTCGTCCTGCGCCGCCGCAAGGCCGGTGCCCACGGCTGATCCCACCCCGACTCACCCCCGAGGGGCGCGGCCACCCAGGTCCGCGCCCCTCGGCGTCTCCCCGGCCGCACCCTCAGGACGCCCGCAGCAGCGCGCCGTCCTGCCACTTGAGGATCTTGTCGAAGCTCACGATCGCCCCCCGCAGGGGGTGGTTGCGGAGTTGTACGTGGTCGGTGAGGGCGTGGATGAGGAAGAGGCCGCGGCCGGATTCGGCGGTGAGGTCGGGGAGGGTGTCGAGGTCGACCGGGCGGAGGGTGGGGGGCGTGGGGCCGCAGGGGAGGACGTGGGTGTCGTACGGGTGGTAGTCGCGGCGGGGGCGGTGGCCGGTGAGGACGCGGGCCGGGACGGTGGCGCGGCCGCGGCGGGAGCGGTGGGGCCCGCGGCCGGTGGCGGCCGGGCGGGTCGGGGCGGCGGCAGCGGGGCGCCGGACCGGCGGGGCGGCGGGGGCGGGCAGGCCGGGGCCAGAGTCGGTGACCTCGATCCGCAGTCGGTCGCCGCTGATCGAGGCGGTGACCTGGAAGCCGTCGTCGGGCCGCCCGGTGGCGCCGTGCTCGACGGCGTTGGCGCAGGCCTCGCTGAGGGCGACGCCGAGGTCGTCGGCGATCTGCGGGTCGACGCCCGCCGTCGCCATGGCACCGAGCAGGATGCGCCGGGCCAGCGGGACGCTGGCCGGGTCGCGCTTGAGGTGCAGAGTCCACCAGATGTCCACGGGAGGTCCCTCCTGGCTGCGGCTCCACATACAACTAGGTATCTCCGGGCGATTCGGCGGTGAACCGTGCACGGGGGCCGCTACCGCCCGTTCGGCGGATGGACTGGGGGACGGGGTCTGTGCGCCGCGGCGCACACGGGGTCCTGCACGCCGCCGCCGAAAGGGGCATTCGTAGGGATTTCCCACCCTGCCCGTGTCGCCGGCGTACGCAATGAGAGGATGGCCCGGCCATGCCTGCCCTCGCTGCCGCCCCGTTCCCGGGCGCCCCCGGACCGGCCCAGCCGGCGGGGTCCGCCGCCTGGGACCTGCGGCTTGCCCGGGCCGTCCCGTTCGCGCTTTTCTGCACGCTGATAGCGGCCGCCGGGCACGCCGTGGCCGGTGGCGGGAACGTTCCGCCGACCGCGCTGGCAGCGGGTTTCGTCGCGGTGCTGGCGCTCGCGGCGGCCTGCGGTGGACGGGAGCGTTCGCTGGCCGGCATCGCCGGGGCGCTGGCCGCGGGCCAACTCGGACTGCACTTCCTCTTCCACAGCCTCGGTGGCCACGGCTTCACCGCCATGTCCGGTATGTCCGGCATGCACCACGGCGGCTCCGGTCCGCTGACCGTTCCGCAGGTGGCCGGCCGGCTGATCTGCAACGAGGCCCACCCGGGCACGCTGCTCGGCCTGCCCGGCGGCCCGTCCCCGGAGCAGCTGGTCTCCTCGGCGGGCCTGGACCCGCACGCGTTCGCCGCCGCGCCGTGGTGGCAGGGCGGCGTGTTCGGCATGACGCCGTCGATGCTGGCCGGGCACCTGGTCGCCGCGCTGGTGGCGGGCTGGTGGCTGCGGCGGGGCGAGGCGGCGCTGTGGCGGTTGCTGCGGGTGGCCGCGTCGGCGGCGCGGGAGCACTGGGCGGCGCCGCTGCGGTCGGTGTTCGCGCTGGTGGCCGCGGTGCTGCGGGGTCTGTTCGGGGTGGCCGGTCCGGTCCGCCGGTTCGGGGTCCGGGGCGGGGAGCGTCCGCTTCCGGCGGGTGCCGTGCTGCGGCACAGCGTGGTGCGACGTGGACCGCCGTGCGGGGCCTTCGCGTACTGATCCGCGTCTTCCGGCGGCCTGCGGGCCGTGCCGGGTCGCGGTGTGCGCACCGTCCGGGCCGTTTCCCGACCACCGGGTCCGGCCCCGAGGCTCTGCCCCACACGTCCCCACGCGCGGCACCACCGAGGTACCGCCGAGGCGCGGTTCAGTCCGTCGCCCGGTCCCGGCCTGCCGCCCAGCTCCGATCGGAGACCCGCATCATGCGTTCCCTTCCCGCCCGTCGTCTCGCCGCCGTCGCCCTGACCGCCGCCGCCTCCGTGGTGGCGCTGGCCGGTCCGGCCTTCGCGCACGTCACCGTGAACCCGGGTTCGGCCGCCCAGGGTGGCTACACGGCCGTCGACTTCCGGGTGCCGAACGAGAGCGACACCGCGAGCACCGTGAAGCTGGAGGTCAACCTCCCGCTGGACCACCCGCTGGCGTCGGTCCGGACCCTGCCGCTGCCGGGCTGGACCGCCACCCTGGAGAAGTCCAAGCTCGACAAGCCGATCAAGGTGCACGGCAGCGACGTCAACGAGGCCGTCTCCAAGATCACCTGGACCGCCGACGCCGGCACCAAGGTCTCCCCCGGGCAGTTCCAGGAGTTCCGGGTCTCGCTCGGCCCGCTGCCGACCGACGCCGACAGCATGGTCTTCAAGGCCCTGCAGACCTACGACAACGGCGATGTCGTCCGCTGGATCGACGAGTCCAAGGACGGCCAGCCCGAGCCGGCCCACCCGGCCCCGGTCCTGAAGCTCACCAAGGCCGCCGCGGGCGGGGACGACCACGGCGTCACCGCCTCCCCGGCCGCCGACGCCCACGGCGGCAGCTCGGACCACGCCGCCGCCTCCGACGGCGGCAGCAAGAGCAGCGACTCCACCGCCCGCACCCTCGGTGTGGTCGGCATCGTGGTCGGCGTGATCGGCACCGCCGTCGGCGTGCTCGGCCTGCGCCGCAAGAACGGCGGCTCCGCCTCCTGACCCCCGCGCCGACGGGGCCGTACCCAGGCCGTACGGCCGCACCCCCGCCGTGCCCGCACCCCGGGTCCGGCCCCGTCGGCGGTCCACCGCGCACGATCGGATCACGCACGCATGCCCCGCACCGCCCGTACCGCCCGCACCACCCGCCTGGCCGGCGCGGCCGCCCTCGCGCTGGCCGCCGCCCTGACGCTGTCCGCCTGCGGCTCCTCCGGCGGTGACTCCACCGCCGCGAAGGTCACCCAGCAGAAGGAGGACACCCCGTACCAGGGCACCAAGCTGGCGAAGAACTTCGAGAAGCCGGACCTCCAGCTGACCGACACCTCCGGCCGGCCGTACGACCTGCGGCAGCAGACCAACGGCAAGGCCACCCTGCTGTTCTTCGGCTACACCAGCTGCCCGGACGTCTGCCCGACCACCATGGGCGACATCGGCGTCGCGATGAAGGCGCTCTCCCCGGAGGACCGGCAGAAGGTCAACGTCGTCTTCGTCTCCACCGACCCGCAGCGCGACACCCCCAAGGTGCTGCGCACCTGGCTGGACTCGATGGGCAGCGACTTCATAGGCCTCACCGGCGACCTGGCCAAGGTGAAGACCGCCGCCAAGTCGCTCGGCATCATGATCGAGGACCCGGTGGTCAACGCGGACGGCACGGTCACCTCCACCCACGGCGCGCAGGTGCTGGCCTTCCTCCCCTCGGACGACAAGGCGCACGTGCTCTACATGAGCGGCACCGAGGAGAAGACCTACGAGCACGACCTGCCGTTGCTCGCCAAGGGGGTCGCGGCGTGACGACGGGGACCCGCCGCTTCCGCCGGACCGCCCTGCTGGGCGCCGTCGTCGCGACCGCCCTCGGCGGCGGCGCCATCCTGGCCGCCTGCGGGACGGACGGCCAGGACGGGGCCGGCGGCGGGCCGGCCAGGCTCAGCGTCGCCGACTCCTACATCCCGCTGCCGCCGGCCGGCGGCATGGCGGCCGGCTACCTGACCGTCCGCAACGACGGCGGGCAGGACCAGCTGGTCAAGGTGACCAGCCCGGGCGCCGAGTCGGTCACCATGCACCGCTCGACCCCGTCGAGCATGGAACAGGTCGACACCCTGGACGTGCCCGCCCACGGCGCGCTGCAGTTCGCCCGCGGCGGCACCCACCTCATGATCATGGGCTGGCAGAAGGCCCCCACCCTGGGCGACGAGGTCGAACTCGACCTCACCTTCGCCAAGTCCGGCACCATCTCGGTCAAGGTGCCGGTCAAGGAGCTCACCTACCGCCCCGGCCAGAGTTAAGGGGACCGCCACCATGCAGTCGGCCGGCCTGGAGAAGGCCTCGCACCGCCGGATCGCCGGGGTGCTCGGAGTGCTCGGCGCGTTGCTCGCGCTGATGCTCGCGGGCGCCGGACCGGCCTCCGCGCACGCCACCCTGGATTCCACCGACCCCCGGCAGAACTCGGTGGTCGCCACCGCCCCGCCGGAGGTCACCCTGACCTTCAGCGAGTCCGTGTCGCTCTCCTCCGACTCCGTCCGGGTGCTCGACCCGGCCGGCAAGGCCGTGGACACCGGCAACCCCGCGCACGCCGACGGCAAGGGCAACACCGCCCGGGTCGGGCTGAAGGGCGGGCTCGCCAACGGCACGTACACGGTGGCCTGGCGGGCGGTCTCGGAGGACTCGCACCCGGTCGGCGGGGCGTTCACCTTCTCCATCGGCGCCCCCTCGGACACCTCGGTGTCGGCCACCGCGCTGCAGGGCGCCAAGGCCGACGACGTGGTCGCCGCCCTCTACGGCACCGGGCGCACGGTCGCGTACGCCGCGTTCGCGCTCCTGGCCGGCGTCGCCGCCTTCGTGCTGATCTGCTGGCCGGCCGGCACCGCCCGGCGCCCGGTGCAGCGGCTGCTGATGACCGGCTGGACGACACTGCTGGTCTCCACCGTCGCGGTGCTGATGCTGCGCGGCCCGTACGAGCGCGGCTCGGGCGTCGGGCAGGCCTTCGACCTGTCGCTGGTACGCGCCACGCTCGACGAGCGGATCGGCACCGCGCTGGCCGCCCGGCTGCTGCTGCTCGCGGCGGGCGGGGTGTTCCTGTCGCTGCTGGTCGGCCAGCTGGGGCAGCCGCCACGGCCGCTCCCCGCGAAGCCCGCCGAGGACAGCGGCGGCGACGAGGGCGAGGACGCCGAGGCCGCCGAACTGCGCGAGCTGGAGCAGCGGGCCGCCGAACGGCCGCAGCGGGAGACCCGGCTCGGCCTCGGCGTGGCCGGGCTGCTGCTGGCGGTCGCCCTCTCGGCCACCTGGGTCGGCGCCGACCACGCCTCGGTGGGCATCCAGGTCTGGCTGGCGCTGCCGCTCGGCATCCTGCACCTGATCGCGATGGCGCTCTGGCTGGGCGGGCTGGCCGCGCTGCTGGTCGCGCTGCGCGAGGGCGTGGGCGCCGAGGTGGTCGACCGCTTCTCCAGGATCGCCTTCGGCTCGGTGGCCGTCCTCGCCGCGACCGGGATCTACCAGTCCTGGCGGGGACTCGGCAGCTGGGGCGCGCTGACCGGCACCGCGTACGGGCGGCTGCTGCTGGTGAAGAGCGGCTGCGTGGTCGTGATGATCGGCGTCGCCTGGATGTCCCGTTCCTGGCTGGCCCGGCTGCGGTCGGCCCCGGCCGAGGCGGCCGAGGTCGAACAGGCCGAGGTGCCGGAGCCGGTCGGCGCCACGGCGCACGGCGAGGACCCGGTCCGCCGGGCCCAGCTGGCCCGCCAGCAGGCCGCCCGCCAGAACGCCGGACGCGAACGCGGACTGACCCCGACCCGGGCCGGACTGCGCCGCTCGGTGCTGGTCGAGGCCCTGGTCGCGGTCGCGGTGCTGGTGGTCACCACCATGCTCACCAACTCGCCGCCCGGACGGGTCGCGAGCGAGATCACGGCCGGAACCGCCGCGCCGGCCGCCGGCGGGGCCGTGGCCGCGCCGCAGACCGAGCCGGGCCGCACCGTCGAGCTCAAGCTCCCGTACGACACCAAGGGCCGGACTCCGAACGCCAAGGGCACCGCGACCGTCACCCTCAACCCGGCCCGGACCGGCCCGAACGAGGTGAAGCTCGCGCTGGACGGCGCGGACGGGCAGCCGGTGGACGTCCCCGAGGTGCAGCTCGCCTTCACCCTGCCGGACCGCGACCTCGGCCCACTGCCGGTCGCGCTCACCCCGGAAGGCACCGGCCGCTGGAGCGGTACCGCGCAACTGCCGCTGGCGGGCACCTGGGTGGTGTCGGTGCAGATCCGCTCCTCCGACATCGACCAGACCACGCCGACCCAGCAGTTCAAGATCGGCTGACGGCGATGGACGACGTGACGACGACGGAGCAGGCCTCGGCAGGGCAGGACCCGGCGGAGCAAGCCTCGGCAGGGCAGGACCCGGCGGGCCGTACGGGTTTCACCCGGCGGGCGCTGCTCGGCACCGCCGGCGCCGGGCTGCTGGTCGGCGCGGGCACGGGCGTCGCCGGGGCGGTCGCCCTGGAGGGCACCGACCACCCCGCGGGTGCGGCACCCGCGGGCGGCGCGCTCGGCGCGGCCCGGGTGCCGTTCCGCGGCGAGCACCAGGCCGGGATCCTCGAACCGCAGCAGGCCCGGGTCCAGCTGGCCGCCTTCGACCTGGCCGAGGGGGCGGGCCGGGACGGGCTGCGCGCCCTGCTGCAGCGCTGGACGAAGGCGGCCGAGCGGCTGACCGCCGGGGAGCCGGCCGAGGAGTTCGACAACCAGATCGCCCTGGACGCCGGGCCCTGCTCGCTCACCCTCACCGTCGGCTTCGGCGCGGCGCTCTTCGACAAGGCCGGGCTCGCCGACCGCCGACCGCCCGGGCTCGAACCGCTGCCCGCCTTCCCCGGCGACGCGCTCGACCCGGCCCGCGGCGACGGCGACCTGTTCGTCCAGATCGGCGCCGACGACGCACTGGTGGCGGTGCACGCCCTGCGGGTACTGCAGCGACTGGCGGCCGGTACGGCGGCGCTGCGCTGGCAGTCGGCCGGCTTCGCCCGGACCCCCGGGGCCGCCGCACGGCCGGTGACCGGCCGCAACCTGATGGGCCAGGTCGACGGCACCAACAACCCGAAGCCGGGCGAGGACGGCTTCGCCGCCAAGGTGTTCTGCACCGCCGACGGCGACCGGCAGGGCTGGTCGGCCGGCGGCTCGTACCTGGTGTTCCGGCGGATCCGGATGCTGCTGGACCACTGGGAGGCGCTCCCGGTGGACCGGCAGGAGCGGGTGATCGGCCGGCGCAAGGCGGACGGCGCCCCGCTCGGCTCGCCCGCCGGAGCCGACGAGCACACCCCGGTCGACCTGTCCGCGCAGGGCCCGGACGGCGCCCTGTCGATCCCCGCCGACGCGCACATCCGGGTCGCCGCCCCGGCGGCCAACGGCGGGGCGGCCATGCTGCGGCGCGGCTTCTCGTACCACGACGGGCTGCTGCCGGACGGCTCGCCGGACGCCGGGCTGCTCTTCCTCGCCTTCCAGGCCGACCCGCGCCAGGGCTTCACCCCGGTGCAGCGCAAGCTCTCCCGGGGCGACGGCCTCTCCCGCTTCCTACGGCACGAGGCGAGCGGCCTGTACGCGGTGCCGCCGGCCGCGCCGGACGGGGGCTACCTCGGTCAGCAGCTGCTGGAAGAGGGGTAGCCGCAGGCCGCTGCCCGGGGCACCCGGCCCAGGCGCCCGAGGCCCTTAGCACAGGCGGTCCCGGCCATTGGAACGCTTTCCTGCCGGGACCGCGGAATCGTTAGGGTGACTGTTTCGGCACCACCCTGCAGCACCGAGTCCCACGGAGGCGTCATGTCGGCCACCCGCTACACCTACCTCGGCCCGGCCGGCACCTTCACCGAGGCGGCGCTGCACACCCTGCCCGAGGCGGGGACGCGGGAGCTGGTGCCGCTGTCCTCGGTAGCGCTGGCGCTGGACGCGGTGCGCGTCGGGGAGGCCGCGGGGGCGTTCGTGCCGATCGAGAACTCGGTGGAGGGCGCGGTCACCGCGACCAACGACGAACTGGCTTCCGGCGCACCGCTGATGATCTACCGCGAGGTGCTGTTGCCGATCTCCTTCGCGCTGCTGGTACGGCCGGGCACCGAGCTGTCCGGGGTCAAGACGGTGACCAGCCACCCGGTGGCCCAGCCGCAGGTGCGCCGCTGGCTGGCGGCCAACCTGCCGGAGGCGACCTGGGAGTCGGCCGCCTCCAACGCGGACGGCGCCCGGCTGGTCTCCGAGGGCCGCTACGACGGGGCGTTCGCGGGCGAGTTCGCGGCGCCGATCTACGGGCTGGACCCGCTGGTCAAGGACATCGCGGACGCCAAGAGCGCGGCCACCCGGTTCGTCCTGGTGGGCCGCCCGGGCCGGGTCTCCTCGCCGACCGGCGCGGACAAGACCTCGATGGTGGTCTGGCTGCCGGACGACCACCCGGGCGCGCTGCTGGAGCTGCTGCAGGAGTTCGCGGTGCGCGGGGTCAACCTGATGCGGATCGAGTCCCGGCCGACCGGCGAGGGCCTGGGCAACTACTGCTTCCTGATCGACTGCGAGGGCCACCTGTCCGAGCGCCGGGTGGGCGAGGCGATCATGGGGCTCAAGCGGATCTGCCCGCAGGTGCGGTACCTCGGCTCCTATCCGCGCGCCGACCGGCAGGTCTCCACCCACCGGCGGCCGGGGACCTCGGACGAGGATTTCACCTCGGCAGCGGACTGGCTCTCCCGTGCGCTCGACGGGCGCGGGGACATCTGAGACATCTGAGCGACACCTGTTGTCTTTCTGACCTTTTCCGACCGTTTTGGATCGGGCCGATCAGGCGGGGCGGGCGACCGTCCCCGTCATCCACAGGGCGGTCCGGCACCGGGGGCCACTGTCCACAGGCCTCTCCGCTGTCCACAGCCGGAAGTTATCCACAGGCCTGGGGATGAGTCGACAAACCGGTATAGCCATTGCCCAGAACTGGTCGGATCATCGGTTTGCGCCACAGAGATGACTAATCGGACCAGAGTCACCTGGTTGCCAGCAAATCACCCGTCTGAGTGCTTCAATTCCCTCACTCGAGAAGGTCGAATGAGGTTTGAAACATCAATTCCCTGGTTCGACCGCGCGGAGGGTGATCTTCCTCTTCGATCCACAGCCCCGGCCCCAGCCCTGTGGATAACCCGCCTACGGCGAGTTCCCCACAGAAGTTATCCACAGGATCGGGCCGGTTATCCCCAGGGAAAAACCGGTACCGGTGGAGGAACGCCCGCCCGGTACGCTTGGGCCTGTGATTGACCTTCGCCTGCTCCGTGAGGACCCTGACCGAGTGCGCGCCTCGCAGCGCGTCCGTGGCGAGGACGTCGACCTGGTCGACGCCCTCCTCTCCGCCGACGAACGGCGCCGGTCCTCGGGCAGCCGCTTCGACGAACTGCGCAGCGAGCAGCGAGTGCTCGGCAAGCAGGTCGCCCAGGCCAAGGGCGACGAGAAAACCGCCCTGCTGCAGCGCACCAAGGACCTGGCCGCCGCGGTCAAGGCCGCGGACGCCGAGCAGAGTGCCGCCAAGGAGGAGGCCGACCGCCTGCTCCGCTCGCTGGCGAACCTCATCGACCCGGCCGCTCCGGTCGGCGGCGAGGAGGACTTCGTCACCCTCGAGGAGATCGGCACCCCGCGCGACTTCGCCGCCGAGGGCTTCGAGCCGCGCGACCACGTCGAACTCGGCCAGATCCTGGGCGCGATCGACACCGAGCGCGGCGCCAAGGTCGCCGGCGCCCGCTCCTACTACCTGACCGGCGTCGGCGCGCTGCTGGAGCTCGCCCTGGTCAACATGGCGATCGCCCAGGCCACCGCGGCCGGCTTCACCCCGATGATCACCCCGACCCTGGTCCGCCCGGCCGCCATGGACGGCACCGGCTTCCTCGGCCAGGCCGCCGAGAACGTGTACCACCTCGCCGAGGACGACCGGTACCTGGTCGGCACCAGCGAGGTCCCGCTCGCGGCGTACCACATGGACGAGATCCTCGACGCCGAGAAGCTGCCGCTGCGCTACGCCGGCTACTCGTCCTGCTTCCGCCGCGAGGCCGGCACCTACGGCAAGGACACCCGCGGCATCATCCGCGTCCACCAGTTCGAGAAGGTGGAGATGTTCGTCTACACCACGCCGGAGGACGCGGAGAACGAGCACCGCCGCCTGCTCCAGTGGGAGAAGGACTTCCTCAACGCGCTGGAGCTGCCGTACCGGGTCATCGACGTCGCCTCCGGCGACCTCGGAGCCTCGGCCGCGCGCAAGTTCGACATCGAGGCCTGGATCCCCACCCAGGGCAAGTACCGCGAGGTCACCTCGACCTCCAACACCACCGAGTACCAGGCCCGCCGCCTGTCGATCCGGATGCGCGAAGAGGGCAAGACCCGCCCGCTCGCCACCCTGAACGGCACCCTGGTCGCGATCCCGCGCACCATCGTGGCGATCCTCGAGAACCACCAGCAGGCCGACGGATCCGTCGTCGTGCCCGAGGCGCTGCGGCCGTTCCTCGGCGGGCGGACCGTCCTCGAGCCGGTCAAGTAACCACTCGCATCACCCGCACCACCGCGCAGCATCCGCTCCACCCGCTCCACCCGCAACTCCCGGGAGACGACCGGCCCATGAGCACCACCAGCCCCAGCCCCGTCTCCCCGGCAGGCACCCGGGACGGTGGCGGCCTGCCCTACCGGCTGGTCGCCACCGACCTCGACGGCACCCTGCTGACCAGCGAGGAAACCGTCTCCGAGCGCACCCGCGCCGCCCTGGCCACGGCCACCGGCGCGGGCGCGCTGCACATCGTCGTCACCGGCCGCTCGGCCGTCTGGGCCCGTCCGGTCTTCGACGAGATCGGCTACACCGGGATAGCCGTCTGCGGCCAGGGCGCCCAGGTCTACGACGCCGGCGCGCACAAGCTGCTCACCTCGCTCACCCTGGACCGCCGGCTCGCCGCGCTCGCCATCGAGAAGATCGAGGCCGAGACCGGCCCGCTCGCCGTCGCCGCCAACCAGGACGGCCTCGACGGCCAGGTGCTGGCCGGCCCCGGCTACGAACTGCTGATCGGCTCCGACCTGCCCGTCGTCCGGGTCAACCGCGACGGACTGCTCGCCTCCCCGGTCAGCAAGCTCTACATCCAGCACCACGCGCTCACCGACGACGCCCTCGCCGAAGCCGCCCGCCGCGCCGCCGGCGACCTGGTCGGCGTCGTGATGGCCGGCCCCGGCGTGGTCGAACTGCTCCCGCTGGGCCTGTCCAAGGCCACCGGCCTGGCCGTCGCCGCCCGCCGCCTGGGCCTGCGCGCCGCCGACACCATCGCCTTCGGCGACATGCCCAACGACGTCCCGATGTTCGGCTGGGCCGCCTACGGCGTGGCCATGGCCAACGCCCACGAAGAGCTCCTCGCCGTCGCCGACGCCGTCACCACCAGCAACGACGAGGACGGCGTCGCGGCCGTCCTGGAGCGCCTCTACCCGGCCCGCTGACCCCGCCCGCCGACCCCGCGCCCGCCGAGCCGGCCCGCTGACCCCGCCCGCTGACCGGGCGCCGGAGAGGGTGCGGCGTGTCGCCGGTCGGGCGTTCACGCACTGTTCCCCACTAGTTGTAGGATGACCGGGCAAGCAGTTGTAGGATGACCCACGACTGGTGAAGGCGCGTGTTGCGGTGGCGAAGGGAGGTCCGGAATGAGCGGCGACGGCAGTGGCCTGCAGGCAGCCGGACGGCGATCCCTGGTGGACACCGCGATCGACCAGCTGCGCGAGCAACTGGCCGGCGGGGTCTGGCCGGTGGGGTCGCGGATTCCCACCGAGCACGAGCTGGCCGAACGGCTGCAGGTCGGGCGGAACACCGTGCGGGAGGCGATCCGGGTGCTGGTGCACGCCGGGATGCTGGTCTCCCGGCAGGGCGAGGGGACGTTCGTCCGCTCGACCAGCGACCCGGCGGCCGTCCTGCGCGGCGTCCAGCGTTCGGGCATCCGGGACGTCCTGGAGGTCCGCGCGGCGCTGGAGGCCGAGGGCGCCCGGCTGGCCGCGCTGCGGCACACCCCCGAGGACATCCGGCGGATGCGGGCCGCGCTGGCCCGTGAGGCCGAGGTGTTCGCGGCGCACCCCGAGCGGGCGAGCCGCGAGGCCACCGTCGAGCACGACCTGGAGTTCCACACCGCCGTCGTCGAGGCCGCGCACAACCCCGCGCTGGCCGAGGTGTACCGCTACTTCGGCGCCTCCGTACGCGAGGCGATGACCTCCGCCTTCGGCGACCACGACATGCCCGAGGCGGTCGTGGCGACCCACGAGGCGCTGGTCGACGCGATCGAGAGCGGTGACCCGGACCGGGCCGAGGCGGCGTGTCGTGCGCTGCTCGCCGGCCCGACCGCGGCCGTCGAGCAGCTGCTCGCGGCCATCGCGGCCCGGAAGTAGGACGGCGCGAGCCTCCTCCCCCTTCCCGCCCGCATCCACGCACATCCGAGAGAGAACAGCACACCCATGGCCGTCACCCGTGCCCAGCAGCCGGTTGCCACCACCCCTGCCCCGCTCCCCGTCCGCGCCCGGCTGGCCCATCCGCTCCTGCTGCTGACCGGCATCCTGCTGGTCGCGCTGAACATGCGGGCCTGCCTGGCCGCGATCTCCCCGATGGTCAACGAGATCCAGCGGACCTTCGGACTCTCCGCGACCGCGAGCGGCCTGATCACCACCGTGCCGGTGCTGTTCCAGGGCGTCGGCGCCCCGCTCACCCCCCGGCTCACCCGCCGGTTCGGCGCCGAGCGGGTGGTGCTGGGCGCGGTGCTGGTGCTGGGCGCGGGCGTGCTGCTGCGGGTGCTGCCCTCGGTGGCGGCGCTGTACGCGGGCTGCGTGGTGATCGGCGTGGCCATCGCGGTGCTGAACGTGTCGATGCCGGGCCTGGTCAAGCGGGAGTTCCCGGACCGCGCGGCGACCATGACCGGCGTCTACTCGACCACCATGCTGGTCGGCGCGACCCTCGCCGCCGGCACCTCCGTCCCGCTGGAGCACGTGCTCGGCGGCGGCTGGCGGGCCTCGCTCGGCGCGTGGTCGCTGCTCGCGCTGGTCGCGGCGGTGGCGTGGCTGCCGCAGGTGCTGCGCAGCCGTCAGGAGCGGGGCGCGGTGGACGCGGCGGCGGTGCCGGGCAAGGCGATCGAGGGCATCTGGAAGTCCCCGCTGGCCTGGCAGATCAGCCTGTTCATGGGCATCTCGTCGCTGCTGGTCTACACCCTGGTGGCCTGGATGCCGACCATCCTGGCCGACCACGGCATGGACCGCGGCCAGGCCGGCCTGGTCTTCGCCTTCTCCAACCTGGTGCAGGTGGCCGGTGCCTTCCTGGTGCCGCTGATGGCCGGCCGGATGACCAACCAGCGCGCCCTGGCGGTGACCATGGCCGCGCTGAACGGGCTGGGCATCGCGATGCTGCTGGTCGCGCCGGTCTCCGCGGCGTGGCTGTCGGCGACGGTCCTCGGCGTGGCCCAGGGCGGTTCGCTGGGCCTGGGCCTGGCGTTCATCGTGCTGCGCACCGGCAACGCGGCCGGTGCCGCCCAGCTGGGCGGGATGTCGCAGGCGATCGGCTACCTGGTCGCGGCAATCGGCCCGGTCGGCGCGGGCGCGCTGCACCAGCTCACCGGCGGCTGGGAGACCACCCTGGTGCTGATGCTGGTGCTGGTCGCGGTGGTCGGCGCGGCCGGCTGGGGCGCGGGCCGCAACCGTACGCTCTGAGGCTCTCCGCACGGCGCTCCGGACCACCCGACGGTGGACCGGGGCGCCGTTCGGCTTCTGCCGTACGGTTCACGGCCGGGCCGCGTGCCGCCCTACGGCTCGTGGCTCTACGGCTCGCGGCCCTACGGCTCGCGGCCCTACGGCTCGCGGCTCTACGGCTCGCGGCTCACTCCTCGCCGGCCAGGGTCAGTCCGGCCAGCTTCACCGAGGCCAGCACCGTCGCCCCGACGGTGACCACCAGCAGCAGCGGGACGGCCGCCCCGAGGGAGACGTCGGCGCCGATCGCGGTGTCCCCGGCGACCGCCTCGGCCACCGCCCGGCCCCACTGCTGGACGCTCAGCGTCCGGGCGCCCTCGACGTAGTTGCCGACCACCGACTCCCAGATCAGGGCGTAGGCCAGTCCGGCGACCACCGCGTGCCGGGTGACCACGCCGAGCAGCAGGAACAGGGCGCTGTACGCGGCGCCGGCGACCAGGACCGCCACGGTGTAGCCGAGCACCATGCCGTCCCGGGTGCCGTACAGCAGCAGCCCGGACAGCAGGGTCGGGACGACCGAGAACAGCCAGGTGACGCCGGTCGCGACGGCCAGCTTGGTGGTGATGATCCGCCAGCGGGGCAGCGGCTTGGCGAGCAGGTAGACGATCGAGCCGTCGTCGATCTCGGTGGCGATGGCCCCGGTGCCGACCACCAGGCCGAGGATCGGGACCAGGGTGCCGAGGCCGAGCTGGCCGAGGATCTTGACGGTCAGGCCGTGTGCGTCGGCGCTCGACCCGCTCGCGATGGCGGAGATGAGCAGCAGCAGCGCGGGGACCGCCAGCAGCAGGAGGCCGCGGCGGCGGCCCAGCAGCCCGCGCAGGGTGAGCCTGGCGACGGTGGGGTTCATGGTCGGTCGGCCCCTTCCTGGGCAACGGCGGTCACAACGGCGGTCAGGGCGGTCAGGGCGGTCAGGGCGGCGGTCCCCGGGGTCACGGCGGCGCTCACGCGGAGACCAGGTACGAGAAGACGCTCTCCAGCGACTCGTCGGCCGGGGAGACGGTGTACAGCCGGATGCCGGCCTCCCGGGCGACCCTGGGCAGCAGGGTGGTGAAGCCCTGGAAGTTGACCGCCTCGATCCGCAGGGCCCGCTCCCGCTCGTCCACCTCGATGCCGGTGGTGGAGCCGTCGGCGATCAGCGCGGCGGCGAGCCGGCGGTCGTCGCTGGAGCGGACCAGGTAGCGGTGGGGGCGGTCGGTCATCAGTCGGCGGATCTTGCGGAAGTCGCCGGAGGCCGCGTGCCGTCCGGCCACCACGACCTCGATGTGCCGGGCCAGTTGTTCGACCTCCTCCAGGATGTGCGAGGAGAACAGCACGGTGCGGCCGTCCGCGCCGAAGCGGCGCAGCAGTTCCATCAGCTGGAGCCGCTGGCGCGGGTCCATGCCGTTGAAGGGCTCGTCGAGCAGCAGCACGGCCGGGTCGTGGACCAGCGCGGAGGCCATCTTGACCCGCTGCTTCATGCCCTTGGAGTACGTCCCGGTGCGACGGTCCTTGGCGTACGCCATCTCCACCAGGTCCAGGGCCCGGCGGGCGGCGGCGCCCGGCTGGGGCAGGCCGTGCAGTTCGGCGTTGGCGAGGACGAACTCCCAGCCGGTCAGGTAGTCGTACATCGACTCCCGCTCGGGAACCAGGCCGATCTGCCGGTACACCTGCTGGTTGCGCCAGATCGGCACGCCGTCCAGGGTGACCGCGCCGCTGGAGGGCGCGAGGAAGCCGCTCATCATGTGGATGAGGGTGGACTTGCCCGCGCCGTTGGGCCCGAGCAGGCCGGTGATGCCGGGGCCGATGACCATGGTGATGTCGTTGACCGCGACCACGTTCCCGAACCAGCGGGAGACCTTGTCGATGCTGATGGTGGCCATGCCGCCCTCTCAAACCTTCTTGTAGCGGCTCAGCAGCAGCCGGTAGGAGCCGACCACCAGGGCCGCGGCCACGAGTGCGAACACCGCCGTGCCGAGCCCGCCCGGGGCGTACCGGCGGTCGAGGCCGGTGCCGAGGTCGAACACCTCGTTGACCAGCGACTCCACCAGGTTGGTGGGCGAGATCAGCGACGTCCACTGCGCGGCGTCGGAGCCGGTCGTGCCCGGGTTGCTGATGCCGACCGCGATCCCGGCCACCGCGGCGCTGATCGCCAGGTAGCCCATGATGGCGGCGACCCCGAAGCCCCGGCGCGGGGTGGCGGCCGCGATCACCAGTGCCACCGAGGTCGGCACCAGGGCGTACAGCACCGCCGCGGCCAGGCCGTAGAGGAAGTGCCCGGTGTTGTACGAGAAGTCCATCCCGCCGAGCAGCGCGCCCAGGTACAGAACCAGCAACGGGGCTGCCATCAGCAGCAGTTGGGCGCAGACCATGGCCGCGAACTTGGCCCGGACGTAGTCGGTGCGGGTGATCGGGCGGGAGAAGTAGAGCGGGACGGTCTGGTACCGCAGGTCCCGGGAGAGCAGCACCGGCGCCTGGGAGGCGAGGAAGACCGAGACCACCAGGTTGAGGCTGGCGAGGTAGCCCGCGTACTCGACCGGCAGTTGGTCGCGCTTCAAGGTGATCGCGAGCGCCACGATGATCACGGCGGGCACCGTGACCACGCCCAGCACCAGCATCGGCAGCACCTTGGACTTGCCGGAGCGGCCGAGGCCGTACGCGGCGCGCAGGCTCTGGGTGAAGAGCGAACGGGTGGCGTAGCCGCGGCCGAGCCGGGGGCCGGTGTAGCCGCGGTAGCCGATGTCGTGGATGACGCCGGTGTCGGCGGGCCTGGTCTCAGGAGGCAGCGACATCGTCCGTCCCTCCCTTGCTCTGCTCGGTGGCCCGGGTGCCGTCGGCCCGGGAGTCGGTGGCCCGGGTGCCGTCGGCCGGGGAGGTGAAGAGTTCGGCGACCCGGTGCCGGCGCTGTTCCAGCCGGACCAGGCCGAGGCCCAGGTCGGCGACGGTGTCGCGGATGGTGTCGTACGTCGACTCGTCGGCCAGCCGGACCAGCACCAGGTGCGAGCCCTCCGGTTGGACGTCGATGCCGGCGGCGGCGAGGCGTTCGCGGAGCGCCGTGCCGGGTTCGAGGGCGTGGTCCTGCGGGTGGTCGGTGACCTCGACCGCGAGGACCGCCGTCGCCTCGGTGAAGGAGGCGGTGGAGGAGGAGCGCAGCAGCTTGCCGCCGTCGATGACGACCAGGTGGTCGCAGGTGCGTTCCAGCTCGCCGAGCAGGTGGGTGGTGACCAGCACCGAGATGCCGAAGTCGGTGTGCACGCGGCGGATCAGCGCCAGCATCTCGTCCCGGCCGGCCGGGTCGAGGCCGTTGGTCGGCTCGTCCAGCAGCACCAGCTTGGGGTCGTGGACCAGGGCCTGGGCGAGCTTGACCCGCTGCTTCATGCCGGTCGAGTACCCGCCCATCGGCCGGTACCGCTCCTCGTGGAGGCCGACGTGCCGCAGGGTGTCCGCGGTGCGCTCACGGGCGGCGGTGGCGGGCAGGCCCGCCATCCGGGCCATGTGCACGACGAACTCGGTGGCGGAGACGTCCGGTGGCAGGCAGTCGTTCTCGGGCATGTAGCCGACCCGCTCGCGGATCTCGGAGCCCCGGGTGGCGATGTCCAGGCCGAGGACCTCGCCGCGGCCGGAGGTCGCCGGGGCGAGCCCGAGCAGGATCTTGATCAGTGTGGACTTGCCCGCCCCGTTGGACCCGACCAGCCCGACCACCCCCGGCTGCACCTCGACGGTGAGCTGGTCGAGGGCGGTGACCCGGGGGAACCTCTTGGTGAGGCCGTCCGTCTTGATGACAGCTGTGGACACGCCTTCAACGTAATGGCCCTGCGCGGCAGGGGTCATGAGCTGGAATGACGAGCCCGTCTGCTGCTGCGGTATGACGCGGGGGCCGATCTCCCCTAGGGGTAGGGGGGATCGGCCCGGGGTCAGCAGCCCGCCGTCAGGGGTGCAGGTCAGGCGGGCGGGGTCAGGCGTGCGGGGTCAGGACCGCCGGATCAGGAGTGCCGGATCAGGAGTGCGGGCGCTCCCACAGCTCGGTGACCTTGCCGGAGGCGTCGAGCGCCAGCTTGTAGTCGCCGGCCGAGCAGGGGTACGAGCCCTTCTCGTTGTGCGGGGTCGCGAGGCACTCGGTGATGTGCTTGACCAGGTCGGCCACGTTGACGTCCTTCGGCGCGGCGATCACCGACCGGAGGTGGCCCTTGGCGGCGGGCGCGAACGCGGCGGTCTTGTCGGCGCCCACCGGGTCGAAGCCGACGTCGTCGACGCCGCAGACGTCCTTGGTCTCCTTGTAGACCAGGTTGGTCGCGGTGGTGCCCTTCACCGGGTAGATCCACTTCTGGCCGGCCGGCAGCGGGTCGTGGGTGCAGAAGCCCTCCTCACTGCCCGGGGTGCCGGACGGCGCGGGCTTCCCGGTGCCGGCCGGGGCGGCGGTGGGCGAGGCGGGAGCCGCGGCGGTCGGGGCGGCGGACGCGGTGTTCGACCCGCTTCCCGCGCCCTGGTCCGACGAGTTGTCCGGTCCGCAGGCGGCCAGGCCGAACGCGGCGGTGGCGACCAGAGCGGTGGCGAGCAGTCTCCTGGATGCAGACATGAAGAAGGAACCCCCGTTGTAACGCATGATCAGATTGAAGGTGCGGCGGACAGACTAGCGCCTCGCCCCGACGCCCTCCGGGGCCCTCCCTCCCCGTCCCGCCCGCCGAAGCGCCCCACCCGGCCCGCCGAAGGGCCCCGTCCGTCCCGCCGGAGCGCCCGGGGCGTCGGGCGCTCCGGCGGGAGGGGTCAACCCAGCTGCGCCAGACCCTCGGTGGCGATCCGCTCGAAGACGGCGAGGTCGTTCTCGAAGATCGAGTCGGGGACCGGCCAGTGGACCACCAGCTCGGTGATGCCCAACTCCCGGTAGGTGCCCGCCCAGTCGACGAAGGCGTCCACGGACGCCAGCGGCTTCTCCGCCGTCGAGCCCTGGAGCAGCACCTTCTCCAGCGTGGCCACGTCCCGGCCGGTCTCCTCGCAGGCCGCCGTGAGCTTCCCGATCTGCTGCGCGATCACCCCGGGCGCCTGCTCGACCGGCACGTCCGCCGGGCCCTTCGGGTCGCCGTACGTGACCCAGCCCTGCCCGTACTCGGCGGCCAGCTTCAGGCCGCGCGGGCCGGTCGCGGCGACGTAGAACGGCACCCGCGGCGTCTGCACGCAGCCGGGGATGTTCCGCGCCTCGACCGCCGAGTAGTAGGTGCCCTCGCGGGTGGTGGCGTCCTCGCGCAGCAACTCGTCCAGCAGCGGCAGGAACTCGCCGAACCGGGCCGCCCGCTCCTTCGGCGACCACGCCTCCTGGCCCATCGCCGTCGCGTCGAATCCCGTGCCGCCGGCCCCGATCCCCAGGGTGAGCCGTCCGCCGGACACGTCGTCCAGCGTGACCAGTTCCTTCGCCAGCGTCACCGGGTGCCGGAAGTTCGGCGAGGTGACGAGGGTCCCGAGCCGCAGCCGCTCGGTGGCGGTGGCCGCTGCCGTCAGGGTCGGGACCGACCCGAACCACGGCTCGTCGCGGAAGGACCGCCAGGACAGATGGTCGTAGGTGTACGCGGCATGGAAGCCGAGGTCCTCGGCCCGACGCCAGATCTTCTGCCCCTCGCTCCACCGGTGGATGGGGAGGATCACCGTGCTCAGTCGCATGGCAACGACCCTACGGCAGCCGTCAGCGGCCGACGCCCTCTGACCGGACGACCTCTTTGCCCCGTGATGAAGCCGGTACGGAGCCCTGGCCTGCGGGATTCGCAACAGTCAGGGCGACGCGGATTCAACGCTGCAGCCAGCTCAGCAGGGTCGTCGCCGTGAACACCGTGCCCGACGCCAGCCAGACCGCGCGCGGGGTCAGCCACCCGGGGCCTTCCAGGGGCTGGGACTGCGGGACCGGCGCCAGCAGCGCGTCTGCGAAGGCCTGGGCGGTCGGCGGTCGGTCCGCCGGCTCGACGGACGTCGCGGCCCGTAGCAGCACGGCGACGTTCGGTGGGAGCTCCGCTCCGGCTGGGAGCGCCGGCAGCGTCGAGGCGGACTGCCGGTCGGTCATCAGGGCTGTGGCGCGTCCGCCCGGGCCGAACGGCTTCTGCCCGGTCAGCAGCTCGTAGGCCACGACGGCCAACGCGTACACGTCGGCCCTCCCGTCGAACCCGCCGGTCTGGAAGGCCTGTTCCGGTGCCATGTACGCGGGCGTGCCCGTGGTCACCGTAAGCCCGGATGCGTCGGCCAGTTGCTTGGCGCTGCCCAGATCCGCCACCAGCACCGCGGCGGGCGCAGGGCCGGCGGCGAGCAGCAGGTTGGACGGCTTGACGTCGCGGTGCACCACGCCCGCCTCGTGCAGGACCTGGACCGCGTAGCTCGCCTCCGCGGCCAGCCGCAGCGCCTCCTGCGGGTCGCACTGCCCGACCCGGTCCGCCAGGGTGCCGCCGCGTACGTAGTCCATGACGAAGTAGGGCCGGTCCTCCTGCACCCCGACGTCGTGCACCCGGACCACCCGCGGGCTGGCGATCCGGCGCAGCAGCCTCGCCTCCGCCAGGAACCGCTCGCGCACATCGGCGTTGGCGGCCCAGTTCTCGGCCAGCACCTTCACCGCGACCTCGGTGTCGAGCTCCGGATCGTAGGCCTTCCAGACCGTCGCGAAGGAGCCGGCTCCGAGCCGGTCCAGGAGGAGGTAACGGCCGAGCTTGCGCATGTGGCAGCATTCTGCCGGAGTCGGGGGGAGCGCGGAACTCCCGTTCGTCGGGTGGCATGCCAGGCGGGACGAAACGGGGGGATCCGGATGTTCGAGGACGGCGAGCTGGAACGGCTCGTGGCGGCTGCTCAGGCAGGGGACCCGGGGTCGATGGAGCACCTGCTGGCCAAGCTGCGGCCGGTGCTGCTGCGCCGCTGCTCGCGCTTCCTGCCCCACCACGCCGACGCGGAGGAGGCCGCGCAGGACGCGCTGCTGTCCATCAGCACGCACCTGGGCGAGTACGGCGGCCGCGGCTCCTTCCTGGGCTGGGTGACGGTGATCGCCTCGAACGCCGCCCGGTCCACCTACCGCTCGATGCGCCGGCGCGCCGAGGACAGCCACGCCGACCTCCCCGAGTCCGTCGACCCGCGCACCACCAGCGTCATCGCCGGGACCCGGCTCGACCTGATGGAGGCGCTGGCCGCGCTGGAGCAGCAACACCCCGCCCTGGTGGAGGCCTTGGTGCTGCGCGACCTGGGCGACCTGACCTACGTCCAGGTGGCCGAGGCGCTGGACGCCCCGTTGGGCACGGTCAAGGACCGTATCCACCAGGCCCGCCGCTTCATGCGCGAGCGCCTGGTCCCGGGTCTGTGAACGGCGGTCCCGCGGCGGGCGGCGGCCACGCCGTCGTCCGGCTCCGGTCCGCCGTCGCCGCCCTGGCGGCAGCCGCCGCGCTCGGGCTGGCGGCCGGCCGATTCGTCCTGCCACCGCCCCCCGGCGCCACCGCGCACCCGGCAGCACGGTCGGGTGCCGCGGTCGGCGGGGCATCCCAGGGCGCGTCCGCTCTCGCGACGCCCGGCGGGTCCGTCCCGACGCCCGAGTCCTCGGCCTCCGGCTCCGGCTCCGGCTCCGCCTCGCCGACCGGTGCGACCGGTGCGACCGGTGCGACCGGGCCGGTGACGACCGCGAACCTTCTGGGACCCGCGGCGTTCGGCCCGGACCTCGGCATCGGGCAGATCCACGTCACCGACCGGTACGGCGACGGGTCTTACGCCAACGCGGCCTGCTCCGGCGAGAAGACCCTCACTCAGACCCTGGGCGGGCCCGGCGCCCACTTCCGCGGGCTGATGACCAGCCCCCGCACCAACCCGGACGACCCCACGCTGGCCGCCGCCGGCGTCGACCAGGTCGCCCGCGAGGTCGCCGCCGATGCCCCGAGCCCTTCCCGGGCGCAGAACTTCACCGAGCGCCTGCTGCTGGAGGAGGTGCCCTGCCAGGAGGAACAGCCAGGGCACTGGATCTACGGAAGGACCACGACGGTGCAACTCGCCCCGGACGTCACCGCGAGCTGGATGGGCACCTACCAGGGATCGCTCAACACCACTGGCAGAGCGCCCGAGGGCAAGGAGCCCTGCGGCGGCATCGCCGTGCTGCGCAGCGGCAACCACTACGGGGTGCTGGAGGTCGATGCCTGCCTGGGCACGGCCGCGATGGATCGCGTCGTCAGGACCGCTCTGTCACAGCTGTGAAACAGCCGGTCAGGGCTCCAACTTTCCCTCCCCCGGCGGCATCTCCCCGGTTGTACGAGGACGCAGCAGGCGTCCCGACCAGCAGGGGGACCAGATGACCGAGAACCAGACCGTCCAGCAGAAGTCCGTTCGCCGCAACCGGATCGCCGCCGCGGCCTGCTTCGCCGCCGCACTGATCACGGCCAGCGTCGTCGGCACCCAGTCGGCCGCCGCCGACGGGGCCGCGCACAACGCACCGCACCGCACCGCGGTCGCCGCCCACCCGGCTGCGGTCGCCGCGCCCGGACTCGGCTCCGCCGACCTCGTCCAGAGCGAGGACTTCCAGCAGGGCCTGAACCCGGTTGGCGCGACCGTTGCGCTGACCGGACGCCAGGCGCTGTCCGCGTGCTCCGGCGAGGAGACGATGCGCGACCTGACCAAGGACAAGGCCACCGCGTACGCGTCCGTGACCTGGACCTTCGACACCGATGGCCGGCTGTTCGAGTCGGCCGCGAGCGCCCCCACCGAGACCGCGGCCGCCACCTGGGAGAAGCAGCTCGTCGCGCTCGTTCAGGACTGCCAGGACGAGCCCGCCGGCCACTGGCACTACGGCGCGGCCCACACCCTGACCGTCACCGGCGGCACCGCCCACTGGTACCCGGCCTACAACGGCGACGGCACCGTCAGCGGCGGGGTCGCGGTCCTGCGCAGCGGCACCAAGGTCGCCGTCGTCGAGCTCACCGGCCGGCCCACCGACGCCCCGGCCCACGTCGAAGGCATCGCCACCGCAGCACTGAACCGCCTCTCCTCCTGAACGGCAGGGCCGCTCCGCCCGCGCCGCCGGGCGGAGCGGGCCCCGAACTCGGTCGCCGTGGCGGCGGCGGTCAGGGTCGGGACCGAGCCGCACCAGGGCGCGTCCCGGAAGGTCCGTCAGGACATGTGGTCGTAGGTGTACGCAGCGTGGAAGCCGAGTTCTTCGGCCCGACGCCGGATCTTCTGCCCCTCGCTCCACCGGTGGTCGGGGAGGACCACCGTGCTCAGTCGCATGCCGACGACCCCACGGGAGGCGAGCCGGGGGCCTCCGCGCGCGGCGAGGGGGGTATTCGGTTGCGGAGGTGTCCGCACGGCCTGATAGAACTCCGGTCGGACCTTCGTTCGAGAGTCCATCGAATCATCAAAATGGGGGGAGCGCGGATGTCCCATCCGACGCCACACGCCCGGCCGGTGTGGACCGCGAGACCACTGTCCCGCACGGCCGTCCTGGCCATAGCCACCGCGGCCCTGGTCACCTACGCGGGCCTGCCGGCCGCCCACGCCGACGCTCCGACGACGCAGCGCGTCGGCACCGTGCCGACCGCCCCGGGGAACGCCACCAAGACCGCCGCACCTGCGGACGACACGCCGGTGCAGCTCAGCGTGCACCTGAAGTCCCGCAACGAGGCCGGCGCCAACGCGCTCGCCGCGGCGGTGAGCGACCAGGCATCGCCGCAGTACCACCACTTCCTGCAGACCGGTGAGTTCGCGCAGCGCTTCGGCGCCGACCCGGCCACCGTCGCCAAGGTCAGCCAGGCCCTCAAGGCCCAGGGCCTGAAGCCCGGCGCGCTCGCGGCCGACGGCCTGACCATCCCGGTCGCCACCACCGTCGCCGAGGCCAAGAAGTCCTTCGACGTGGACCTGGCCGGCTACACGACGCCCGACGGCCGGACCGGCTTCCTCAACACCGCCGCCCCCGCCGTGCGTTCCGACGTGGCCGGGGCGATCACCGGCGTCGTCGGCCTGAACACGCTGGCCCAGGCGCACAGCAGCCACGTGATCGGGGCCACCGGCCAGGGCGGCGCGGGGCTCGCGCACCCGGCCGCGACGCCCGCCGCGACCGGCGGCTACCCGGCGATGTGCACCGGCGCGGCCTCGCAGTTCCCGGGCAAGACGGACGGCAAGGACTACTTCAGCCCGTCCGCGCTCGCCTCGGCCTACGGCCTGAACGGCATGACCGACGGCGGCTTCGGCACGACCGTCGCCGTCTTCGCGCTGGAGGACTACTCGGACGCCGGTCTGAGCACCTTCCAGTCCTGCTACGGCACCAACGCCTCGGTGCAGCGGGTCAAGGTCAACTCGGGTTACCAGGCCCCGCCGACCAACAACGGCGTCGGCGTCGAGACCGCGCTGGACATCGACACCGTCATCGGTCTCGCGCCCCGCGCGAACGTGCTGGTCTACCAGGGTCCGGACGCCTCGCGCGCCACCCAGGTGGACATCCAGAACACCTACCGCCAGATCGTCTCGGACAACCACGCCCAGGTGGTCACCACCAGCTGGGGCGTCTGCGACCAGGTGATGTCGGGCAGCGACCTGTCGGCCGAGCGCGACATCTTCCTCCAGGCCGCGCTGCAGGGCCAGACCGTGGTGGCGGCCTCGGGTGACGACGGCTCCAGCGGCTGCAACTACCTGGCGAACGCCGGCGCGCCGGCTTCCGTCACCAACCTGCTGAGCACCTCCGACCCGGCGAGCCAGCCGCTCGTCACCGGTGTCGGCGGCACCACCCTGAGCAGCAACGGCGGCGCCGTCTCCGAGTCGGTGTGGAACCACAACGGCGGCGCGAGCGGCGGCGGCGTCTCCCGCTGGGCCCTCAGCACCTCCTACCAGGCCGGCTACTACGGCCCGGGCTACACCAACCGGTGCCAGGGCGCGGCCGGCACGACCTGCCGCCAGGTCCCCGACGTGGCCGCCAACGCCGACCCGTCGACCGGCTACGTGGTCGCCACCGGCGCCGGCTCCTGGATGATCATCGGCGGCACCAGCGGCTCCGCTCCGCTCTGGGCCGCCATCACGGCGCACCAGAACAACCCGGGCTGCAGCGGCCGGGTGGGCTTCATCGCCCCGGCGTTCTACTGGGCCGCGAAGAACGGCATCAACGCGCTGCGGGACGTCACCTCCGGCAACAACGACATCGGCATCCAGGGCGGCCTGTACTGGGCCGGGCAGGGCTACGACATGGCCACCGGCCTGGGCACCCCTGACGCCGACAAGGTGATGAAGCTGGTCTGCAACCCGAACGCCGGCTACGACCGGACGATCGAGGTCGTGGAGAACGGCCAGCTGCACGAGGTCTACACCGACGTGACCGGCTGGCACGACGGCGCCGTCCCCGGCGTCACCGGCCTCTCCGCGCTGAGCTTCACCTACAACGCCAACGGCAACCGGGTGATCGAGGCCATCGAGAACGGTGAGCTGCACGAGATCTACACCGACGCCACCGGCTGGCACGACGGTGTGATCCCGGGCCTGTCCGGCATCACCGCGATGAGCTTCGGCTTCAGCCCCTCGGGCGACCGCGTCATCGAGGCCATCAAGGGCGGCGAGCTGCACGAGATCTACAGCGCCTCCGACGGCTGGCACGACGGCGTGATCCCGGGCCTGTCCGGCATCACCACGATGAGCTTCAGCTACAGCCCCTCGGGCGACCGCGTCATCGAGGCCATCAAGGGCGGCGAGCTGCACGAGATCTACAGCGCCTCCGACGGCTGGCACGACGGCGTGATCC